>DATMBH010000030.1:0-18126 GCA_035559335.1 Gemmatimonadales bacterium
GCCAGGGAGGCGAACGCCTCGAAGGGGTGCGACTTCGCAGCCGAGCTGGTGGCGACCACAAAACGCTGTCCTGCGACACGGTTTGTACGCTCTGCCCACGCAGTCTGCACTACAAGTATCGTGCCGCGCCGGCCCGCGCTGCGGCGGCGGAGTCAAGTTTCGACAGCTCAAGTGATTGGCGTTAGCGGAGCAGGGCGCTCGACTTTCGCTGGTACCGACCGGAAATCTCACACCGCATGATGGGTGGCATTGTGCGGGCAGGGCCTGCCAGCGCCAAGTGCACCGCCGGAGCCGAATTCGACCAGTTGACCCGAGCCGAATGGCGAGCGCCGATGGCTAAAGCCGCCCGGCCTCAGGTGCGCGAGCACCACCGTGCGCAAAGGCGCCGGGCGGATTCGAACCGCCGAATGGAGGTTTTGCAGACCTCTGCCTTACCACTTGGCTACGGCGCCGGAAGGGCCTGTAAGCTCGCACCCGTGCCTGGGTTCCACAAGCCACGCCAGCGCCACCGCTTGCGACATCGGCACCCGGCATGCTCGTCGTGCCTTGCGTATCAGCGTCGACGCGCAACGGCGGCATCGCAAGGCGACCCCCGCTGGCCGGAGGGTGGCACGCCGCCTGGTTCAGAGCTTCCTAGCGCCCTCGCGCCATCGCGCCGTCCATCCCAACTCGCGCCCCGCTCGTTGGAAAATCCAGCCGACCAAGCGAGTCCATGAGTCGCGCTGCGCGCGCTTCGTGGTCCGCCACCAGCTGTCCGGCACGCACCTGGCGGGTGGACCACACTCGTCCGCTGACCACCGGACCCGAATCCGGAAGTTCCGCGCACGCGATCGCTCCACGACCGTTGGGCTCCCGCACGCTGAACGGCCCGTTGGTAAGCAGGTTCCCCAGCGAATAGAACACCAGCGCATCGCCGCGCCACTCTGCCGCCCGCAGCACGTGCGGGCCGTGACCCACCACCAGCAGGGCACCAGCCTCCACCGCGGTGCGCGCGAACGCAACGGGATTGCCGCGATCTTCGCCGAGATACAGCTCCTGGCGATCGGCCGTCCGCTGCGCCCCAAATCCCTCGGCACCGTTATGCACCGTCACAACCACCCTGCGGTGCCGCGCCGCGGCGCGCGCGACGTGGCGCCGCACGGCCGCGAGGTCGCGTGCGTCGGGACCTGCCTGGAAGGTGCTGAAGCCCAGCACCGCGATCGTGTCGCCGTCCCGTACCGGAACGATGGTGGGAAGCGTGTCGTTACCGGTTACGAACACCCCGGCCTCGGCGAGGTGCTGCGCGGTCAGGCGGAAGCCCTCCTCGCCCGCGTCCATCGCGTGGTTGTTGGCGACGTTACCGACCACCGCCGCGTGGGGCGCCACGCTCCGCAGCGCCCGGGCCGCTGCCACCGGCTGCCGGAACGCCCAGCAGTTGGTCGAACGCAGAGCGCACTTCCGCGGCGCCGGGCCGCTGCCTATCGCTCCCTCGACGTTGAGCAGTACGACGTTCGCGTGCGCCAGGAGCGGTCGCAGCGGCGCCACCAGCAGTTCCAGCTCGGCGGCTGAGGGCCCGGGCCGCTCGGGAGGAGCGCCGCCGCGATCCGGGATGTTGCTGCCCAGCATCACGTCGCCGCCCGCGCAAATCGTGACGGTCCCGCGGCGCGCCGGAGCCGTCGCCGCCAGCGCCACCAGCGGCACCGCGACCGCAAACGGCAGGAGGACCGATCTCATCGCCTACTGAACGAGGTCCGCGTCCAGAGTGACCTCGATCTTGTCGCTCAGCGCATTCGAGATCGGACAGCCCTGCTTCGCGTCCGCAGCCGCCTTACGGAACTGCTCCAAGGTCAGCCCCGGCACGGTGCCCCTGACGGTGAGCTCCATCCGTGTGACGCGGAAGGCGTCGCCTACCTTCTCGATGGTGCACACAGCCCTGGTCTCGATACGGGTGGGCGTGGCACCGGCCTTCTCCAATCCCGCCGACAACGCCATGGACAGGCAGCTCGCGTGAGCCGCGGCAATCAGCTCCTCGGGACTGGTCTGACCCGGAGCCCCGTCGCCGAACCGCGACGGAAACGAGTAGACACCTTTCAGCGTCCCGGTCGCCACACTGAAACTCCCCTTGCCCTCGCGCAGCCCGCCCTCCCACACCGCAGTTGCTGCTTGCCTCGGCATCCCCTCTCTCCTTCTCGTGACGTCAGTTGTTAGGGTCCCCTGATCTCCGACCTCCGACCCCGGACCCCTGCCTAGCGGGCAAGAACCGCTTCGGGAACTTGGCCAGCACCGTGTAGGCAGGGTCGACGATGTTGGCCACGGTATTCTCAGCCACCTGCCCCACCAGCGCGTACGCGTCCCAGCGCCCGAAGCCGTATTCCTCGACCAGCCACTCGATCAGTTCCACGTGCGCCAGGCGGAATGCGTCGATCAGCGGCCGGCCGCTGCCGGCTACCATGATGTATTGGTCGTCCTCGAGCCGCGGCCAGTCGATCCGGCGGCCCCTTATCAGATCCAGCTGCAGCACCACGTCCATCGACGTCTCCAGGCCGGTGCCGGCCACCTCGCCCTCGCCCTGCCTGGCGTGGCCATCGCCGAAGTAGAAGTAGGCCCCGTCGTGGAATATCGGAAGATAGACGGTGGTCCCCTCTCTCACCTCGGGCGCGTCCATGTTGCCGCCAAAGTCCCCGGGCCACAGTCCGCCGAACGCCTCCTGGCCGCGCGGGGCGACAGCCACGCGCCCCAGCATCGGCCTCAGATCCACCGTCACCGAGCGCATCCGACTGTCTGGTAGTTCGGTGGTTCCGGTCATCCGCTCGCGGTCCAGTCGCCAGAGGTAGCGCCGCCCCGGGATGGTGTCGTTCAGCAGCCGGACTCGGCTGTCCGTGGCCAGGCCGCCGAAATCCGAATACAGCCGCGAGACCGCCAGATCGTAGTTGGGCCGGACCCTGATGATCCGCACCACCAGGATGTCGTTGGTGGTGGCGCCCTCGACATAGATCGGCCCGACTTCGCCCGGAAATGCCCCACCCTCACGCGTGTAGTAGCCGCCGAACATGGTGTTCGTGATCAGGACGGTGCCGGGCCTGACCCGCAGCACCGGCTCGCGGACCGCGAACGTCGGATGGCCCACAGTCGGAGTGAAGCGGATCGTGTCCTGCGCAACCAGGGGCGTCGCGAGCAGCGCGAACAGGACCAGCAGCAGCGGCATCGGGACAAGCTCCAGAAAGGGTCGGGCGAACGATGGCGGCCCGGGCCAGCACGCGCAACGCTAAATATCGCGCATCACCACCGAGGGCGACCTCGACCTGCGGAACCGGGTCGCAGGTGTCGGAGACTTCGAGGCCGTCGAGCGCGCCTCGGCCGCGACCGCGATCCTCGCAAACGTGGCCTCTAGCGGCCAGGTCGCACGCGCGCTAGCCTAAGTCCGATCTCACCACCTGGAGAGCACCCGATGGCCGCTCGCAGAAAAGCCGCCCGGAAGAAGGTGACCAAGAAGACGAAGAAGAAAGCGACTCGACCGGTCGCAAAGCAGGCTCCCGCCGCTCTCAGGCCGGCTTGGGACGGCCGGGAACGCCGCACCAGCGAGAAGCCCCAGACCCTCAGGCTGCGCGAGACGCGGATCGGCTTCACGGTCAACGACATCGAGCGCAGCATCCGGTGGTACCGCGACGTGCTGGGCTGCTACCTCAAGGAGGAATGGCGCGAGGAGGGCAAGCTCACTGGCGCCACGATGTTGGCCGGCGCCGCCACATTCTACCTCGGTCAGGACGACTGGGCCAAGGGACGCGACCGGAAGAAGGGCGAAGGAGTGCGCATCTTCTGCACCACCGGTCTCGACATCGACAAGCTGGCCTCCGATATCAAGGCCCGCGGCGGAGTCCTCGACCATGACCCCAGAGATCAACCCTGGGGCGAAAGGGACTTCGGCATCACCGATCCCGACGGATACAAGCTTACGATTTCCACGGGCCGGCGCTGACTACCGGCTCTGCTTCATCAGTCGCTTGAGCAGCTGAATCTGCCCGGTGTGATACACGTCGTGTGCCGCCACGCCGTGGATCTGCTCGATGTTCCGCCAGGCGCCGCGCGGCGAGCGGGAGTCGAGCTGTCGTCCCGACATCGCGGCCACGGTTCGGCGCAGCGACGCGTGCTCGGCATCCAACAGTTCCAGATCGTCCCGCCATGCCCTCTCATCCGGGCGATCAGGCACCCGCGGCCAGTTGCTCGGTGATCGGGGGAAGCTGCGCCGGCCCGCCCCCGCCAGTCTCCGCCTGACCGCGTACTTCCAGTAGGCGCAGTGTAGCACCAGGTCCCAGATGCAGTGACGGTTAGGCGCCGGCCGCCACAACGCCTCGGCCGGATCAACCGCCTGCACCGCGCCCCTGAGCGTCGTGCCATGCCAGCTGCGCGAACCGTAGGCCTGATCCAGCACCGCGAGCAGCAACCCGATTCGGGGGTCAGGCTTCATGCGCTGCCTCCCGATCGGGTGAACACCGCGAGCCGATCGGCGGGAACGAACCCCAATTTGGCCGCCAGCCGGCGCGAGGGTTCGTTGTCATCGGCGGCCCCCCACACCGGGCTCTTCCCGCGCCGCGCCAGCTGCGCGATCATCTCGCGCACCGCGCGGACAGCGAACCCGCGGCCCCGGTACGGCTCCAGCGTGTCAATGGAAACATCCCACAGCGACTCGGTGGTCGAGCAGTCGTAGCAGAAGCTCACCGGGCCCCCGCCGGCGTACACGGCCATCACCACGGTGGCCCAGGAACTCACCCTGAGCAGTTCCTCCCGCAGCAGCGCCGGCACATGGCCCAGGTTGTCCTGGTGTGGTGCGAAAGGTCTGACATCGGGGTCCTCGAGCGGCGACGGCAGCGGAACGCCTAACGGCCATTCGTAGATCGTCGCGCCGGCCGCCTCCCACCCCGGCAGAGCGGCGGCGACGTGGTCGAGATGCTCTTCGGGGACCAGCACCGCGGCCTCGGGATCGCGCCCAGCGGCCTCGGCGATGAACGGCGGCTCCGGCCGCCCCACCACGCCGATCAACGGCTCCCGCAGCGACCTCACCACGAAGTTGCGGCGGTCGCCGGACAGCCCAAGCACTTCGGCGCGGCCCGACAGCAGGGTGGCGCGCGTTTCCACCCAGCGGGGAACGTCGGGCAGCGCGCGCGCCAGGTCCGCTACCGGCATGCGGGAATCAGTGCGAGTGGTCTCCGTCACGGCGGCCGCGCAGCCCAATGGACGCGCCGATCCGGTAGATCACGAGGTTTGCCTGGCTTTCGACCGGGTCCACGCACAGCCGGGTGCCGCCGTCGCACACCGACAGGCCTTCCTCCGTCACGTAGGTGACGCGGCCGTTGTTCAGGAACCGCGCCGAGACGTCGAGTTGCACGTACCGCCGCCGCGATACCAGTATGAACAGCCCCCCGCCTCCCTCGCTCGCGAACGTCACGTCCTCATAGTTGTTGCTCGTCGCGAACGGCGAACTGCTCCCCGAGCCCGACGCACTCGAGCTGGTGCCGAAGTACGAGAATCCGATTCCTCCGAACGCGTACGCCTGAATCGCTCCGGTGCCGAGCGTCAGCTGCGGGCCCAGCGTAAGGCCAGCGATCGCATGGGTCGTGGTGACATCAACCTCTACGCCGGGAAGGAACGGGTAGCGACGCGTGGAGCTGCCGTAGATCAGGAACTGGCCACCCATCCTGAAACCCAGCGGAGAACCCGGCGGCCTCACGATGAGGTTCACATCGAATCCACCACTCAGGTCAACGTAGTTGGCGAACTCCCCCACCGCCTGGCCTACCTGAAGTCCGAAGTTCACGCTGGCCGCCGGGCGCCCGCCGAACGGCTGCTCCTGGCTGGCGACGGGGCCAGCGGCAATCGCTGTCAACGCGGTGCCTGACAACAACAACGATAGCAGTCGCATTCTCATTACCTTCCCAGACGCTGGCGCGCCGCGCGGACCCATTGGTACGGGTTCTCGGCCACCAGCACTCCGTCGAAACCGCAACCCGAGCCAGGACGCTTGAAGGCGAAATGCAGATGCCGCCCGCGTCCCGGAAACACTGCGTTGCCGGTGTGTCCCACCCTGCCCAAAACCTGCCCGCGCCGCACCACGTCGCCAGCGCGAACCGTCACTCCCTCCCGCAGGTGCGAGAACAGCAGGTAGCCACCGGTTGCGGGGTCGAACAGGATCAGTCCGTTACCGGCCCGCCGCGACAGACCGCCACCCGAATACCACATGTCGCGCCGCGCCCGGTCGTACCCACCCCGCCAGCCGTCCCCCGCTGCCACCACCAGCCCGTTTATCGGAGAGCGGACCGGCGTGCCCTCGCGCCTTACGAAAATGTCGAGGGCGCCGTGAATGCCACCCAGTCGCGGGTTGGCGTAGTTGTCGAGCAGCCTGCCCCGCTCAGCTAGCGGATAGGCCCAGCGCTCGAGCGGCGTGGGCGCTAACGAACCTGCGGACCGCTGCTCGAACCAGTTCCGCCACTGCGCTTCAAGCGCCCGCCTGCGCGCGATGCCTTCCAGGATTTCCGCGCTGGTCTTCGGCACGAACACCTCGGCCGTGTCGAACGGCCAGCGGTCCTCATCGCAATCGGTGTACAGGCGCATCACGACCGGCGCCGCGGGAAACAGCGCCGTGTCCGGCTGAACACTGCCGGCGGCAAAGCCCACGCCCTGCGGCAGGGCTCCCTGGAATGCGAGCAAAGTGATCGAAATGGCCAGCATCGCTCCAACTCTACAATGCTGTTAGCGTTGGAACCATGCCCACCCTGACTGGCCGGGAGAGGCTAACGCTTACAGCGCTGTGTGATACGTTCGTGCCGCAGGCCGCCGGCGGTGGTCACTGGCTCTGGGAGCGGGTGCTCCGTGTTGTGGAAGATCTGCCCGACCCGGAAGCGTTCGCCAGACTGAAACTGCTGCTCGGCGCGCTGGACCAGCCGCTGGTGAACCTGGCGCTGAGCGGGCGGCCACGCCCGTTCGCGTCCTTGGATCATGCCGCGCGCGTGTCCCTGCTTCGCGGCTGGGCCGAGAGCAGGATTCAGGCCCGGCGCGCGGGATTCCAGGCGCTCAAACGGCTGGTGTGCGTGCCCTGCTACGCGGCGCCCCCCGCGAACGGGCGCCACCGGATCTGGGATGAAACCGGCTATCCGGGGCCGCTGCCGATGCCCGACAGCGCGCGCACCCACAGGCGCCTAAGCAGCGTCGCGATTGACGGCGACACCACGCTCGAAGCCGACGCTGTGATCATCGGATCGGGCGCGGGCGGCGGAGTGGTGGCCGGGGTGCTCGCCCAGCAGGGCTGGGACGTGGTCGTCCTGGAGAAGGGCGAGAACCTGGGGTCCGCGGACTACAGCCACGTTGAGCTGGACGGGTTGCGTCGCGGCTACCTTGACGGCGGACTGGTGATGACGCGCTCCGGCTCGCTCCCCATCCTAGCCGGCTCATGCGTGGGCGGTGGAACCGCGATCAACTGGACTACCTGCTTTCCGCTGCGCGCCGAAACTCGAGAGCAGTGGGCACGCGCCAGCGGACTGGACCTGTTCACGAGCGACCGGTTCGAGCTGGCCCTCGCACGGGTGAGCGAGCGCATCGGCGTCAACACCGACAACTCGATCCCCGGTCCCCGCGACCTTGTCCTAGAGCGTGGCCTCAAGGCCCTCGGCTGGCCCGTCGGCGTCATCCCACGCAACGCGGTGGGCTGCCCCGGAATACGCGAATGCGGCTACTGCGGCTACGGCTGCCGTCACGGAGCCAAGCAGGGCACTGACGCGACCTACCTGCGCGATGCGGTTGAGTGCGGCGCAAGGCTCATCGAGCGGTGCGAGGCGCGCACGGTGCTGCGCGAAGCCGGCAGGGCCTGCGGTGTGGACGCCGTGGTCCGCCCCTCAGGCGGCGGTTCGTTCCGCCTGACGGTCCGCTCCCGAGTGGTGATCAGCGCGGCCGGAGCGCTTCACACACCAGCCCTGCTGGCAAGATCCGGCCTTCGCAATCGGCATATCGGCCGGCGCCTGTTCCTGCATCCCGTGACCGCCGTCATGGGTCGGTTCGACGAGCGAATCGAGCCGTGGACCGGGTGCCAGCAAACGCGCTACACCGATCACTTCGCATTCCGCAACGGCGGCTACGGTGCGCTGATGGAAACCGGCGCGGTCCACTTCGCGCTGCCGGCAAGCGCCTACGGATGGGAATCGCCCGAGTCGCATCGCGCCGACATGGCGCAGCTGGCGCACACCGGCCTGGTGGGGATCCTGCTGCGCGATCGCGATCCGGGCCGCGTGGTCACGGGCAAGGACGGACGGCCGCGGGCTGTGTACGAGCTGTCTGCGTTCGATGAGGCCAACCTGCGCACTGCGATGCTGGGTGCCGCCGAGATCCTGGCAGCGGCGGGCGCCAGGGAGATCTTCACCCTCCAGCAGCCGCCGGCTCGGGTTAGGCCCAGCGAATCAGGCTGGCGCGAGCGCTATCGCGCGGCCGTCGAGCGCAGGCTCGGCGGTTGTCGCATGGGGATGATCTCGTTTCACCAGATGGGAACCGCGCCGATGGCTGCCACGCCTGAGGCCGGAGTGGTGGACGAGCGCGGGGAATGCTTCGAGCTGCCGGGGCTGTTCGTGGCGGACGCCAGCCTCTTCCCGTTGTCGTCCGGCGTCAATCCGATGCTCACCATCATGGCGCTGGCGGATTGCGTGGCGCGAGGCATGGGGGTCAGGGGTCAGCGGTCGGGGATCGGGGAGTAACCAGTGGACACCTGGCAGCTGGCCGTAACCCCTGACCCTCTGACCCTCTGACCCCCCGACTCCTGACCCCTGTGCTTTCACGCGCGCATGCGTCTCGGTGTCACAGAATCCAGTGAGCGCTCACACAATCGAATCGCTCCTCGCCAGGCACGGGCTCGAGTTGGCCCGCCACCTGCGGCGCATGGTTCGCGATGACGAGGCGGCGCAGGACTTGCTCCAGGACACCTTGCTGCGTGCGCACCGCGCGCTCGGCCGTCTGGGGCCGGGAGCGAATGCGCGCGCCTGGCTGTATCGGATTGCCACCAATGCGGCGCTGAACCACCTGCGCGGGCGGGCGCGGGAGCGCCGGGCTCTGGACCGGCATGCGCGCGAGCACGACGTGGCCCACTGGCCGCAGCTGGACGGCAGGGACGAGGAGCGCGCGCGGCTGTGGCAACGGCTGGCGAGGCTGCCTGAGCGCCAGCGGATTGCGCTTACGCTGCGGCTCGTGGACGAGCTCGACTACGACCAGATCGCCGCCCGGATGGGTGGAACGGCCGAGGCCGCCCGGGCGAACGTGTACCAGGCGACCAAGCGCCTGAAGCTGGAGGTACGATGAAGGCGCGTGACCGATTCGAGGAACGTGCCGCGCTGCGAATGGTGCGCGCGGCGTTCCGGAACCTCACCGGAAGGGACGGCGCGGTGTTGAACTACGCGATGATGAGCGACACACCGGTGGGAACACTCGGGATTGCGGCGGGGCCGGCGGGGCTGTGCCGGGTGTCGTTCGTGAAGGGAGAGGACGACTTCCTGGCCGAGCTGCTGGAGGCCTTTGGGCAGCGGCCGGTGGTACGCAGTTCCCGGCTCGACGAGGCGCGCCGGGCGCTGGACCGCTATTTCAGCGGCCGGCGCCTCGATTTCGCCGACCTGGCCGTGGACCTCTCGGAGCTCTCGCCCTTCGAGCGCAGGGTGCTGGGAGCGACCGCTAGGATCCCGCCGGGGCGGGTGGCCACCTATGCCGAGGTGGCGCGGAGGGCCGGAAACGAGCGCGCCAGCCGCGCGGCCGGTAACGCTCTGCACAAAAACCCGGTGGCCATCGTGGTCCCCTGCCACCGGGTGCTGAGGGCAGATGGCTCGTTAGGCGGGTACGGCGGCGGCCTGCCGATCAAGGAGTGGTTGCTGAAACACGAAGGGGCTAGGGGTTAGCCCCTGGCCCCTACGGCCCGAGGCTCTCGAGCAGCGACCACAGTTCGATGGGCGAGAACTCGTTGAACCGCTCCCGCAGCTCGCGCTCCGACCACTCGACGAATAGCCAGGCGCTCTGGCGGTGGCGGTCGCCAGCGAGGAAGTGCAGCCGGCCGCGCACCGGGCGGCCCTCCGGGTCGGGCAGCATCTCGAGATAGACGTCCCAGCGCGCCTCGCCCCGCTGCAACTGCCCCATCGCGTGCGCGCGCTGGCCCCAGGCGTACGGAGCGAGCGGGTGGTCCGTCATCGCTCGCCGCTGTCCCGCCTGCCTTCGCCCGACTGCCGCGCCACCCGCTCGGTAGCCTCGAAGAAGCCGCGCAGGCTCGCGCCGATTACCTCATCCAGGTACTGGTCGATCGCGAGCATTACCTCGAAGGCGTCGCCGCGCTGCCACTCCAGCTCCCGCCGCAGCGTCATCCAGATCGCGTGCCTCAGGTGCTGGAACTCGCGATACAGATCGGCGGCATCGTAGCGCGCCAGCCCGCGCAGCTTGCCGAACCGGATGCCGCGCCTGCGGCGCGCGATGGACATGTCGCTGCTGGGACCGTCCTCCTCGGTGAGCGACACCGCGATGTCGGCCAGCAGCGCAGGCACCTGGTTGGTGAGCAGCAGGTCCGGGAGTCGATCGTCAGCCTCGATGTGCGCGTCGGCGCGCACCGCCGCCTTCCAGCTGGCGGCTATGTTGTTGGCGCACCGCTTGATGACCTCTGCCGCCTGACGCCGGGGAACGGAAACCAGTGCCATGGTATGGGGAAGATAGCCCGCCGGCTGGCTCAGCGCCCCCGGCGCCCGCGGTCCCTGACGAGCGGCGCGACACGGGTCAGCCGGTAGGTGCCTGCCAGCCGACCGCCGTCGTACACCTGCCCCTGGGACCGGCCCCCATCGAGCTGTCCGACGAGCCGGTAATAGCGGCGCACCAGCGCCTGGCCGGGGGGATCCACCAGAACCGTGAAGCTCATGAGGCCCGAGGCCGCCGTGCCGGCCGTGAGCGAACCGTAGGCCTCGCCGCGCGGCGCCAGGGCGCCGGTGCCGTTGGTGAGCAAGGCCGCGAACAGCAGCTGCGGGCGTTCACGAATGACGAACAGCTCGGCCTCAGCCGTGAAGGTGACGGAGTCGGCGCTCGCCTCCAGGCGGTAGAGGCCCTCGATCGGGTGATCCACCTCGCCCACCACCTCGTAGGTGGCGTTGATGGGAGCGACCGCGCCGAACACACCCAGGCCGCCGCGTACCGTGTTCCGAAACCCGGACCCGGTGAACGGGTCGTTCCCGGTGCGGAAGAAGTGGAAGTAGTTGGAATCGAGCGCCGCCACGGTGAGGGTCTGCCGGGTCCCGGCGATCCACACCGCGGCCGCCATGCTGTCCGCGACGACTGGCAGCGCCTGCGAGCCAGGCAGCCGCACCCTCGGCGAGTCGGTGAAGATGAGATAGCGAAGCGTCCAGGCGATGTTGCGCGGTCTCACCTGCAGGTAGATCCCGTGGGTGGCGCCACCGCCGCTCCATTCGATGCGCAGAGTGTCGCGGTCGCGATTGAACCGGGCGCCGTCAGGCAGCATGCCCGTCACCGTTGGGAAGGTCGGCGTGCGCATCCGCCCGGTGACGGTCCTGCCATCGGGAGCGCGAACCTCGAGCGCGTACTCGCGGTCCGGCAGGAAGAACGCGCGGCCGCTCGCGCCGTCCAACCGGTACACGCCCAGCGTGTCAGGAATCTCAACGAATCGCACTGAATCGCCGTCGTCCCGCCTAACCACGACGCTGGCGCCAGAGAGCGGCAGCGGAGGAATGGGCGGCGCGCGCAGCGAGTCCTGGTCGGGGATGTCCGCCGTGCCGGTCAGCGACCGTTCCACGATGATGTACTGGGCGCTTGCCGCAGTATCGAGCGTCATGATGCCCTGCACTACCAGGACTTCCTCGCCCAGCGGGATGGTGATTTCCTGGATCTCGCAACCGGCCGCAACCAGCGCTGCAGCAAGGGCGGTAAGGCAATATGGCGCCAGGGCGGTACGCAGCAGCCCGCGGCATGCCCATCCCACCGCCTTGCCGCCATAGCGCCCTCCCTCCTTCACCACTCCACCTCCATCCCAATTGTTGGCAGAAACGGCAGCTGCGAGAACCCGCGCCGTATCGGCGGGGTGCGGTCGTAACTGTAGAAATAGACGAACACGTTGGTGCGGGCATACGCGTTCAACAGGGACAGCGACGGCGACCAGCGGGCTCCCAGCCACGTGAACCGCCACGACAGCGCCACGTCGAGTCGGGAATAGGCCGGATAGCGGAGGCTATTGCGCGCGGTGCGGTACGGCTCTGTGAACGCGCCCACGTAGGTGTTGCGTCCGGGATCGTAGAACCGGTGCACCCACTGACCAGCGATTCCAGTATACGGCAGCGGCGAGCCGTAGCCAAAGCGCACCGTCCAGTTGGCACCTAACGGTCCATCGAAAATGGCTACGGCGTTGAACTGGTGGCGCCGGTCCTGCCCCGGCGGGAACCGTTCACCAGTTTCGAGGCTGCGCGTCACCTTCCCAAGCGTATACGAGATCCAGCCGTTCACCCGCCGCCCGGTCCGCCGCAGGTACAGGTCGATTCCGTACGCGGTGCCGCGCGCCGTGAGGAACTCGTCGCCGCGCCGGCCGGGGTCCTCCTCCGGATCGCCGTCAACCAGGTTACGCATTTCCTTCCAGAAGCCTTCGACCTGCAGCGAAGTAGACTCGCCGAACCATCGCTCGAGCCCGACCACCAGCTGATCGGCCTCGCCCACGGGCACGTCTCGGTCCGCGCCGATCCAGAACTCGAACAGCGAGACCGGGATTTCCTCGTTCCGCAACGATTGCACGTACTGATAGTAGCGGCCGCCGGCCAACGTCACCGCGGTCGCCGGACCCACAAACGCCTTCAGCGCCAACCGCGGAGCAACCCGCGTGAACCCGATACCGCCCACGTGCGTCAGCCGCGCGCCGGGCCTGACCAGCAACCACGAGCGCGCCCACCACTGGTCTTCCCCGTACAGCTCCAGCGCGCGCGGCGAGTAATCGAGCCGGCCCAGTTCGAGGTCCGCGTCACCGGAAGCGGCGACGTAGCTCACGTCGTGGCGATCCGCCACGTAGCCCAGCGCCCAGCGGTGATCGCCACGTTCGATTTCCAGGTCCCCGGAGAGGCCGACGCGGGTGAGCCGGTTCTCGAAACTCACCAGGCCAGGCCCCACGGCGACCTCGGCGAAGAAGCCGGAGCCTCCGAACCGCTGGGTCAGGGTCGCGCCACCGCCTAACTGGCGCCTCCAGGTCACGCCCGCGACGCGGTTGCCCCAGTCGAAGCGAAACGTCTGCCGTTCGGTGGTGCCGCCCTCGGCCAGCTCGAAGTTGAAGAAGTCGCCGCTCACGAACCCCGTCACGCCCAGCGTGCCTCCCAAGACGTTGCCGACCGTCAGGCGTCCCATCGCGTCCTGAAAATGGTAGGGGAAGCTCTCGGCGGTGAACGCAGCCACCAGCTGGTCCGCGTAGGTCCGCCGCGCCGCGACGATCCAGCTTCCCGCCCCACGCGGCAGCGGTCCCTCGAGGTGCACTCTGGTGGCCAGCAGCGAAACCGCCGTCGAGCCGTGCACGCGATCGGTGCCGCCGGAGCGCCCGGAAATGTCGAGTACGCTCGACAGCCTGCCACCGTAGCGCGCCGGAAAGCCTCCCGCCACGAAGTCGAGTCCCTGCACCATCTGGTCGGGGAAGGTCGACAGCAGGCCGCCCAGGTGAAACGGATTGAACACCACCTGGCCGTCCAGCAGTACCAGGTTCTGGTCGGCGTCGCCGCCGCGCACGTTCAGCCCCACCGAGTAGTCGCTGCGCGACACCACGCCGGGCAGCAGCTGCACGGTGCGTAACAGGTCGGACTCGATGAACCCCGGAACCGCCGCGATCTCCCGCACATCGAGCGAGCGGCTCGAGGGCTGGGCCTCCGCTTCGAACCGACGCCGCTCGGGCGTCTGGGTGACGGCCGTGATCCCCGGTAGTTGAATCGGGACCTCGGTAAGCGCTATTTCGACCCGGGTCGTATCACCCGCAAGCACCGTTAATACCCGCGATCCCGGCCGAAACCCGACCCGCTGGACCGCCAGCCGGTGCTCGCCGGCCGGCACTTGGCGATGGACGAACCGCCCGGCCGTGTCGGTTAACTCGCGTCGGCCTGCCAGGAGCACCACGGCGTCCGCGACCGGCGCGCCGGCCGACGAGCGCACCAGTCCCGCGACCGTGCCGAAGCCTTGCGCAGCGGCTGTCCCGGCCGGCGCCAGCGCGAGCGATCCCGCCGCCAGGGCCATGCGTAGCAAACGATCCATTACCCCTCTAGCTTTGAACCGCATGACGGCTACTCAGAAGTGCCCGAACTGCGGCGCCCAGAGCGGCGGCAAGTTCTGCGCCGAATGCGGCAGCCCGCTTGGCGAACGTACCTGCCCGCACTGCGGGTCGAAGCTCTCCGGCAAGGCGAAGTTCTGTCCCGAGTGCGGCGGCGCGGTCATCCCTACGCTTCCGGGCGGCGCCAGGCCGCTCATGGCCGCTCCGGCCGACAAACTGCCGTGGATCATCGCCATAGTGGCAGTGCTCGCGCTGCTGACCACGCTGATCGTCATCGTGACGCGGGGCCGCGCGCCGGCTGCCGCAACGCAGGTGATACCCGGCATCGGGGACCCCACCCGGGGCACCACTGACCTCACGCAGTTGAGTCCCCGCGAAGCGGCCGACCGGCTGTTCGATCGCGTAGCGCGCGCCAGCGAGGCGGGTGACACCGCTCAGGTCAATTTCTTCGGACCGATGACCGTGCAGGCGTACGCCAATGTCACGCCGCTCGACGCGGATGCGCGGCTCCACCTGGGATTGGTTCAGCTGGCGATGGGCAACCACGCCGCTGCCGATGCGCAGGCCGACTCGATCGCACGCGAGTTCCGCAACCACTTGTTCGCCTCCCTGCTGCGAATTCGCGCCGCCGAGCAGCGGGGCGACGCGGCCGGCGCCCGCCGGCTGTACGGCTCGTATCTCCAAAGCTATGATGCCGAGCGGGCCCGGCGCCTGCCGGAGTACGACCAGCACGACGCGATCTTAGTCGAGGCCCGCAACCAGGCCCGCACCCTGGCGGGCGGCAGCTGACGTGCCTGAAATCCGCGTCGCGCACAGCCCAGACTCGGACGACGCGTTCATGTTCTACGCGCTCGCCGCCGGGAAGATAGACACCGGCGACCGGGTGTATGTTCACGAACTCGCCGACATCGAATCGCTCAATGCGCGCGCCCTGAAAGGTGAGCTCGAAGTCACCGCGGTCTCGATCCACGCCTACGCGTACCTTCATGAACGCTATGCGCTGCTGCCTCACGGCGCCTCGCTGGGCGACGGCTACGGCCCGCGGATAGTCGCGCCGGACCCGGTCAGCGATCCGTACTCGGCCCTGAATGACCGGGTGGTGGCGATTCCGGGCGAGCGCACCAGCGCCACGCTCGCCCTCAAGCTATTCCGTCCCGACGTGCGCACCGTGGTCGTGCCGTTCGATGAGATTGAGGACCACGTGTTGGAGCGCCGGTCGGACGCGGGACTGTTGATTCACGAGGGCCAGCTCACCTACGCCGACCGCGGCCTGCACCTGTGGCTCGACCTGGGCGCGTGGTGGAAGCAGCGAACCGGCCTACCGCTGCCCCTGGGCGGCAACGTGGTTCGAAAGGACCTGGGGCCCGACCTGATAAGGGCCATCAGCCACGATCTGCGCGAGTCCATCGTGTATGCGCTTCGCCATCGCGCCCCGGCGCTGGCTCACGCGCAGCGGTACGCTCGCGGCATGAACGAGTCACGTACCGACACGTTCGTCGCGATGTACGTCAACGATTACACGGTGGACTACGGTCCCACTGGCCGTGAGGCGGTGCAGCGATTCCTGGACGAGGGCGCGGCCTGTGGCCACATACCCGAGGTGAAGGCGGAATTCGTTGACGACTGATCAGCCGCCCACGGCGACCCAGTCGCCCGCCCGTGCCCTCGTCGTCGAGGACGATCCGGCGCAGGCGCGGCTGGTGCAGACCCTGGTCCAGGCCTGCGGCCTGACGGTTTCCGGGACCGTGGCCCGCGGCGAGGATGCGCTGCCGCAGCTGTCCCACGCCGATGTCGCGCTGTGCGATTACCAGCTGGCGGGCGCGCTCACCGGACTCGACGTCCTGCGCGATGCCAAGGCCCGCATGCTCTCCGTTTCGGTGATCATCATGACGGCCCACGGCAGCGAGAAGGTCGCTTCTGAGGCCCTGCGGGCCGGGGCCGCCGACTACGTAATCAAGGACGCGAGCTTCACGGCGCTGCTCCCCGAGGTGCTGCGCCGCGTGCTCCACGTTCGCAGGGTCGAGGCGGCGCTCAGGGACGCTCAAGAACAACTGGTCCGCGCCGAGCGACGTGCGGCTATCGCGGAAGTGGCCGTGGCCATCTCGCACGAAGTGAACAACCCGCTCATGGCGCTGCGGACCCAACTCGAGCTGCTGCGGCTCGATGGTGGTTCGCTGCCCGATGCGGCCCGTAAGTCGCTGGACTCGGCGATCCAGCAGGTGGACCGCATCAGCACCGTGCTGCGCCGCGTCGCCGAGCACAACCGCGAGAGCACGACCTACGTGGGTAAGACGCGGATGCTCGACCTGGGCTCGCGTTAGGTATCAGTCCGCCGGCACCACTCCCGGTTGCGGCGCGCCGGCCGGCACCGGGTGCTCGCCCGTGCGGCGCCGCTCCTCCTCCGCCTCGATCTCCGGCTGCCGGAACCAGGCCGTCACGCGCGAACCGAAATCGTCGAAGTAGGTGTAGACCACCGGAACTACGACTAGGGTGAGCAGCGTCGAGGTGATCAGCCCGCCGATCACCGCACGCGCCATCGGAGCCCGGAATTCGCCGCCATCCCCGACTCCGAGCGCCGTGGGCAGCATGCCGAAGATCATGGCGAGCGTGGTCATCACGATCGGCCGCAGCCGCAACTCG
The DNA here is from genome assembly GCA_035559335.1 of Gemmatimonadales bacterium. Lineage (GTDB taxonomy): Bacteria > Gemmatimonadota > Gemmatimonadetes > Gemmatimonadales > JACORV01 > DASXPG01. The sequence goes on from DATMBH010000030.1 coordinate 16,910, forward strand.
CCAGCGTCGATCAGCGCCTCGCGACGCCCTTCGCCCCTGGCCCGGGCCTGGTTCACGAAGTCAATCAGCAGAATCGCGTTCTTCGACACCAGGCCCATCAGCATGATCAGGCCGATCATGCTCATGATATTGAAGGTGTCAGCGGTCAGCAGCAGCGCCGCCACCACTCCGATGATGGACAGCGGCAGCGAGAACATGATTGCCAGCGGCTGCAGGAACGATCCGAACTGGCTGGCCAGGATCAGGTATATGAACACCACCGCCAACACCAGCGATTCGATGATGTAGCCCACGGTCTCGGCGAAGTCGGTGGCCTCGCCGCCGAAGCTCATCCGGTAGCCGGCCGGCAACTCCACGTCGGCGATGCGCGCCTGGATGTCAGCGGTCACTTCCGTGAGCGGACGACCCTGGTAGTTCCCCTCAACCCGCACCATGCGCTCCAGGCCCAGGCGCTTGATCTCCCCAGGCGCCGAGTCCATGCGGATCCGCGCCACCTGTCCCAGCCGCACCATCGCGGGGCTCTGGGTCGCCTGGTCGGCGTTGGCCGTCGCGATCGGCACCCGCGCGATGTCGGTCGCGCTGGCGCGGAACTCCGGCGCCACCCTGACCACGATGTCGTGCTCGACACCGCTGCTGTCCTCGAACGTGCCAGCCTCGGCGCCGCTCAGCACGGTGCGCAACGTCGTGGCCACCTGGCCCACCGACAGCCCCAAGTTCGCCGCCAGTTCGCGGTCCAGATCAACCACGAACTCGGGCTTTCGGTCCTCGAGCGAGGACTGCAGCTCAACGGCCCCGGGCACCTGGCGGGTCAGCTCCAACACCCGTTCGCTCAGGGACTGCAGCCGCGCCAGATCGGGACCCTGGATGTTGATCTGAAGCGGCAGCATCCCACCGCCCATCGAGGGCGGCGACACTGTCGCGCTGGCGCCTTCCAGGGTGGCAAACCGCGCGCGCAGCTCCGACTCGAACTGCTGCTGGGTCAGATCGCGCTCGTGCTTCTCCCTCAGCTTCACGTAGATGTAGCCGCGGTTGATGTTCTGCTGCGCGTCGCCGCCGATGGCGAGGTACGTCCACGCCACCTCCGGTCGGTTGCGGATGTAGCTGTCGATGTCTTCGGCACGCGCTCTGGTGTAGGCGATCGAGGCCCCGACCGGGGTCTCGAACGTCACCGCGGTCTGTTCCTCGTCGGAGAGCGGCATGAACTGCCCGCCCACCCG
>DATMBH010000031.1:0-3869 GCA_035559335.1 Gemmatimonadales bacterium
CCGGCTCGCACCGACCAGGTGCCCACCCCGCCCTTCATCGCCATCTTCGGGCCCAGCGCCTTGCCCACGGTGCAGCCCGTCCCGGCGCCCACCGAGCCCTCGGGCACCAGTGTCGCTGCCGCCCCGCAGGCCTGCATTCCCATCTCGGGACTGGGCCGCGCGTTGAACGTGCCGCACGGCAGCAGGTCGAACACCACGGCGGCCGGCACTATTGGCACCACTCCCGGTCCCACGGTGAAGCCGCGCTTCCTGCTCTCCAGCCACCGCATCACGCCGTCGGCGGCGGCCAGCCCGAACGCCGATCCGCCGCACAGCGCGATGGCGTCCACGCGCCCGGCCAGCGAATCGGGCCGGCACGCGTCCAGCTCGCGCGAACCCGTGGCCCGGCCGCGCACGAACACGCCGCAGGGCATCCCACCCTCGGGCGCGAGCACCACGGTGCATCCGGTGCCACCCTTTTCGTCGGTGGCGTGGCCGACCAGGATGCCGAGCACGTCGGTCAGCGATGGATTCATGGCAGGAAACAAGAGCCCGGCGTCGCGCCGGTCAAGTCACCTTGCAGGCCCTGTCCGCAGCGCGTACGTTCGGCCCCGTGCCCGACGCCGACCGCACCGCGATCCTGATCGCCGACGACGACGACGCCGTGCGCGAGTCGCTGGCCCGCTATCTGACGCGCCTCGGATACGACGTGACCGAGGCTGCCGATGGCGTCCAGGCACTGGACCTGCTGACCAGCCGGCGTTTCGCATCGCTGATCAGCGATATCATGATGCCGCGCATGACGGGCGATGAATTGGTGCCGCGCGCCGTCGCCGCCGATCCCGATCTCGCGATCATCATGCTCACCGCCGTCGGCGAGCCGCACCACGCCGTGCAGTGCCTGAAGCACGGCGCGATGGACTACCTCATCAAGCCGGTGGACCTGGAAGAGCTGGGTCTGGCGCTGCAGTTCGCGCTCCGCAAGCGTGACCTGGAAATCGAGCGGCGCGACCTCGAGGCGTGGCTAGCGCGCGAAGTGGCGCTCAAGACCCGCGAGATCGACGAATCGGCGCGCCAAGTCGAAGCCCTCGCCCTCGAGGTACTGGAGGCGCTGGTGGACGCCGTCGAGACCCCCGGCCCCGACGGCAGCAACGCGTCGCAACGCGTCGCCGCGCTGGCCGAGCGCGTAGCGAGGGAGCTGGCGCTCCCCGAGGAAGAGGCCGCCGCGGTGCGTACCGCCGCGCGGCTTCACAGCCTGGGCAAGCTCGCGCTCAGGGAGGAACGCGTGCGGCGCGTCTCGCACATCGAGATCACCGCGCCGACCAGCGCGCCGGAGCTGGCCACCCGCATTCTCGCTCCGCTCACCCACCACGCCGAGGTGCTGCGCATCCTGCGCGCTCAGCACGAGCGCTGGGACGGCAAGGGCTTCCCAGTGGGCCTGCGGGGCGAGGCGATTCCGGCCGGGGCCCGGATTCTCGCCGCGGTGGTGCTCTACGACGAGCTGACCGGCACCTCAGCCGAGCACAAGCTGAGCGCGCGCGATGCGGTGGACTCGCTGCGCCCCCTGGGCGGCACCCTGTTCGACCCGCGGGTGGTCGACGCCCTCTCGCGCGCCGTTGGAGCCGCCTGACGGTTACGTTCGCTTCGGGGGCAGATTGGCTGGCTCTTCCATGCCCAGCTTCTGCCGGCAGCCCTTGCAGTGGTTGATCCCGCGGCCATCGCAGACGAGGCAGATGAAGGTGCCACACTCGCGGCACGGGTAGCCCTCGGACGCGCGCTCCTCGTTGCCGCACGACCTGCACACCATCATGTCGACTTCCGTCATCGCACCCCCTCCAGGCCGTAGGTCCGGATCTTGTTGATGAGCGTCGCCCGCGAGATGCCCAGCTCCTCCGCCGTGCGGGTGCGGTTGCCTCCGTGGCGCCGCAGCGTGCGCTCGATGTGCCTGCGCTCCATCTCCTCCAGCGAGAGCGGCGTGCCCCGCGGTTCCGGGCGCCTGCCGAATTCCGCCGGAAGGTGTTCGACCCCGCACCGCTCGGCGCCGCGCGCCAGCAGCAGCGCGCGCTCCAGCACGTTGCGCATCTCCCGGATGTTCCCCGGCCAGCGGTAGGCCAGCAGCCGTTCCAGGGCCTCGCCCGTCAGCTCCGTGGGGCCGTCCCGGTGCACCGTGCGCAACTCCGCCATCAGGCGCTCAATCAGCGCCAGGAGGTCCTCGCGGGTGCGCTCGCGCAGCGGCGGAAGATGCAACGGAAGCACGTTGAGGCGATAGAACAGGTCCTCGCGGAACCGGCCTTCACGCACCGCTCCACTGATGTCCTGATTGGTCGCGGCGATCAGGCGCACGTCGACCGTGATCTCGCGCGTGCCGCCCAGGCGTCGGAATGTTCTCGACTCGATGGCCTTGAGCAGCTTGGGCTGGAGCTCGAGTCCCAGATCCCCGATCTCGTCCAGGAACACCGTGCCCCGGTCCGCCACCTCGAACAGCCCCGGCTTGCGCTCCTTGGCGTCGGTGAAGGCGCCCTTCTCGTGGCCAAACAGCTCGCTGGCCAGGAAGGTGGACGACAGCCCGGCGCAGTTCACATCCACGAACGCCTCATCCCGGCGTGGTGACAGGTCGTGGATCATCCGCGCCACGAACCCCTTCCCCGTGCCCGACTCGCCGGTGATAAGCACCGTGGTGTCGGAGTCCGCGAGCAGCCGAACCTGGCGCTCGATCGCCTGCATCACGGGCGATGTGCCTAGGGCCACCGCCTGCGCCGTGCCGCGCTCGCGGCGTCCCTGCTCCAGCAGCTCCAGCCGCCGGCGCAGCCGCACCTTGTCCTGCACCCGAGCCACCGCCGCGGCCAGGTGGTTCAGATCCACCGGCTTGGTCAGGAAGTTCTCCGCGCCCAGCTGCATGGCCCTCACGGCCGTCGGAACGTCGCCGTGGCCCGTCAACATGATCACCGCCGCGCGGTGGCGCCGCAGCTGTTCCAAGACTTCGAGGCCGCTCATGTCAGGCAGCTGCAGGTCGAGCAGCACGGCATCCGGCTGGTGGGCGGTGAACAGCTCCACGGCCTCGGCGCCGCCGGCAGCACGCCACACCTCGTAGCCTAGCCGCTCGAAGTAATCGCCGACCGCGCGCCTAACGTCGTCGTCGTCGTCCACCAAGAGCAGGCTGTCGCTCATGCGCTCACCCGAGGATTGTCGGGATCTTGCGAAGCACTTCGGCTGCCGCGGCCGCTTCCTGCGGCGGGAACTGGGAGCCGGAGCCCTGTGTGAGCTGCGCCAGCACCTCCTCGATGTCGCGCTTCTCGCGCCACGGGCGCGAGGAGGCCATGGCCGCGATCGCCGCCGCCGTGCCCAGCACCCGCGCTTCCGGCGGGATGTCCGCGCCGGCCAAGCCGCCCGGGTAGCCGCCGCCGTCCCATCGCTCGTGGTGGGCCGCAACCGCCGCCACGATGGTGCGGTCAGCACCGAGCCGTTCGACCCAGCGGGCCCCGAGCGTGGGGTGGACCCTGATCAGGTGTTGCGCCGGCCGGTTGGGCCTGGCGTTGGCGTGCTGCTCGGTGACCGGCACAGCCAGCATCCCCACGTCGTGCACCCGCGCCGCTAGCGCCAGCTTCTCGGTGTCGAGCGACAGCGCGCTGCCGATCGCCACCGACAGCCGCGCGGTGCGCGCCGAAAACCCAGCGCGGTACGGGTCGGCCTTCTCGAAGGCGGCAACGATCTCGCCCAGCAGCTGGAGCACGGGCCCGGCGTTGCGCGCCGCACTCATCGCGTTCATGGCGCGGCTCAGCGAGCGGCGATCGAGCGCCGCCGCCGCCGCGTGCACCAACAGCTCCGGCTCCAGCGGCTTGTGCACCACGCCGTCAGCGCCGCGCTGCAGCAGGTCCGCTGCCGCAGCGCCC
>DATMBH010000032.1:0-7837 GCA_035559335.1 Gemmatimonadales bacterium
GGATGACGCCGCTGTTGTGGGTGCTCGTCTCCATCCCCGCGCGCGGGTGGCGCTCGAGGAGGGCGACGCTGCGCCCCGCCTCGGCCAGGGCGAGGGCGGAGGCGAGTCCGACGACCCCGCCGCCGATGACGAGGACGTCGACGTCGTGGGTGGTCACGCTCGGCGAAGATAGCAGACTCCGCGCCGCGCGTGTGTCCCGACTCAGCCGCCACCTCTCGCGTCAACCAGCTTGCGGCACAAAACTAATGGCGGTGTTCGCCACCACCTACTCCCTAGACCCGGCGAAAGCCCACTGCTCAGGCGTGTCCTTCGGTCCCTGGGGATCAGCGCGTCCAAGGTAAGCTGCAGGACCGCAGGACCTGGTGGCCTTGGTCATGGCCCCTAACGCTGGCCCAGCGGTTCCGAACACTGGGTAAGGCTTACACACCCGACCTACCAGTACTGCACTGCTTCCGACGATCCTGTCTCTCTTCTGCCCGCGCTCGTGTGGGCCCGGACGCCGCACTACCCCTGCCGTATCAGTAGGTTAGTCAGACGCGCGGTGAACAGCCGTGCTTGGCCTCGTTCTTGCGGAACTCTAGGCCACGGAAGGGTTCACACCCCAATGGATCGCGCGAAGCGGCTGGCATTGGCTCTTGCTCTGACCGCGTCAGTGTCCGTTAAGGATTCTCTGGCCGGTACTCTGACGCTCGCATGGGATCCTAATCCGGAACCGGATATCGCCGGTTATCTCCTGTCATACGGCACCTCACCCGGCGTTCACACCACAACCGTGGACGTAGGCAACCGGACGACCTACCAGGTCTCAAACCTGGCAGCGGGCTCGCGCTACTACTTTGTAGTGCGCGCGTACAACACTCGAGGTGTTGTCAGTGAGCCATCTAGCGAAGTGTCGGGCCAACCCATCGGAATCACGGCTCTCGTGCCGAACCAGCCCCCGCCAGTAACGGCCGGCAGCACCGTCATCTGGACGGCGCTCGGTAGCGAAGGAGTGGCCCTCGAATATCAGTTCTGGCGCTTTTCTCAATCGTCTGGTACGTGGACGATAGTGAGAGACTACGCGCAAGACAACACCTACACGTGGACACCAAGTGAGTCCGAGGTGGGTACGTACGCCCTTCAGGTGTGGGCGCGACCGACTGGGTCGTCCGAACGGTACGAGGCGTGGCAGGGTTCTGGCTTCTTTAGTGTCGTGCGAAAGTCTTTAAGAGTACTGGCCCTCGAAGCTGATGCTCCTCTGCCAGCCGCGACAGGCACTCCTATCACATGGACAGCAAGGGTGGCTGGGGCTGGTGGTCCGGTTCTGTATCGCTTCTATCGCTTCAGCCAGGCGTCGAACACTTGGAGTCTCGTGAGAGACTACAGCGTAAGCAATACTTACACTTGGACACCCGGCCCGAATGATGCTGGCCGGTATGCGCTGCAAGTCTGGGTAAAGCACAGCGATTCTGGCCTGCCGTATGAAGGCTGGCGTAGTTCGGGCTTTTTCGACATCCAAGATGGTCCCGTCCGTGTGGCATCCCTTAGTCCAGATGTTTCGTTCCCTGTCGGCACTGGAACGCCGATCTCCTGGAACGCAGTCGCGGCAGGGGGGCCAGGGCCGCTCGAGTACCAGTTCTGGCGCTTCAGCCGAGCCACCGGTACCTGGACCATGGTTAGGGATTACGGACCATCGCCAACATACGTCTGGACGCCGTCCTCGAACGAACAGGGTACTTATGCTCTGCAAGTGTGGGTGCGACGTCAGGGTTTGACGACCCCGTACGAGGCGTGGGCTGCGTCAGGGTTTTTCACGATCGCAGACAGCTTGCCGCGCGTGACGGTGCTCTCACCTGATCGTGGGGCGCCGTTCGAGGTCGGAACGCCGCTCACATGGACTGCCGATGCGAGCGGTGGACCAGGACCTCTCGAATTCCGCTTCTGGCTCTTCAACGCTGCAAACCAGACTTGGTCCATTCTTAGGGAGTACAGTACCTCAAAAGTGGTGACTTGGACGCCCGTGATGCCAGGAGCCTATGCAATTATGGTCGGTGTACGCCGCAGCGGCTCCTCGTCGTACTACGAAGCGTACGCGACAGAGAGCTTCGTCGTATCAGACCAAGGGAGTGCGCCGGTTGTCCGCGAGGTGGTCAGCAGTGCGAACCAGGACGTCGCTGCGGGCACACCGATTAGGTGGACCGCGCGCGTTGCTGGTGGGCCAGCCCTGCTTGAGTTCCGCTTCTACCTGTTTAGCCATGCGACGCAGCGATGGACGCTGGCTCAGGACTACAGCTCTGATCCCACCTTTGACTGGGTTCCCCTCCCGGGTCAGGAGGGAACTTACACGACCATGGTTTGGGTGCGCCGAGTGGGATCCGAAGCGTCGTATGAGAGTCATCAACAGGCAGCCCCAGTGACAGTGCGCTGAGAGAAAGCTTCGCTCTCCGGACACCTCTTTACGACCCGCCAAGCTACGAACTCAGCGGGTCGCGAGAATGCCGCGTGGTCATCAAAGCTGAAGCCGTCCGCCTTCCACTCGCACGTCGCGTTACAACCCGCGGTTCCTGATCACAAATCTCCGGCGGTCGCCGCGCTCCGTCTACGAGCGCGGCGTACCGCGCCTCCGCGTCGCTGTGAGCAGTCTGTCCCGTCGCCTCGCTCGCGGGCGGCCACCACAGCCGGCTCTGCCAAGGGCGTCAACCGGCGGGTTTCGCCCATCGCCGTGGACATAGTCGAGCTGTGGCTTGGCCTCGAGGAAGTCTTAGCATTTCGGGCGTGGCGAAGCCGCCGTCTAACCGCACGAGGAACCACGCCTGGAAAGAGCCATGCACAGCAGGGCCAGCAAGCGCCGCAACACCCCCAGCGCGCCGCGGCTGGCCGCCGGTGGCGATCGATCACGCTTGCCGCGTGGCGTTGGGCAGTACGAAGGTCAGGGCCATCGCATCGAAGCAAAAGGCCATGTCGTATGGCCGGATGCGCAACAAAGTGCAGCAATTGAAAGCCGAGGTCAAGCAGCTGCTGTCGCAAGCGGAAACGGCGGACGCCGAGGACGATAGATCGGCGACTCGGCCCGAAGCAGCGTGGCGATTTGCCGGCGGAATTGCAGCGCCGCGAATCGCGGCTGCGCCGGATTCGGGAAGCGAAACGGGCCTTGGAAGCGCGCGGCCGCGAGGCGGCCGCCGCGGCTAGGTAGCCCGTCGCGGACGCGACGTCGCCCAACGCGGCTTAGTACAACTCCACCGATCCCGAGTCGCGGATCATGCACCACAAGCCAGACGGCTTTCTGCATGGCTACAACGTGCAGGTCGCCGTTGAAGGAACGCTGCAGCTGATTGTGGGCGGGGCAATCAGGCAAGGCCCCAACGGCAAGCAGCAACCGCAGGCGGTGATTCACACAATCCATGCGCAGGCAGGGCACGCCCCGGATGAACTGTTAGCCGACAGCGGGTACTACTCTGAGAACAATCTCAAGCATTTGGCGCGCACTAGGATCGACGGCTACATCGCCACGTGCAAGACCACGTATGGCGAACGACCCGCTGCCCCGCGCGGCTCGATTCCGAGGGACGCCACCCGCGTCGAGCGCATGGCCCGCAAGCTCCAGACGAAGATGGCCGCCGCGATCTATGCCACGCGCAAGCGCATCGTGGAACCGGTGCCGGGCCGGATTAAGCAAGGGCGCTGGTTTCGCGAGTTTCTTTCCCGCGGCCTGGAGAAGGTGCGAGGGGAATGGGCGCTCGTGTGCAGCGACGCACAACGTGCTGAGGCTCTATCGCCTCTGTTGCACCTGACACGCGTCGATAGAGGCACTGCAGGCCCCGAACCCTGCGGAGCGGCGACCGTTGGCAGCCCTGCAGACGCCTCGAACGGCCTTTCCGTAGTTCGATGGCTGCCACTCCCACCTGGAGATGCGCCGCGCGCACCGACAGTGCTTGTCATCGCCAATACTTCGGAGAGGCTCCTGAGGTCGGTCCACAGCATCTGCCGCGACGCCGCCCGTAGCATGGGGCGCCGCTCGATGAAGCTACGGGTGGTGGCGGCCTTCAGCGGGTAACGAAAACGATACGGCGGCGCTCACGCAAGTGAAACGCTCGAAGTCCAGCTTGTACGGATCGAAGACCGGGGTCGTGTCAGGCTCAAAGACTACCCTGAAACGCGACGGTGAGCTCACACCGCCTTTTCTCGGTGATCACGCACGCGGTCGGTAGGTTCCGTCGTGACCTAGACCGCCCCCAATGGTACGGCCGGATGTGGCCCAACTGGAGATCTCGACACAGAGATCGATCGCCGTCGATCGAGCGACAGCACCTCATTCTCGAAGCGGTAGAGTTACGCGCAGGCGGTCTTCGGCCGCCGGTCGTGTCGCCACTAAGTTCGTGTGACCCACTGGCATGCCGGTCGGGGACACGGGCTTTAGCATCCGGTTGTGTATTCGATGCACACGAAATGAGTGAGTCTTGAGCCACGCAAGAAGTTCAGCCAGATCGTAGCCAAAGCGCCTAAACTGCTGTTCAGACGCCTCGAAATAGATCGCTTCGACGCGGTCGAACAGGCCCACGGCCCCTTCAAGCACGAATCTCTCATAACCTTCGGTATCGATCTTAATTAGGTGCACGACGCCGGCAATGCCGAGTTCGTCTAGCCTAGCGACTCGAACTTTTACTCGCCGGCCCGAGTCATCCTGCCTCAAAATGACGTTCTGATCGTCCGAGCGCTTGTCCGACACGAAGGCGGTGCCACTCACAGGACCGGCAGCGATGTTAAGAGGCACGATGTTGCAGGCCTTATTAAGACTAATGTTCTCAACCAGAAACCTGAATGTTCTCGGGTGCGGTTCTACAGCATAGACGCGCCCGCTTGGTCCGACGATGCTGGCCGCATGCAACGTGAAATCTCCGATGTTTGCGCCGACGTCGATCACCTGGTTGCCACTGGCAAGGAGAGCCCGAAGGAAGAAATGATCGTCATCTCGATCTCGAGGATCGCTCCACAGCGTAACTGCGAGGGCGGACGGGTGAAAGCGGAGCCGGTATGTACCGCGATTCATCACGAAGAGCCTGCATAGACCCGTCGCGGCGAGCAAGCGCGCCATAAGGTAGCGGCCGAGTAGGCCGCGGCGAGCCCAAACCCGGACGCTGCGGAGTCGTCGCCGGAGCGGCTCCGGCAGAAGACCGAATGAACAGCTGCCTAGCCTCTGCAAAGCCACCAGACGGCGGCGAGCAAGTGTTTTGAAGCGTGCACGCGGACGGCGAGATACTAAGATGCCCGCCATTGCTAGCGCCTAACTGACTAGCTAGCGCAACAAGGCTAAGAGCTGGGAGCAGAGGAGAAAGATAATGCCGCGCAGGCGCCGCCGAGGACTCGGGCGTTAGCGCCGTCGCCTCTGAGCGCACCGCCAATTAACTCTATTTCTAACCAAGCGCTCCTTGGGACGCGCACTTCAGGTTTCCAATTCTCGTTACTAGGATGAACGTCGCTGTCCTCGGGCGACGAGCTCCGCGAGCTGGCGAGTTCGACGTGAGACGCTGGCACGTTGTCTGTCGGCTGCGTGACTGGAACCAGAAGGTGTTTCATGGGTCGAAGGTTCTATCGGAGAGCGACGATCCAAATGAAGTAAAGCAAGGAAAACCCGACTTGTGCAGCCGCGACCCCACCCGCTCCAGCAAGAGCTGCTCCGCCCGCCATGAGGAGGACCCCAAGCAGCGAGGCAAAGATACGGGCGGGCTGCGTTCGCTCCGGCTGAAGCCTGATAAGCCACCTGATCGAATACAGTTGCGCCAGACCGAAGAGCGAGGCAGCCGAGGCCAGCCACGGAAGGAGACCGGAGGCAGGCCGGTAGGCCGGGTCTAAAAGCAATCTGACGATCGGTTCATGCCAGCGCCATGCTGCCGCGACACAGAGCCCAGCAAGCACCCCGAAGCAGAGAGTGGCGCAGCGGCGAAGCCGGTCGGCTTGATCCAGGCGCGCGGGGTCTCCAACGGCCCCAGCGCGCGCGTAAATGGCCGGTTCGACGATTTGGCCTATGCAGACGGCCAAGAAAACGATGGATGAATAGCCGAGCTGGTACGCGGCCGCATAGGCGCCGACTTCGGCCGGAGCGGCGAGTCCAGCGAGGAGCCAGCGATCGCACGAGGCTTGCAGCCACTGGAACACAGCCCAGCGCTCATACGGACGTGCGTAGCGCCGTATCGCCCCGACCCAAGTGGGCTCGCACGTATGCTGATCAGATAGCCGTCGAAACGTTGGCATACGGTTCGCGACGAGCGCCAGTTCACAGGCAGCGGTGACGAGCGCAGCGAAGGCGAAGCCAAGCATGGCTGTTGCCGCAGATGGCCAGACCCAGGTGAGAGCCGCCGCGAGCGCGTAGCCAAGCCATTGCTGAGTAGCCCTGAAGCAGGCGATCTCGCGCCTATACCGCGCGGCGTTCAAGGCGTTCTCGACTACGACCGTAGCCCCTGCGACAATGGAAAATACGGTGGTCGTCGCGATGAGCAGGGCAAGTGTCGGGTTAGCGCCCAAGGTTAGGGATATCGCAACGCAACAAGAACCTGCCGCCGCGGTCATGAAAGCCCTTCGGCAATAGACCTTCCGTAGGGCCAGCACGAAGGCGGGAAGTTGCTCGCACTCTGACGCACCCGCGAGTAGGCGGCCTCCGGCCGCCGCAGGGGGACCGAACATCAGTAAACCGACAAGGGTTGATGCCGACATGGCCAACGCGAACTCACCGTAGACCGAAGGGGAAAGTATTCTGGTCAAACAACCTACGCCGGCGACTGCTCCAGAGATTGCAGCTGCGTGACCGACAGCCACCCAGCCCGCTTCCTGCGCTGCAGGCCGAGAACGCAGGATGAGGCTCGGTAGCGCAGAGGATCGCATCGCCAGATCCGGGTCCGCCTTGCAAACGCCCATAAAAGTGTGGTCGCTAGCCGCTCCGTAGGGGTCGCTTGGGCTTCCCTCACACTCTACGTCCGACGCAGTAAGCCATGTTCATGGCGGGACGATACCACCAGAAAAGAACACGAGCGAGCTTGTTCAGCCGATTCAGCCACCTAGTACTAAACCTAGACGAAAGCTCTGGCGTCATGAGTGTTAACGCAACAGAGCGCTGCACGCCGGAATCAAGAACACTGAACCCAGCGGCCTCCATAAACGAGGCCAGCTCTTCGATCGTCAGAAAATATTGGAAAAAGGCCATCGTGCCGCCGCAAGCGTTAACTCGCGAGAAGTGACTCCGGGAGGCGCGCCGCTGCCGGTCGGAGTCGACGGGTACTGTCACGATCGCCACGCCCCCAGGCCTAAGCACCCGACGAAACTCGCTCAGGGCGGCTTGCGGCCCGCGCTCATCGTGTTCGATAACCCCCCACGATATCACTGCGTCGAAGCTGTGGTCCCTATAAGGAAGCGCCTGAACGGCGGCGACGACCAAGCGGCAGGGCGAGTGTCTTTCCCTGGCGCGAACGACCAGCTCGAAAGAGTAGTCAACGCCATGCGTGTCAAACCCACGGCGGCGGAGAAAGGCGACCCAATCGCCAAGGCCACATCCCGCGTCCAGAAGGCGCGCACCGGGATTTAAGTGTTGGCGGACCAGTCGCCACCGGTGATCCAGGCGAAGCGCCAATTCCGAGTAAGCCGCGGGTAGCGCCGACTCTGTCAGCGCCTCCAGCCAGCCGTCCGGAGTGCTCGCCGAGCCTCTACCAGAAACTGGCCGGTACTCCGTGTACATCCCCAGACAGTCCGCGGTGCGCCGCGCCGACACCAGTCAGCGTTGCTGCCAGGCCGTCAGTGCTGGCCGACCGAATAGCAGGAATAGGCTACCTCCGTAGATTGCGACCGAGACCATCATCTGAGCAGACGAGCG
>DATMBH010000033.1:0-6060 GCA_035559335.1 Gemmatimonadales bacterium
CGGCGGACCGGGCAAGGCGTATGGCGGAGCGGGCCCGCAGCGCGGTTGAGTCGTTAGGCATTCCCCACGCCCGCTCGCCCCTTGGGCAGGTGACGATCAGCTTGGGGGTGGCAACGGCGCGGCCGGACCCGGATGCGGACGCCGCCAGCGGCGTGAGTTGGTTGATTGCGAAGGCGGACGCGGCGCTGTACGCCGCCAAGGCCGGCGGACGAAACCGTATCGAAACAGCCGACTGACGAGATCAGGCGATCTCGACCAGCACTGCCCCCTTTTCCACCCTGTCGCTGGCCCGGACGCCGACGCGCACGACGCGGCCTGCCGCCGGCGCGCGAAGCTCATTCTCCATCTTCATGGCCTCGACGACCACGAGGCTCTGACCCTCGCGCACCAGGTCTCCCTCGTTCACCAGCACGCGCACCACGAGCCCCGGCATCGGCGCCCGAACCGAGCCACCGTGGGGCGCCGCGCCCCGGGCGCGCTCCAGCTCGCGCAGCGCGCGGGCGCGCGGATCGAGCACGCTGACCGGCAGCGCGAACCCATCCGCCGTTAGGCGCCATGTGGCTGAGCCGGAGCGGAGCACGCCGAACTCGCGGCTGTGGCCGGCGCGCACCCGCCGCCGCGCCACCGAGCCGGGACCGCCCGCAATGCGGGCACTCTCCGGCCGGCCATCCACTATCACCGAGCCGTCGCCGGTGATCTCCACCTCCACGCAATGGCCGTTGACGTCGACGAGGTATCTCATGGGGCTAAGACGCTAAGGCGCTAAGACGCACAGGGTCTCCACGTGGCTGGTCTGGGGGAACATGTCGTAGCAGCGGACCAGCTCCAGATCCTCGACCTGGATCCGCAGGCGTGACAGGTCGCGGGCGAGGGTGGCGCTGTCGCAGGACACGTAGATCAGGCGGGAGGGCGGCAAGTCGTTAAGGTGGTCTGTAACGGCCTCGCCAAGGCCGGTCCGGGGAGGATTGGCTACCACGATGTCAGCGGGGAGCAACCGCTGGATGTGGTCCTCCACGCGCCCGGCTACGCACCGCAGCTCCACACCGCCTGCTGCGGCCAGCTCCTCCGCTCGCCTCACGGCACGCCTATCGAGCTCCACCATGGTCACGTCGAATCCCATTCGCGCCAACTCCAGCGCGGTGTCGCCGGCGCCGGCATACAAGTCCAGCGCGCGCTTTCCCGCCTCCGGTCCGAGATGGCGCCGTGCTTCCGCTAGGAGGTCCGCCTTCAGCGCCGCCGCCACGTCCGAGTTCACCTGCGCGAACGACGCCGCCGCAGGATCGCGGTGCGGGCCAGCCATGTGCCGTGCCACGCCGCGTGCCGGCTCCCACCAGATCGTCGCAGCTAAACCGCGCAGCGAGGCGGCACTCGCCAGGCCATCGGCGCCGGTCCAGGAAGAGGCGCCGCCGCTGACCACGACGTGGAGCCCACCATCGGCGGCGACCCTCAACTTCAGACGCACGTCGTCGCCGTCAGGCAGGCAGTCGAGCGCACCGCGCACCGCCTCCCACAAGGCCTGGAGCCGCGGATCGGCTATGTGGCAGCGATCCAGCGCGAACACCCGGTCGGGATCAGCAGCGTCGTGGAAGCCGGCCCAAGTGCGCTCGGGTGCGCGCCGCACGGTAAGCGTCACGGTAGACCGGTAGCCCAGGCTATTGGGACTCGGAACCAGCTCGGGATCGGAAACATCGAGCCTGGCGATTCGCCGCAGCGCATCGCCCACGATGCGCCGCTTGGCCTCGCGCTGAACTTCGATGGCGAGGTGCTGCCACTGGCAGCCGCCGCAGCGGTCGCGGGTGAAGTGCTCGCACACCGGATCCACCCGCGCGGGACCGCCTTCGATCAGTTCGGCCAGCTGCGCCTCGGCGTGGCGCTTGCGGCGCCTGAGCCGCGCCAGCCGTACCCGGTCGCCGGGCGCACTGCGGGGAACGAACACGGTCATGCCGTCGGAGAGCTTCCCTACGCCGGCTCCACCCGAGGCGAGAGAAGTGATGGCGACGATCTCCGGGAAGCTCAGGGACGCAGACCCTCGCGACGCGCCGCCTCCCGCCAAGCGCTTCCTCTGCCGCGATCAACAGATGCCGAGTCGTTCAGCTGCCCGCTCGGTTTCCCGCTCCCCCGCTGCTCGTGCTCCAGTAGGGCGGCGGCCACGGCGGCATCCTGCACCAGTTGCTGGTCGGGACCCCTGCCCATCAGGGCCTTTCCCACCCGGTCCCAGTAGCCGATGTCGATGCTGCCAGCCACGAACGAAGGCTCGTGCATTGCCCGCTGGTGGAACTCGCGCGAGGTAGGCACGCCACAGATCACCAGCTCGTTCAGCGCCCGGCGCATGCGCTTGATGGCCCGCTCGCGCGACTCGCCCCACACCACCAGCTTCCCCAGCAGCGAGTCGTAATGCAGCGGCACCTCGGAGCCCTGCTCGATCCATCCGTCCCAGCGCACGCCCGGCCCCTCCGGGAGCCGCAGTCCGGAGATGACGCCGCCAGCGGGCATGAAGTCGGCGAACGGGTCCTCGGCCGTGATCCGGCACTCGATGGCCCAGCCACGCGGCTCCAGGGCCCGTTCCGGCAGCGAGAGGTGGTGGCCCATCGCGATCTTGAGCTGCATCCGCACCAGGTCCACGCCATACACCAGTTCGGTGACGGGATGCTCCACCTGGAGCCGGGTGTTCATCTCGAGGAAGTAGAAGTCACCGTTAGGCAGCATCAGGAACTCGACGGTACCGGCGCTCACGTAGCGGACCGCCTGAGCGGCGCGCACCGCGGCCTCGCCCATGGCGCGGCGAACCGCGGGCCGAACTGCCACCGACGGCGCCTCCTCGATGAGCTTCTGGTGGCGCCGCTGCACCGAGCACTCCCGCTCGCCCAACGCGATAACGCGGCCGTGCGCGTCGGCCAGAATCTGGATCTCGATGTGGCGCGGGCCCTCGAGGTACCGCTCCAGGTAGATGCGCTGGTCACCGAAGGCTGCGAAGGCCTCGCTTTGCGCCGCCACAAACGCGTTCTGGATCTCCTCCTCGGTGCGGATCACCCGCATGCCGCGCCCCCCGCCGCCCGCCGCCGCCTTCAACAGGATCGGATAGCCGATGGTGCGAGCCGCTTTTGCAGCCGCCGCGGCCGAGTCCAGCGGCTCGACCGAACCCGGCACCACCGGCACCCCGGCCTCGCGCATCCGCCGCCGCGCGGCCGTCTTGTCCCCCATGGCCGCAATCGCGCCCGGAGGCGGCCCTATGAACGTCAGCCCCGAGGCCATAACGGCCTCGGCGAACTCGGCCCGCTCGGACAAGAAGCCGTAACCGGGGTGAATGGCGTCGGCCCCGCTCTGCTTCGCAGCGTCGATGATGCGGTCGATGCGCAGGTAGGATTCCGACGGAGGACTGCCACCGATATGCACCGCGAAATCGGCGGCGCGCACGTGCCGGGCATCGCG
Organism: Gemmatimonadales bacterium; assembly: GCA_035559335.1. Lineage (GTDB taxonomy): Bacteria > Gemmatimonadota > Gemmatimonadetes > Gemmatimonadales > JACORV01 > DASXPG01. The sequence goes on from DATMBH010000033.1 coordinate 3,430, forward strand.
GTCAATGTCGGAGTACACGGCGACCGCCTCGAGGCCCTCCTCGTGGCAGCCGCGGATTATCCGGAGCGCGATCTCGCCTCGGTTGGCGACGAGGACGCGGTGCATGGGGAGAAGATAGTGGGGACGGTGGGACGGTGGGACGGTGGGACAGTGGGACGGAGGGACAGTCGCCGGATCGGTGTTCTCCTCGTCTTAGGTCCAGTCGGCGAGATTCACAGACCACTGCTCGTTGAGGCATTCGTCGCGCAGCTTGCCGTTGAAGCTCTCGATAAAGGCGTTCTCGTTGGGCTTACCGGGGCGATGTAGCACAGCCGCACATGGTGCTCGGGCGCCCACAGCGTCATGTGCTGGCTGGCGAACTCGGGGCCATTGCCCAGGACCAACGCCGCCAGATAGCCACGGACGGCCGCAGGGCGGTCGAGCACAGCTGTGACGGCCGGCGCGGGCACCGAGCCCGCCACGGTGATCGTGAGGCTCTCGCGGGTGCAATCATCGACCACTGTCAGGCAACGAAAGCGCGCGCACCCCGACCAGAGCTGAACCGACTCCTACACGTGCGTCTCCCGCCACTCCGGCAAGCGGTTCGCCCTTATTACCCGGCCCTAATCGCGGGAGTATCGTCGAGTCCGTCCCACCGTCCCACTGTCCCACCGTCCCACTGTCCCACCTAGAGCGGTATGTTACCGTGCTTCTTCGCCGGATTGCTCTGCCGCTTGTTGGCCAGCATCCGCAGCGCGGAAATCAGGCGCGGCCGGGTGTCGCGCGGGTCGATGACGTCGTCAACGAAGCCCCGTCCCGCGGCGATGTAGGGATTGGCGAACTTCTCCACGTACTCCGCCTGGCGCGAGGCGAGCGCGGCAGCCGGGTCAGCTGCCGCCTCGATCTCCTTCTTGAACAGGATTTCTACCGCGCCCTTGGGTCCCATCACCGCGATCTCGGCCGTGGGCCAGGCAAGGTTGATGTCGCCGCGGATATGCTTGCTGCTCATCACGTCGTAGGCCCCGCCGTAAGCCTTGCGGGTTATCACGGTCAGCTTGGGGACGGTGGCCTCGCAGTAGGCGTACAGCAGCTTCGCGCCGTGCTTGATGATGCCGCCGTGCTCCTGGGCTACCCCGGGCAGGAAGCCCGGCACGTCCTCGAACGTGACCAGCGGGATGTTGAACGCGTCGCAGAAGCGCACGAACCGCGCCGCCTTGAGAGATGCCCCGATATCCAGCACGCCGGCCAGCACGGCCGGCTGGTTGGCGACGATCCCCACGCTGTGGCCGCCGAGACCCGCGAAGCCGACGATGATGTTGGGCGCGTAGTCGCGGTGGATCTCGAAGAACTTCCCTTCGTCCACGACGCGCCGGATTACTTCGTGCATGTCGTACGGCTTCGCCGACTCGTCAGGCACGATCGCCAGTAGTTCCTCGTCGCGACGGGTGTCCGGATCGCCGCTGGGTCGGGGCGGCGGGCCATCGAGGTTGTTCGACGGCAGGTAGCCGAGCAGCTCCCGCACCGCCACCAGCGCGGCGGCCTCGGAGCCGTGCACCACGTGCGCCACTCCGCTGACGGCGGCGTGCACTGCGGCCCCGCCCAGCTGCTCGAACGTCACGTCCTCGTGCGTCACCGTCTTCACCACGTTGGGCCCGGTCACGAACATGTGACTGGTGCCCTCCACCATGAAGATGAAGTCGGTTATCGCCGGACTGTACACCGCGCCGCCCGCACACGGGCCCAGGATCACGCTGATCTGAGGGATCACCCCCGAGGCCAGAGTGTTGCGAAGGAAGATCTCGGCATAGCCGCCGAGCGAAGCGACGCCCTCCTGAATGCGCGCCCCACCGGAGTCGTTGAGGCCGATCACCGGCACCCCATTCTGCAACGCAAGGTCCATCACCTTGCAGATCTTCTCGGCGTGGGCCTCGCTGAGCGAGCCGCCGAACACGGTGAAGTCCTGCGAGAAGACGCAGACCTCCCGCCCGTCGATTGTTCCGTAGCCGGTGACGACACCGTCGCCCGGGATTCGCTGCTCGTCCAGGCCGAAGTCGCTGGAGCGGTGCACCACGAACCGGTCGAGCTCCACGAAACTGCCCGGATCGAGCAGCAGGTCGAGCCGCTCGCGCGCGGTGAGCTTCCCTTTCCGGTGCTGCGCGGCGATCCGCTCCGCGCCGCCTCCCTGAAGCGCCTTCTCCGCCAGCTGCTCGAGTCGCCTGAGTTTCTCGTGCATGGACATGCCGTTGAGTCTAGCGGGATGTGCGGCTTCGTGCGAACGCCTTGCGCGAGAAGTGCCGGGATAACAGACTGCTGCGCGGTCATTCAGAGGAGGCTACGTGAGGCACATAAGCACCGCGGTCGCCCGCTCCCTGCTGTCGCTGGCCCTGTTCGTGCTGGCGTCGCTGCCGCTCCACGGCCAGGTGACCGGCGGCTCGACGCTGCGAGGCCGCATCACGTCGGCGGCGGGCCAGCCGATTGCCGGCGCCATGGTGATTCGCAGCGGGATTCGGGCCGACACCGTGCGCTCCGATTCTGCCGGCCGCTACTCCATCGGCCGGCTGGCCCTCGGCCGCCACCTCTTCGTGGTGGTGCACCCCGGCTTCGAGGCGGTGGAGATGGAAGTCGGCTTTCCGGTCGACACAGTCTTCGAGG
>DATMBH010000034.1:0-3228 GCA_035559335.1 Gemmatimonadales bacterium
CCGCGCGCAGGTACTCCGCGATGGTCTTCCGGTCCATCCCGGTGGCGCGGGCGATCGCGCGGATACCCTCGCCCCCCAGCCACCGGCGCACGATCTCGCGAAGCTCCACCATCCCCAGCTCCCGATAGGCCATGGGCCCCCTTTCGGGGGGCAGCGTGGCCGGCAGGACGGGGGCGGCGGAAAGCTTCAGAAAAACCAGTGGGGGAAAGTTTCTGAAAAGGTCCCTATCGGCTGGGGGAATGATTCTGAAAAATCAACTCCGGCCGAAGTCTGGCCTCAGCGTGCGCGGGGCTGTCACAGTTACGCGAGCCGGCGTTATCGAGGCCGTTGTGCTGTCCCGACCCACCAAACACGGCTCTCGCGCATCCTGCGCCGCGTCACCGGAGGTTCATTGCGCGGCTACTTTTCACAGCTGGGTCCTACCCCTTCGAAATCGAGGTTCAGTCACGCCCCGTGACTCCTCTCTTCTTGCCATTTAGAGCCTCACCCACGCCCAATTCCGAAACCAGTTCGTTGACTGCTGCGTGGTTAATCTACGCCATGTGACTGCTGCGTGGTTAATCTACGCCATGTTGGAACGAAAAGTCGGCAAGGTTGTCGTTCGTAGGACCACTCTTGGCGAGGCCGAGAGAGGCACTGATCCCGACCCCGAGCCAGTAGCCGGTCGCCTGGTTGGGAAAAGCGCACCGCAATCCACGTCGCTACGGCGAAGACGATGGTCAAAAAGACCAGACTGATGATGTAGCGCGAGACAGGCGTGGGCGCCGTCAGCCATCCGCACCTGTACCAACGAACCGCTGTGGGAATGCCGAAGCGCGCCAGAATGAATATCTGTCCCAAGGTCAATGCCCCGACCAACCCGCCCACCACCCAGGCCGGAATGAAGAACAGTATTTCCATTACGCTTCCCCTCTGCCGTGGGTAGTGGCGGCTAACCGCCCATGCTGACCGTGGCGCAATGCCGCCGGCTGGCACGCCTGGTGGTGGCCGGGCCGGAAGCGGCCGGGTACCCGACCAGCGTGTGGACCTGCCGGCGGATCGTCGATCTCATCCGGCACCAGTTCAAGGTCGTCTATCATCCCGATCATGTCGGGCGACTGCTCCGCGCCTGTGGCCTCAGTCCGCCAGCGGCCTCAACCGCGCGCGAAGGAGCGGAACGATCAGCGCGTGTGCGAGTGGGTCCGACAGGATTTGCGCCCGGACAAAAACCTTCGGCGCCTCGGCGCCCTGATCTACCTAGATGAAACCGGCTTCCTGATGCTGCCCGTGCTCCGACGCACCTGGGCGCCCCGCGGCGCGACACCACGCCCGCCCGTGCGCGCGCGATCCCAAGAAAAAGTGTCCGGCATTGGGGCGCTGATCGTGTCGCCGCGCCGCCGCCAGATCACTCTGGCCCTCGCGCTGCACCCGCGGATGAACATCCGCGGGCCCTAGGTCCTGCGCTTTCTTCGGCCACCTGGCGCGCCACGTGCGCGGCCCCTTCATTCTGGTCTGGAACCGCGGACATTCCCACACGCATGCGCTCGTGCGGGCCTGGCTGGCGACGCATCGACGCTGCCACATCGCCTGGTTTCCGCCCTACGCCGCAGACCTCAACCCCGTGGAGCTGCTCTGGGGCTACCTCAAGTACGGTCGCCTCGCGAACCTCGCTCCGGACACGGTCGAGGACATCCACCGCCACGAGTCCGGGAGCGACGGCGCCTGGCCGCCGGCCCGCAGTTGCTGAGGAGCTTCTTCCGCCACTCGGCCGTGCCTTGTCATGTCTAAAGTAGGACATTAGTTACGCCGTTATCATTAGCCCTTGGAATCGCCTTCTTCTTGCTCGGCATTCGTCGTTCCTTCTACGGCACCTGTCAAGGCGCCTTGAACAGCACCTTGCCGTCGTGGTCGTAGATCCTTAAGGACGAAACCGGTGTCTGTAGCTTCCCGATCTCTCGAATCTCACGCAAATTCGACGTGTCAATCTCGGTCACGGTCAGATTCATGCGTCCCAGCACCACGCGCGGCGTTCGGTTCTGATCACGGAGGTACAGCACGGGGGACCCGTCCGCTCCAAGGCTTAGCTGCGCGCGTGCGACATTCGGCCCACCGCCGTCGAGAAGTGGCTTGTCTCTCACGACTGGGCTGAACAGCTCCAAGCTCGGAGACCCATCGTCAGCCAACTCCACACTAAAGCGAACCCAGCCCGGTGACTGGTCGATCAAGGCAAGGTAAGGCGTGTCGCCGACAAGATGCTTCACCCCTAACACCACTCGAAGGGTGCCGCTCGCGTCGAGCACTCGGAGCCCGATTCCCCTAAATAGGTCCTCCCCGAGCAGCACTCGGTCCCTGCCCTGGCCGTCTACCACCACCAACCGCTTCGTCCGGATCTCGTCGGCAACCGGGACCGGTCGAGCCGTCGTCGCTGCGAGCAGCCCAGTGATCCCGAGCGTCCCGACCAGCATCGCGGCTACCCACCGCCATCGTCGAGCGTCTCGTTCAAGCCGGTCAAGTCGTGTCGTCAGCGAATCAGCCTCTGTTGAGCTCATTGCGCTGTCCTCCGGGCGGTGTCCTGTACTTGGCGGATCAGATCGAGCGCATCCTCCATCCATACCTCGTCCGCTTAGTGAACCTTGTTGCCTCTGGTGTGCTGCCCAAAGTTCTGCTCACCGCGAGGAGCTTAGGTTCGCTTCCCCGGTACTCGGCCGGGTTCCGCATCTCGAGCGCCGAGTGCGGCGCCTGGGTGTTGTAGTCGTCGAGCCGTCTGCCGCGTTGCGCCAGCACCGTCTGGGCATCCCGGAGCTCGGCATCGCCCAGCGGATCTGCTTTTTTGGCGCCCTTGACCCAATTTCGATCGCGCCGTCGATCCTAATTAGCGCCACCCTTAGCTCCCTACGCGACGTGCGGAGCTGATCCATAGTCGCGGAACGCTGAACCCGTCGCCCTTGGCATCACGGCCCTACCTTAGGCGGTGTAGTCACCCTTGATGCATCCGTTTTTCAGTGTGCCGTCTTACGTATCTTGAATGCGGCCACCCCATAGCGCCGCTCCGTGTATACAGACCAAGGCCCCGACGGCGGGCGGACAGGGCGCGGGGTCGGCATGCAGGCAGCGCCACCGTTCATGGCAAGACCAGAAGGTCGGCGGGGCTCTTGACGGCGGCCGGCCCGCGGTTCAGGACGTGGGTAGAGATCATCGCGGTGCCGCTTGCCGTAGAAGGGGATGTACCGGCGGACCCAGTGCACGGAG
>DATMBH010000035.1:0-31057 GCA_035559335.1 Gemmatimonadales bacterium
GCCAGATCGTCGCGATGGCTGCCAGTCCGAGCACCACTGCGATCACGCCGAGAGCCAGCAGCAGCCTGACCACCCGAGCCGCAGGCCGGAACGACAACAGCGGCGTACCAAGTAGGACCAGGCGGCGCCACTGCACACCACTGTCAGGGCGCGTGCGCCTGATCGCCTCGAGCACGACGTTTCCGCCGTGGGAGTGCGCCACCACGTCCACCTCCAGCGGCGCAGCGGCGGTTCGACCCATCCTCCGGGCCAGCAGTTCCAGTCGGGACGCCAGGTCGCGAGCCGCGCTCACCCGGCCGTGGTGCGTGTTTTCCCCGGACCACTCGAAGTCTTCCAGCCTCGCGCCGTGCTCCAGCGCAGGGCGCCACACGGTCCCGACCACACCCCGTTCGGCGAGTGCGGCTTCGAGCAGCTCGGGGAACCCGGAGTCCCCGCCTGGACTGGCGGGACGCCACCAGCGCTCCTCGGCCTTCGGCACGGACAGCAACGTGCCGTGGATGATCAGCGTGAGTCTGGTGCCCAGGGTCCGACCAGGGGACGGTCGGGGCGCTCGCGCGTCCAGGTGAGCGAGACTATCCGCCACTGTCCGTTGTGACGCAGGAGGGTGAACGCATCGACTCCGCGGTAAATAGCGACGCTGTCGGGAGTGACGCGGAATCGCGCCTGAAAGACCACCCAGGCGCTCGCGAGGTCTCCGTAGGTCTCGATGTGCGAGTGCAGCATCTCCTCGCCGAACCCGGCGAGCTGGTCCGGGCCATCCCTGGTTCGGCGCAGGAACTCGTCCAGGGTGGTCACGACGACCCTCTCGCCGCGCTCGCCCGGCGGCCTCCGCACGGTAGTGAGCGTCGCGTTCGGCCAGAAGCTCAGGTGAATGGTCCGCCAGTCACGCTCAGAGAACCTGCGGTAGTAAGTGTGCAGCGCAGCCAGCACCTGTCCCCGTGCTATCGAGTCCTCCTCGATCCGCTCCAGCGAGTCCACCGCGGTGGGCGGTCCGGGCGGGCGGCCGGATTCGGCTCGCTCAATCGAGCAAGCTGCGATCACTAGCGCGACTGCGACTGGCGAGGCGTATCGCATGGCCCCAATATACGCTTCGGCCCTTCCCTTCGAGGCACGCCAATGCCCGACCGTCGCCGCTTTCTGGGTACAGCACTGCTGGCAGCACTTGTATCGCGCCGCGGGCTCGCCGAGACGCCACCCGGACGTGGGGGACCGGATCGACGGCTGGGAGCGCCGGTGTTCCAGGACGAGGAGCGCGGCTGGCGCGAGCTGCGCCGCGAGTTCACGATCCCCGCCGAGGAGGCCTTCTTCAATACCGGAACGCTGGGCAGCTCGCCGCGCGTCGTGCAACAGACTGTGATAGACCACTTGCTGCAGGTGGACGGCACCATCGCGCACTGGGACTACCGGCCGGAGCACCCGGACTACTTCAGCGGTTACCGCCCCGAGCTGGAGCTGCGCGGCAAGCTGGCGCAGTTGCTGAACGTAACGGCCGAGGAGATCGCGATCACGCAGAACGCGACCTTCGGCGCAAACTTCATGGCGAACGGATTGTCGCTCGGGCCCGGCGACGAAGTGATCATGACGAACCAAGAGCACGTGGGTTGCGAGTCACCGTGGCTGCTGCGGGCCAAGCGATACGGGATCTACGTGAAGCGGGTGACGGTTCCGATGCCGCCTCGCGACCCGCAACAGCTGCTCGACCTGTACGTGCAGGCGACCACTCCGCAGACGAGGGTGTGGGCCATTCCCCACCTGACCAGCGCCACGGCCGTCAGGTTTCCAGTGGAGGCCATGTGCGCGGCGGCGCGGGAACGCGGGATCTGGAGCGTGATTGACGGAGCGCAATGCTGCGGTCACTGGCGCCTGGACCTGCGCGCCATGGGGTGCGATGCGTACTTCTCCTCGCCCCACAAGTGGCTGCTGGCGCCGAAGGGCTGCGGGTTCCTGTACATCAACCGGGAACGGATACCGCAGGTGTGGGCCACGATCGTGTCGGGGCAGTGGGACAACCACCGCGATGGCATGTACCGGTTCATGCAGATCGGGACTGGCAACCTGTCGCTGCTCAAGGGCTACGAGGCCGCCATCGACTTCCACAATCGGGTGGGGCCGGAGCGAATCGAACGGCGAATCATGTTTCTCGCCAACCGGCTGCGCGAGGGGCTGCGCCAGATCCCGCAGGTGCGCATCAACTCCCCGACCCACCCCGAACTGCTTAGCGGCACCACGGTGTGGTCGCTGGAAGGCTACAGCGCGCCGCAGCTGATGGACGAGCTGTGGCGGCGCGCGAGGATCCGGGTACGATCGATGGGCGATCCGTTAGGTGTCAGGCAGTGCTGCCATATCTACAATCTGCCAGAAGATGTGGATCGGACCATCGCCACAGTGAGGGAGTTGACAAGGAGGTAGGACGGGGCGGATGGTGGAGGGCCGAGCGTGGACCGGCGCTGCCGCCCTCCGCCCTATTCCCTGTGGAAGCTCACCTCATGCTCGCCGGCCACCTGGAAGCTGACCGCCGCTGCCGTTCCGGCCGCAGTCGCGCGCAGTTGCGGCACGACCTCGGTGTCGTCAACCTCCACGCGCTGGACCGGCTCGCCCAGCACCGGCGACACCGTCGCCCACAGCGGCGGACCGAGGGTGCGGCGCACCGAGATGCGGTGGGTCTTGCCGCGCCGGCGCACCCTGATATCGCACACGGTTTCGCCACAGCGCAGCGACCGCAGTTCCATCCAGTCCCATTCGCCAGGCAGCGCCGGGGCGATGGTGAGCGCACCGGCCGGGGCGTCGGGTTCCACTCCGAACAGGCCGCTGACCAGCGGGGCGATCAGCATTGCCGCCGACCACGCCTGGTCCGGGCACACGCCGGCGCCACGTTCCTCGAGGCCGTGCAGGACCTCGTCGAAGGCGCCGAGCTGGCGCGCGAAGGGCAGCCGCGCGTTCGCCTTCAGGTGTCGGAATCCCTGGGCGAAGCGGCCGGTGCGGTATTCGGCAAGCGACGCCCAGCCGGTGAACAGCGGCCACACGGAGCCGCAGTGATAACCGGTCGGACTGAACAGGGGGTGTGATGGCGGGAGCATCCTCACGCCCCACGGCGCACTGAGTGGTCCTCCGAGCTCATCCAGGACCTTCGCGCACCGCGTGGGCCTGACGACTCCCAGCAGGATCGGCACGGCGTGCAGCGCCGTGATTACCCACTCGTACCTGCCGTCGCGGCGCCGGTCGAGTGCATAGAAACCACGCCGCTCGTCGTAGAAGCCGGCTTCGATCGCGGCGACCGCCCGTGCCGCGGCCGCAAAGCAGTCGGCGGCAATTCGCGGATGGCCGAGCAGCTGGGCGGCGCGAGCCATGCCTTCCAGCGCCGCGCCCCAGACCGCCGCCAGGTACAGCGAGACGTGCGCTCCGGCCAGCGGCCCCCCCTCGATCCACCCGTGGCCAACCCGGGTGTTCTCGATCAGGCCGTCGCCATCGGTGTCGGTCGTCATGCACCAGGCCAGCGCCCGTTCCAGCCGGGGCCAGATGCTGCGGATGAAGTCGCGGTCGTTGGTCCAGGCGAGGTAGCGCGCGGCGAGCAGCAGGTACAGCGGCGTCGAGTCCGCGGCGTCGTAGTGGATCTGGCCCGACGTGGTGGCTTCGTGCAGCACCTTGCCGGTCACATCCTGGCGATCGCCCAGGAACCGGAGCACCTGGCGCGGGATCGAGAACTCCCCCGCAGCAAGCATCGCCAGGCTGGTCCACACGGCATCGCGGCAGAGAAACCAGGCGTAACCCGGACGCGCCTCGTTCCAGCCGGGCCGGGAGGTGGAGTACCCCGCAACCAGCGAGCGCCCAACGCCAGGCACGTCGGCCACGAACGAGTCAAGACGGTGCTTCGCCCATTCCACCGCGCGCTGGAGGTCCGCATCGTCCGCCACCACTGAGACCCGCGCCTGGCTCATGGTCTCGGTTCGCTGGCTGCGCTGGCGCACCAGGCCCGCCACGCCGAGCCTGCGCACCGAGCGCAGGACGCGATCGAGATCGTCGCGGTTCGCCGCGCCGACGACTGCCAACCTGAGCGGGACACCGAGCGGCGCCTGGACGTCGCACTCTACTGCATCGCGATCGGCGACGGTGACCGCGCGGAGCGACAGTTCGACGGGACGGTTGGTGAACAGCGCCACCACCCCTTCGCCGCTGTCCGCCTCGATGAGCGCGACCATGCCGTCGGCGCCACGGCGGAACCTCAGCGTACCGGCGCAACCCGGGCCGTACGGCCACATCCTCCTCAGGTCAACCGTGAGGATAAGCTCGAACGTGGCCGGCGCGCGGCCCACCGATTCGCGTCCTTTGCGTGCCGCGTGGTATTCGACCAACGCGAACGGATGCTCGAGCGCCACGAAGCTGGTCTCGACCAGGTGGCGGCGCCCCGTTTCGAGGTGGCGAGTCACGGCTTCACGCCCCACGACGATCCGCCGCCCGAGGGCGACCTCGTCGTCCGCGGTCACCGTCCAGCCGGACACCGCGCGATTGGGGTGGACCCACACCTCGCGGATCCCGCTGCGCTCCCGTCCCACCAGCAGCAGCCGCCGCCCTGCCAGATCGAACTGCTCGTCCCCCTCGGCGGTCCCGTCCAAGGCAAGTGGATCCGACTCCGGATCGGGGAGCGCCCCTTCCAGATCCAGGGGGTCAGGAAGCAGCAGTGCCTCGGTGGCGACCGGCTGTCCCGCCGGAACGGGCCATGCGGCTCGCTCGAGTTCAGCGCTTTCCAGCGTAACGGAGTAGATCGCGTTGGTGACGAGGCGCTCCAGTTGGGGGCGGAGCAGCCGGTCCGGGGCGGCGAAATGCACGTAAGCGCCGATGCACATCACCCGTCCCCTGCCTACCTCGTACTCCCAGGCGATCGTCCGCGCCGGGTTCTGCGCCAGGTAAGCGCGCTCGACGGCGACGACCTGCGCTTCGGCTGGACGGGTTCCCTCGTACACGCAGCGTACCCAGGGTTCGCCCTCGGTCGGTGCCCAGCAGTAGGTGCCCAGATGCAGCCCGTCCACCAGGGGATGCGGGCCCCACGTTGCCAAGCCGCGAACGTGCGGGTAGTCCGGCATTGCGGCGAACTCGGCCGTGCGGTACTCGTCCTCGACCGCGGCCCAGCGGCCTTGGCGCACGTCGTTAGGCATTTCCGATTCGATGCCCAGCGGTCCCACCAGCGAGGCCGCGCGCAGCGTGAGCACAATCCCCAGGCCGGACTCGAGCCGCGGCCGGAGCCGTTCCAGTCCCACCGCCACCGGCTCCACGGTGGAATGGACCCACACCACGTCGGCCTCGGAGGCCGCCGCGATCAGGTCCAGGGGCCTAAACCGCCGGGCCGCGAACGACTGTTGCGCCTCGAGCCAGGCCCAGGCGGCGTCCTCCTCGCGGCCGCTCGCCGCCACGAACGAGACCCGCACCGTCACAGCGCCACCCTGATCGCCTTACCGATGCGGCCCCGTGCCGCCTCGGCGCCACCGACGCTGACCACCACGTGGTCGCCGGAGCGGACCACGTCCACGATCGCTCCGCGCATCGGCAGCCCGCGCGCCTCGAACTCGACCGGGAACGGGAACGGGTCCACGACGAAGCCGCCGGGAGCGGCCCGTAGACCGACCAGGTACTGCACCATTAGGTCGTTCACCCAGGAGTGCTGGTAGTCGTCAATGCCGCGATAGGCCGAGGGCCGCCCGGTCACCGGATGGTAGTGCTCGAAGCAGTTTGGTCGCGCCGAGTCGCCGTCCCAGAACATCATCCGCACGAACTTGGTGAGGAATTCCACCAGGTGCGCGCGCAGCGCCGGCAGGTGCTCGAGCGCTACGGTGGCGATCGCCTCCGCCACATGGCTGTTGGTCATCGGCCACACCCGGCCGTTCCAGGGGCAGTTGTGGCGCTTGCCCTTCCAGGCGGCGTCGGGATCGTAGAGCGGGTCGGTCCCGCTCGAGCTGGTGACCGGGAACGGTTTCCAGAACTGCCGCGGGTCGAACAGGTTGCTGACCATGCCCTGGAGGTGTGGGGCGCCGACGCAGTCGGTGAAGTACGGGTAGAAGCACACTGCCGCGCTGACCTGGGTGCGCCGTCCGGTGGCCGGGTTCACATCGGAGAACATCCCACGCTTCTCGTCCCACATGCCCAGCAGCAGCGCGCTGCGGGTGCGCGCGGCGCTCTCGTGCCAGGGGCCGGGGTCGAGGCCGACCCGGGGCCCGAGCCGGGCCAGTGCCTGGAACAACCGATAGGCATACACCGTGACGTCGACACCCTTGAGCCGAATCCGGTTCTCCCAGCCGTAGCGGTCGGCATCGGGATCCACCGCCTGGTAGCGGCTCATGTACTCCTGCCCCGTCTCGTACTGGTCGGTGACGTCGATCATGCCGGTAAGGCCGGGGTCGCGTGTGGCGAGCAGCCATTCCGCGTAGCGCGACAGTCGCGGCAGCACCTCACTCAGGAATGCGTCGTCGGGGTGGACGTCGTCCAGCGCCATGAGCGCGCCGCCCCAGTCGGCGTGATAGAAGTCGGTGCCGTCGAAGTGGTTGGCGTAGATGCGCCCGTGCAGCGCCCCGCTGGGAAGCTGGTGCGCTAGGAAGGTGCGCACCACGCCGCGCGCCCAGGCTGGGTCGCGAGCCCAGCGCAGCTCCCTGACGTGGCACTGCGCGCTGTAGGAGATAGGTTGATGGAAGTACGCGATTCCTTCGGTCACCGTCGGGGCCACGTAGTTGCCCCAGCCCGGGGCCACGCCGTTGAGGCGTAGACCATACCACCGATAGGCCCAGTAGCGCTCGAAGTAGGGGTCCGAGCAATTCAGGGTCGGCACTGATGCGAAGTACTCCTCCCAACAGTCGCGGCTGGCCTGGGAGAAGCTCGAGGCGCGCCGCGCCGGAGTGGACGCGGTGCGGCTCGCCGATTCGGTGAGCGCCGGCACCAGGCGCAGCGCGACCGCCAGACGTGCGGTCCCACCGGGCGGAATCTCGAGCATGCGGTGGATGCCGAGATAGACTATTCCGCGCCTCGAGATGCCGGCCTGCAGCGGCTGGTTGCGAAGGCCCGCGCGCGTCGGGTCCCAGCGGTCCCAGAACGGCGTTAGGCGCAGCAGCGGGTGCACGGCGGCCGGCTCGGAGCGGTGGGCGGCCCAGCTGTCCGCGCCGCGCGCGATCGCCAGCTCGTGGCGCACCATCAGTGTGTGGGACTTGCGGTCGGTCAGCGACCGCGACCAGACCAGCTGCGAGTCGTCCTGGAAGACGACATCGTCCTCGCCGAGTTCCTCGCCGGGAGCGCACGCCCACGCGATGGCGTGAACGCGGGAGGCGGAGGTGCCGAGGTTGAGTATCTGCCATTCGCTGCCGGCCACGAAACCAGGCAGGATCATGCGGGCCTCGGAGAACTCCAGGCCCGTAGCTGAAGAGTAAGGAACTTCGAGAGCTGCCGGGGTCCAGCGCCGCTCGCCAGGCCGCAGCGGGATCTCCCTGCCGCCGTCATCTACGAAGCCGACCGTGAACAGCGGGCCCGTCGGATACTCGAACAGGTGGGCCTCGTCCCAGAAGCCCGGGTGGTCGAGCCACTGCGGGAACGGCGGCGCGAATATTAGGCCTTCGCCTGCCGAGAGGTACCACTTGTCGCGGCGGGACAGCAGCTCCAGCGGCGAGGTCACTTGAGCTCCGTCACCGACCCTGCCCGGAGCCGGGTAATGATCGCTTTGGCCGAATCGCGCACCGCGTCCCACGGTGGCTCCGCGTAACGGAGAATGCTCGCGGCCCTTCTGAGGTACCGCAGCGCACGCTCGCGGTCGCCGCGCGCGGCCGCGATCCTACCCTGCAACAACCACACCGGGCCGCGCACCACTCCATCGGCCACCGACGCTACCAGGTCCTGCGCCGCGAAGGCCGCCGGCGCCGCGCTCGTGTCGCCACGTTGCAGCGCCTGGAGCGCCACTCTGGTAGCGTGACAGCCAGCCGCTGGCAAACGCCGCGAACGGCGCGCGGGCGAGGTCCGGTTGTTCCGCAACCGCGTGGCCGGGAGCGTTCACCCGGAAGCCGAGTGCAGCGGCAGCTGCGGGCCACATCGCCAGCGCGGCGTCGTCGGGGAACTGGCGGCGCAGTTCGGCCAGCTCCCGTTCGGCATCGCTCCATCTCCCCTCCTCCAGCAGCGTGGCGATCACGAAGTTGGCGGCCATGCGCCGCGCGCGCGTGGAGCGTGAGGGCGCGAGCAGTACCTGGAGCGCCAACCTGGCCATCAGATGCATGAGTGCGGGCGCCGCATCGAGCGCGAGCGCGAGAGCGCGGCGAAACGCGGCGTCGGCCGAGTCTGGAGCGTACTGGCCGCGGACCGCATTGGCCAGGCGGTCGCGAACGTCCATGCGGGGAGATTACGAGGCCCGTGCGGCGCCAGCAAATGGCGCAAATTCAGGGCAGCGCTGCGGACGCCTCCCACGCCCATGCGGCAAACGCGGCCGCCGCCACGCCGAGCCCCGCGACGAAAGCCGTGAGCAGCACCGGACGGCGTGCGTTCTCTCGCGTGGCTCGCACCCACAGCGTGAAGGCCGGGACCAGAACGCCGAACGCCAGCAATCCCACCAGCAGGGCAATCCCCATCCTGCCGAGCCACGGCTCGAGCGCCACGGCAAGGAACCGCACTCCGATGGCCGCAAGCGCGATCCACACCGACACGCCCAGCGCCGCGCGTTCCGACCCCTCCTGCCGCGCCGTGAACTGGCGCGAGGCTGTCAACGGCGCCAGCCCCGCTCGCCAGGCCAGGCCCGCCAGCACCATCAACATTCCGGCCGCGCCCGCTGGTTCGGACTGGACGTCCTGCGCCAGGTCGGCCAGGTCGGTGAACCTGGTGGTTCCGGCCAGCGCGGCGACGAGCACCAAGCCGAGCATAACGAGAAGCGAAGGCGCCAGCCATCGCATCAGCTCGTCGTGGATCGCTGCGGCCCGGGACGACCATTCGCCCTCGGCGGCAGCCGTAAGCACGAACGCCACGCCGACTGCCTCCAGCGACAGCCACAGCAGCACCAGATCGGTGGCGCTGGCGGCGGCCACGGCGCCCGTGGCGGCCACCATGCCGAAGAACGGGGCGCCGACCCGCTCATCGTGCCAAGGCGGCTTCGTCCCGCCTGCCACGGCCGCCAGCAGCACGGCGCCGAGCACCAGGGCCTTGGAGTACTGGCTGAAGGCGTCAATCCGGTAGGCAAGGAACAGGAACTCGTCCACCACGTTCCGGGTCAGCAGCGCCGCGACCAGGGCCCCGAGCGCCGCCGCTAGAAGCGCGAGCCTCGCCATGCGCCCGGCCCGGTGGCCTCCCCCGAGCAGCGACACGCAGGACACGGCAAGCCCTACGCCTAACACGATCTCGGGAGCCAGTGCTACAAACCGCGGCATCAAAGCGCCTCTGCGTCGGTCCGGCGCCGCGCGCGGGAGGCGGCGACGTGCAGGGCGAGCAGGAGCACGCCCGACCCGGCGGCCGCCGCGACCACCACGGCAATGATCACCTGGCCCAGCGCGCCGGAGCGCCCCGTGAGCGCAAACAGCGTGGCGGCCAGCGCCACCAGCGAACCGGACAGAAGTTGCGAGGCCACGAGGAGTCCGAGCACGCCCTGGCGGCGCGTGAGAGCTGCGGCGCCCAGCCCGGTCAGCAGCGCGCTCACGGCAGCGGAAAGCGCGAAGGTGCTCACCGCTCTTGCCTCCGGGAGCGGCGTCCGCGCAGCACCACCACCGCACCGATCCCGCACGCGGCCAGCAGACAGGCGAGCATGACGAACGCCGCCAGGTCCGTGGACAGTAAGCTCCAGCCAAGCCAGACCGCTTCGTTGTGGCGCTGGCCGCCAGGAAGTAGCCATTCGGTTCGGAGCAGCAGATACAGGACCGCGAGCGCCGTTCCCGTGCCCACTGCACCCGCGATCAGTGAGTCGCGGCGTGTCACACGCTCAGCTTCGGGCTGCGGCGCTGCCGCCAGCGCTAACAGACTGGCCGCCGGCACCCCTGCCGCCAGCACCGCAGCCACCACGATGCCGAGGAAGTCATAGCCGAGGCTGAGCGTCATGCCGGCGATGCCGAGCATCGTGGGTGCCAGCGCAAGCAGCGCCGCGCGCGGGCTGCGGGCGAATGCGGCCATCGCTCCGCCCAATAGCGCGATCGCGGCGCACGCGCCGAACAGCACGCCGGCCCAGTTCACCCGGTCAAGACTCCCATCGTCACCACCAGGTTCAGCGCCGCCACCGGCACCAGTGTCCAGGCCAGCAGCACGCGCCGCTCGTCAGGCAATCTCCGCAGCGCGCCTCGCGCCATGACCACGACCCCGGCAAGGAAAACGGACTTCAGCGCCAGCCACAACGGTGCGGGCAGGGCCGGCCCGGCGTAGCCACCGAGAAACACGGTCGCACCAAGCGCACCCGAGGCCAGCACCGCGGTGAGCAACGACGCCTCACGCGGACGGGACGGCTGACCGAACGCGGCCTGGAGCGCGGAATCGTCACCGGCCAGCGCCAGGGCAAGGACGAAGACGGTCGCCGCCACCGGCTGTTGCAACGCGTAGAGGCTGGTGTTCTGCTGCGCGGCTACGAGGTTGCGCAGCTCGAGTGTCTGAGCGTCAGTGGCTACGGCGACCAGCGAGGCCGCCAGAGCCACGGCGCAACCGGCCCACAGCGCCGAGGCGCGCGCCACTGTCGCCACGGGCACCATCTGCGCCGGACCGGTGCGCGCCCAGGCGAGTCCTGACGCCGTGGCCGCGGCCGCCGCGAGAATTACGAGCAGTCCGTAGTCCAGTTCCGGGAACAGCGGTTCCGCGGTCGCCGGAACCAACCCGGCGAGCACGATGGCCGCGGTGAACAGGACCAGGGTGGCGCGGCGGATCATGTGCGGCTGCGCCATGCGGCCAGCGCCGGAAGCGCCCCCACGAGGACCGCGAACGAGGCCGCGAGTGTCACCCGCCAGCTAGTGAAGAACCGGAATGCGATCGCAGTGGAGAACAGCAGCAGCACCAGCGTTCCGCAGGCGAGGGCGGCGAGCACCCACATCAGCCAGTGGGCAGCAGCGTCGGCTTCCCCGACGTCAGGCGCCCTCCCATCGCCGGCCGGCTCCGCCTCGGAAGCTGACCTCTTGCCGACAGCTAGCACGGCGAGGCCCAGCGCCAGTGCGGCGCCGATCAGCAGCAGGAACAGCGGTCGGTACTGCGCGAGAGTAGCTGCGTCCATTCCGGATCGCGGCGAAGTGAATGGAGCGGATGGGATTCGAACCCACGACCCCCTGGTTGCAAACCAGGTGCTCTCCCGGCTGAGCTACCGCCCCGGGCGGACAAAGATAAGACAAACCGGGCGGAGGACGGAGGGCGGAGGGCACAGTAGGTCACAGGGTGGAGGGCGGAGGCGCAGCTCCGCCCCCTGCCCCCTGCCCTCTGCCCTCCACCCTACGGTCTGACCACCGTCACCGGATAGCTGATCGGCGCCACCAGGGCGTAGCTGGGTGTAGTCACCTGGGTGGTGGTAGCCGTATACTGGCCTGCCTGACGGACGTCAGGCACCTGAATGCGGGCCACGGTCCCGGCGGCGATCGTGATACCCTGGGGCGCGATGATGACTACGTGGGTCGTGTCACCACCGCCGTCCGCGGTTATCAGCCGGAACTGGGTTCCGGTTGGAGCCGACCACGTGACGTCGTTCTTCGGGCCCCGCACCACCAGCATGATGGCCCGCGGCGCTGGAGTGGCGTTGTAAGCCAGACGCAGGTCGAGCGGGCCCGGCGTGGGGCCGTTGGATTCGCTGCACGAGGCGGCCACCAGCAGCGCCGCGGCGGCCGGCAGGAAACGGCGCATCAGCGGATCCTCCCCATGATGCGGGCCATGGTTGCGGCATCCACGACCAATCCGGTCTCGTCGAGGAAGGCCACGAAGTCCCCAAGGTCAAGGGCGTTGTTACGGTTGCCCAGCAGGTCGAGATACCTGATCTCGTCGGCGGTCAGAGCGCTCGACCGACCCAGCAGCGCTTCGATGACCGGTTGAAGCGTGAGTTGCGGCGCGGTCACCGTTATGCGGACCGGGAACTGCAACTGCTGAGTCCCGCTCACCACCTGCACCTGGACCACATACGTGCTGTCGTTCGTGGGAATCCCGCTGATCACTCCGGTGGAGCTGTTGATCGTGATGCCTGGTGGCAACGTGCCGGTGCCGAGCACGACCTGGAACAGGTACGAGCCGGTGCCGCCGGAGACCCGGATGGTATCCAGATACGGGGCTCCCATCACTCCCGAACGGAGACTGGAATCGACGATCGCCAGCTGCTGCTGGAACAGGGCCGTGAGCGTCATCGGGCGGCGCACTGGGAACCGCAGCACCGGACTAGTGGTGCTGGTATCGCCCTGCCAGCGAAGGAACACGTGTCCGGCCTGCGGCGTGGCCTCGATCCGCAGGGTGTCACCATCCGGGTGGAAGGCGCCGGCCGCCAGATCGAGCACAGGCGTGGAGGCAACTGTCCCGCTTCCCGTGACGCTCGCCTGGATCCTGAACTCACGCCGCACTGCGGCGGTGATCACCGATCCGGCCAGGGTGGCTGTGACCTGGTGGCTGCGCGGCTGGCCGTCCGACCACGACAGGAACGTCCACCTGGTGCGGCCGTCCGCGGCCTGCTGCACCGAGTCCACTTCCACGGTCAGCGTGTCGCCGTCGTTATGCAGTTCGCGATACACGTTGTATGCGATACCCCGCACCCTGACCACGGCGTTGGTGTCGCTCGCCGCTACGCTGGTCAGTCCTCCGAACCGCAGCCGGAACGCCATCTCTCCGCCGGTCACTTCCTGGCGGATCGAGTCAATCACGATCCCCGAGAACAGACCCGTGTTCAGGTTGGCGGCCGGATTTCCCGTGAAGCCGAAGCTTCGGTTGTTGGAGGAGCCCGGCCACGGATCGCCCGCATCGCCGCGGTTGCGCACACCCTGCGTGCTGGAACGAAGCTGGTCGAGCCCGTCGGCCTGACGCAGCCACAGACCATGAATCGGACCCGTGTTCACGCGATTGGACGACCTGCCGAAGTTGTACTGCGCCTCGTCCACGTGCCATATCAGCAGGCCCGGTCCCTTCCGCCGGATCAGGGCCGTGTCACCGAGTGCTGCCTGGCGGTTCTCGAGCAGGAAGTACTCGCTGCGCGAATTCGCCACGGTCGGCAGGACCCGGAATATCGTGTCGCCCACTGTGTACGGCCCGAACCGATAGGTCCCGCTGGCGTTCAGGTCCCGCACGGTCACCCAGCCCAGCACCATCCGGGAGAACCCCTCCATATGGGACGGGGAGAAGGAAGTGCTGTAGTTGCCCGACCCCATCAGGCCCCACTCGCCGATGCCTTCTGAGTCGTCGGCATCGAATGGGTCGGTGTCGTAGAAGTCGGGAAGCCCGAGACCATGCCCGGTTTCATGGGCGACGGTGCCAACCGGCATGATGTCCGAGGCATTGCAGGAACTGGAACCGCCCAACCCGCTCTGAATCGTGTAGCTGTTGACCCGAATCACCCCGCCACCGGCCCGCGGGTCCGCAGTATTCAGCGCCGAGCCGGTCCAACCCGAGTAGAAGTAGCGGTGCGCCCAGATGTTCTGGTTGTTGCCGCACTCCCCTCCCAGCTCCGGGTGGACAAAGATCGCCATGTCGACAAAGCCGTCATCGTCTCCGGAGTTCGGGACTCCGTCAGGACCGTCGTTGTCGAACTGGCCGTAGTCCACCGTGGCGTCGTGCGCCGCAACCGCCTCCGCAATCAGGTTGTCCACGTTCGCGTTGCTGCACAGGCCGTTGCAGCCGCTGCCACCTTCGTAGAACGTGTCGTTGTTGGCGAGCTGGGTCCATCCGAGCACCTGGCCCTGCATGGAGAACAGGCCATTGGACAACTGCTCGTAGAACGTGCGAATGGTGAAAGGCCGTCCCGTCGGCGGCGTCAGCCCAAACAGCACCGTGTCGTAGCGCGCCGCGGGCTGCGGCGGCGCGACATTCGCATAGTTCACCAGAAACACCGGCACGCGCAGGGTCCCGGTAATGGCCAGGGCGGTCGGCTGGGGAGAGCGCGCCTGCACCGGAGCGTTGACCCGCTGTAGGTCGCCGCCTTCCAGAGCGCGCAGCCGTTCCAGCCGCACCCGCTCGGCACGGCGACGCCACACCCCGTCGGGACTGAAGTCGAAGCCGGGACGCTCCCAGCGGCGCTGGGGCAACTGCGCGCCAAGGCCCGCCGGCGCCAGCAGTGCACACGCCGCCAGAGCAAAAACAACTCGAGACAGGCTCAAGGGTTCTCCCTAGAAGACTGCTGAAAGCGAACCTACTCGCCCGGCGCCCGAAGCGACAGTGACCGGCGGCACCGCGTGACCTGGATCACCTCAGCGGCACGCTCCTGGTGTAGAGCCAGCCGGTGATCGCCCCCAGCCCCAGGCCGGCAGCGACATCGCTGGGAAAATGGCGGCGGCCCGCCACTCGCAGTGAGCCCGTCAGCACGGCAGCTCCCGCCAGCAGCAGAGCGCGGCCGCGGTGCTCTCGCAGGTCGCCGCGCCGGTGGTGGATGGCGATGTAAGCTGCGGCGGCCGCGGCCGCGATGCCGGCATGGTGCGATGGGAACGATCTTCCGTCGTCAGCGCCCGCAAATGCCGCCGCCACCGAGTCGTAGCGCACGGGTCGCGGCCGACTCACGATCACCTTCAGGAGCGTGGTCAGCGCTGCGCTCACCGACACCGCCTGCGCCAACACCGCAACGTCCTCGCGCGCCGCGGCGCGGGCCCCGGCGCGCTCGTTCAGCAGAAACAGACCGGCCGCCGCCGTCGTACCGATCAGCAGCACGTCGCTGACGCGCGAGACGGCTCGCCGTTCGGGCCCGAGGGCCATCCGATCGAATTCGGGCAGCGAACTCCGGTCGCACGGAGCGCAGGTAGCGTGAGGCAACTGGGAACCGAACGCCTCGCCCAGCGCCGCGCCAATGGCGGCCGTGGCGCTCACCAGTCCGTGCGGCCACAGCCTCAGATCGAAACGCGGCACCTCTTGCCGGGCATCGAGCCGCTGCGGCACGGCGCAGGAGGCGACCGCCGCGGCAGTCGCTAACACCTTGAAAGTCTTTAGTTTGCAGCGCATCGCCCAGAGAGGTAAATTGTAAGCTCGCCGGTAGCCAGGAGCCTAAGGTGGCAACAACAACCCAGGTCGAAAAGACCATCGCCTTGTTCGAGAAGTGCAGGAGCTTCACCCGCGCCCGGGAAATTCAGGCGATGGGGCTGTACCCGTACTTCACGCCGATCCACGAGTCGGAAGACACCGTGGTGAAGATCGACGGGAAGACCAAAGTAATGATGGGCTCCAACAACTATCTGGGGCTGACCCACCACCCCAGGGTCTTGGAAGCCGCGGAGGCCGCGCTTCACAAGTACGGTTCCGGCTGCACCGGCTCGCGGTTTCTCAATGGCACGCTCGACCTCCACGAACAGCTCGAGACGGCGCTGGCCGAGTTCTTCGGCAAGGAGTCGTGCCTGGTGTTCTCGACCGGTTACCAGGCGAACCTGGGCCTGGTCTCCGGCCTGGTGGGCCGCGGCGAGACCGTGTTCCTCGACAAACTGGACCACGCCTCGATAGTGGACGGCGCGAAGATGTCCTATGGCGAGGTCGTGCGGTTCAACCATAACGACTTCCGCGGGCTGGAACGGAAGCTGGGCGACCCGGAGCGCAAGGGCGGCGCGCTGATCATCGTAGATGGCGTGTATTCGATGGAGGGCGACATCGCCGACCTGCCGCGGCTGGTGCCGATCGCTCAGAAGCACGGCTGTGCCCTGGCGGTGGACGACGCTCACTCGGTCGGCGTGCTGGGCCCAACCGGCGCCGGCACCGCCGAGCACCATGGCATGACGGCGCAGGTCGACCTGATCGTCGGCACGTTCTCCAAGTCCCTGGCCTCGATAGGCGGCTTCGTCGCCGGCGACGAGTACGTCATCCACTACCTCAAGCACCACTGCCGGCCGTTGATTTTCACCGCCGCGCTGCCGGCCTCGAACACGGCCGGCGTGCTGGCGGCGCTCGAGATCCTGAGGTCCGAGCCGGAGCGCCGCGTGGCGTTGTGGGAGAACACGCGGCGGCTGCAGGAAGGCCTGCGCTCGCTGGGCTACGACATCGGGCACACCCAGACGCCGATCATCCCGGTCCTGATCGGGCCGCTGGAGAAGACCTTCGTGTTCTGGCGCAAGCTGTTCGACTTCGGCGTGTTCACCAACCCAGTCGTTCCCCCGGCGGTGCCGCCGTCGCAGTGCCGGCTGCGGGCATCGGTGATGGCGACCCACACGGCCGAGCAAATTGACTTCGCCCTGGAGGCGTTCGCAAAGCTGGGGCGCGAGCTCCAGGTGCTGTCCTGAGCGCGCTCACCGTCCGGCCGGTCCGGACGAGGCGCGATCTCGCACGCTTCATCGACCTGCCCTACCGGCTGCACCGGGGCGATCCAGTCTGGGTCGCCCCGTTGCGAATGGACGTGCGCACGCTGCTGGACCGGAAGCGCAACCCGTTCTTTCAACACGGCGAAGCCGAGTACTTCCTGGCCGAGCGCGGCGGCGCCGTTGTGGGCCGGATCGCGGCAATTACCAACACGCTGCATGCGAAGTACCACCCCGAGGAACCCGATGTCGGATTCTTCGGCTTCTTCGAGTGTGTTGACGACCAGACGGTCGCCGACGCGCTATTCGCAGCGGCCGGCGACTGGCTGCGCCCGCGCGGCGTGCGGGTGGTACGCGGGCCTGCCTCCTTCTCGCTGAACGACGAGTGCGGGCTGCTGGTGGACGGGTTCGACACGCCTCCCGCGATCATGAACCCGCACAACCCGCGCTACTACCAGTCGCTGGTCGAGAGGGCCGGGTTCGTGAAGGCGATGGACCTGTACTGCTACGAGAGCACCGGCACCGAGGCGCCGCCGCGCCTGGTCGAGGGCGCACGCAGGATGGCCGACCGGTTCGGCATAACGCTGCGCGGGATGGACATGAAGCACTTCTGGGAGGACGTGGACCGGGTCAAGGAGGTGTACGCTCGCGCCTGGGAGAATAACTGGGGCCACATCCCCATGACCGACGCCGAAGTCATGCACATGGCGAAGGCGCTGAAGCCGGTGGTGGTGCCGGAGCTGATCGTGTTCGCATTCAAGGGAACCGAGCTGATCGGCATGGCGATCGCAATCCCCGACTACAACGTGGTGCTGCGCCACAACCCATCGGGCCGCCTGATCACGGGACTGTGGCACCTGCTCACCCGGAAGAAGTCCGTTAGGCGACTGCGCGTTCTGACCCTCGGCGTGCTGAAGGAATACCGGCGCACCGGCACCGACGCCCTGATGTACGACTGGATCTGGCGCCACGGACGCAGGCTGGGGTACGAGTGGGCCGAAGCGAGCTGGATTCTCGAGAACAACGCGGCGATGCGCAACGGCATCGAGCGACTCGGCTTCAGAGTGTACAAGACGCTGCGCATATATCAGAAGACACTGTGAAGGCGTTCGTAACGGGCGCAACCGGCTTCGTCGGCAGCCACGTCTGCGAACGCCTGGTTGCCCTCGGTCACACGGTTGTCGCCCTGGCGCGGCGAGGCGAGCAGTTCGCAGCGCTGGAGCGGCTTGGCGCCGCACCGGTCCAGGGTTCGCTGTCGGACCGGGCCTCCCTGCTCCGGGCAATCGACGGTTGCGACATCGTGGTGCACGTTGCCGGGCTCACGGCCGGCAGTGACGCGGAACTGCACGAAGTAAACGCGGCGGGAACCGAGCTGCTGGCAGCCGCCGCGCGCGAAGCCGCGCCGGCGCTGCGGCGCTTCGTGTACGTCTCGTCCCAAGCGGCGCTGGGACCCTCGCAGCCCGGAGCGCCACTGGCCGAAGACGCTCCCTGCCGGCCCGTTACTGCCTACGGGCGCAGCAAGCTGGCGGGCGAGCGCGCCACGATGACCTCGGGCCTGCCGTGGGTAATCGTAAGGCCCCCTTCAGTGTACGGCCCGAGGGACCGCGAGTTCCTGCAACTGTTCAAGCTGGCGCGATTCGGGATCGCCCCGGTGTTCGGCACCGGCGCGCAGCAGCTCTCGCTGGTGTACGCGCCGGAGCTGGCGGACGCGATTGCGCGCGCCGCGCTCAGCGACCAGGCGGCAGGGCGGATCTACCACGCCGCCCATACCGAGGTGCTCACCAGCGCTGAGGTAGCCCGCGCGGCCGGATCGGCGCTAGGTCGGCGGGTGGTGGTCCTTCCGCTCCCGGGCGCCGTGGCCACGCCGCTGGTAGGCGCGATCGGCGTCGCCGCCCACGCGCTGGGCCGCAAGACGGTCCTGACACGCAGCAAGATGAACGAGTTCCTTGCTCCCGCCTGGCTGCTCGATTCGTCGCGGGCGCGGCGGGAGCTGCAATGGGAGCCGCGCACCACGGCGAGCGAGGGGTTCGCCGCGACCGCGGCCTGGTATCAGGAGAATGGGTGGTTGTGAGCTCGAGCAAACGCGGCCTGACGGCCACGGATCGGCTGATGGCGGGCTATCTGGTTCTCAACACCGCGGTCGTCCTGTCGCGCGCGGACACGGTGTCGAGCTGGCCGTTCTTGCTGGCCGCGAACTTGTTGGCGGCGGTGCTGATCGCGTTGCTGGCGCGGCTGCGGCAACCGCGGGGCCTGACCCGGATGCTGGCCGGTGCATACCCGGTGGTGTTGAGCCTGGGCTACTATGCCCAGTTAGGCATTCTCAACACCGACGTCGGTTCGGTGCGCGACGCGCTGGTGCAGCCGTGGGAGCTGGCGCTGTTCGGCTCCCAGGTCAGCGTGACCTGGCACGAGACCATGCCCAGCCTGGCGCTGAGTTGGCTGCTGCACGTGGTGTACATCAGCTACTACTGGGTGGTCCCCTTCGCGGCCCTGTGGCTGTTCTTCCGTGCGGATGACGTGGCGTTCCGGCGCGGCGGGTTCATCATCGCCCTGGGTTTCTTCACCTGCTACGCGATCTACCTGTTCTTCCCCGTGGCCGGGCCGCGCTACATCTACGGAGATGCAACTGGCCCCATCGCCGAGGTGCTGCCGGCGCGGCTGATCTTCACGCTGATGCAGGACGGATCGAGCTGGGGCACCGCGTTTCCTTCATCTCACGTCGTGGCGTGCTGGATGGCGGTGTGGTCGCTGTGGAAGCCGGACCGGCGGGTGGCGCTGATCTTGTCGCCGTTTGCACTGCTGCTGCCTCCCGCCACGGTGTTCGGACAGTTCCACTACGCCGTGGACGCGATCGCGGGCGTGTCGCTGGCGGTGCTGCTGGCGCTGGTGGCCGACCCGCTCAGGCGCGCTCTGGAACGCGGCTCATAGTGGTATGGGCCAGGTCGCCGTAGTCCTGGCCGCCATACTTCTGCCGTAGCGTCAGCACGTCCTCGGGACCGCCCATGATGACCAGCACCGAGCCCTGCTCCAGCTTGGTGCTGTCATCCGGCTTGAAGGTGTAGCGACCGCTCTTTCCGTCCACGATCG
Organism: Gemmatimonadales bacterium; assembly: GCA_035559335.1. Lineage (GTDB taxonomy): Bacteria > Gemmatimonadota > Gemmatimonadetes > Gemmatimonadales > JACORV01 > DASXPG01. Next base: position 19,443 of record DATMBH010000035.1, read on the forward strand.
CGAGCAGCAGCAGGCTTCGCATCTGGTTGATTCCCAGCTCGCCCACGGTGCGCCCGATTGCCGGTGACGCGAGGCCGATGCTGATCTCTTCGATGCGAAGATTGCGGTCGCGGTCGCGCAGCATCTGATCCAGGAACGAAGCCACCGTGGGACGGATCATCTCGCTCGCGATTCTCAGCCCCCCGATGCGCGGCGGCGACACCACCGCATCGGCTCCCGCGCGGCGCAGCTTGGGTTCGTTCTTGTCCTCGACTGCCATCGCCACGATCCGCATGATGGGGTTGATCTGGCGGGCGGTGAGGATCACCAGCACGTTGTCGCGGTCGGAGTCCAGCGCCGGCACCAGACCCATCGCCTTCGCGACTCCCGCCTCGCGCAGCACATCGTCCTCCGCCGGATCGCCCTCGACATAGTAGAGCTCATCACTGTCGGTGAAGGTGCCGTGGTCCTGGCCGGGCGGGATCACGACTACCACCGCCCGCTTGACCCGGCGCAGCTCGTCCACCACGTGGGCGGCCACGACTCCCGCGCCCGCGACTATGATGTGTTCCTTCATTCCCGATATCGCCTTGCGCATACGCTGCCTCCAGAACACCTGCCCCAGGCCACCTTCGACGAAGAAGGCGGTCAGGGTCGAGGCGAAATAGGCAAGCACCCCGAGACCGAAGACCAGCAGCACCATGGTGAACACCCGGCCCCATGGGTGTTCGTCGAGGGGGATGATCTCGCCGTAGCCGACCGTCGTCAGCGAGATGACGGTCATATAGAGCGCGTTGATGAGGGAGTGCTCGCCGCGCGTCAGCAGCATGTAGCCGGTGGTGCCGAACACCAGGGCGGCAAGCGCCGCCACGGCGGCGTTGCGGAGTCTGCGTCTGACTTCCTGGAGCTGTCGCGCGTCTTCTATCCGGCTCACTGAGCCTGCTGGTAGCGGTGCGCAGCCAAGCTAACGGTTGACTCGCGGCCCGCCAAACCCCATTGTGAGCGCCGTGACCATTGCGGGGATGCCCGCCCTCAACCCGTCCACTCCGGGCCGCGAGGCAGCTCGCGCGGCCGCGGCGGCGCTGGCGGCGGGCCTTGGCGGGGCGGTGTGGGTTCTGGCCGAGGCTGCGTCGCTCGGTCCGATGATGGGGCTGTCGAGCCCGGTTGCCGCAGTCGCGCCCCGCGCCTGGGCGCTCGATCCGGCAACCTGGGGCTCGTTGGCGGGGTTGGCCACAGCGGTGGCTTCGGCCGGGCTGGTCACTCCCTTGCGCCTGCTCGGCGTGGCCCTGGTGGGCGCCGCGGCGCTCGGCGTGCTGCATCCCGGAGCATTCCAGCGCCCGACTCCGTACCACCTGCCCCTGCTCCGCCGCGCGATAGCGTACGCGTCCGCCGTGCTCATCGGGCTGGCCCTTCCGGCAATAGCCCAGCGGCTGTTCACGGCACTCAACCCTGATCCGGCGCTCCGCGCCGCCCTGGACGGTGGCAGCGCACTGCGACTGGCCGCGGGCGTGGCGGTGTTCTGCGCCTTTGTGTGGACACTGGCCGGGCCCGGGGTACTCAATATCCGGGCGCTGCTGCGGTTCTCGCACGGCGCTCTGGCAGGACTCTCGATCTGGGGAGTGGTGGCCCTGGCGGCCCTGTTCAGCTCGCCAGTGATCGACCTGCTCGACCTGTCGGTCATCGGCAACATTTTCGTTGCGGCCGATGCGGCTGCGGGAGCGCCCGGCAGAACCTGGGGATGGACGCTTGGCGCCTCGATGACGCTGTACGGCTTCGCGCTCGCGCTGGCCGGCGCGGTAGCGGTTGCCGGAGCACCTCAGTCGCTGGGACCCCGCCCGCGCACGGGAGCTGGCGCCGTGGCGGCAGCCCTGTTCGCCCTGCTCCTGGCTGCCGGCTGGCGTATTGACGCCGGCGCGAGGGCGCGCATCGCGGCGGCCGCGCCTGACCTGGTGACGGAGCTGGGCCTCGACACCATAGCCCCCCCGCGCCCCATCGTGTTGCTGCTCGGCGAGGAGCGGGCCGCCTGGCGCGTGCCGCCGCGACAGGCGCTGCGCCCGGTGACGCTGGAACAGGATTGTGCACCAGCCACCGCTTCGGGCGAGCGGCCGCCAATCCCCGCGGCGACTGCCGCAAACGCCGCGAAGCTGGCCCACGCATTGGATTCCGCCGGTGCCGTTGCATCGGGTCGCACGGCGCGAATACTGGGATGCCTGGTGGCGATTGAAGCACGGCTGTTCGATCCGGCTAGCGCCAGAGCCAGGGTGTTCGAGGACCCGGCGCCAGCGCGGGTCGGCTTCTTCACGTTCTGGGCCGCGGTGCGCGGCCTGCTCGAACATCAGATGAGCGCCGCCACGCGGAGATTCCTGGTGCAGCTTGCCGACACCACCCGGTTTGCGGCGCACGGCCCGAGTGCCGAGCGGATCGCGCGCCTGGCGACACAGACAGTGGACTCGTCCACGACGGTCGAAGGCCGACTGGTTGTTGCGGACCCGGGCCTGTGGAGGATAGGACTGGTCGAGGCCCCGGCCCCTGGCAGCGGCGTCAACCCGTGGACTTACGCGCCCCGCAACGATGGCCAGGTCCTGCAATTCATGGTTGACGCCGTCACACCGGGTGCGGATGGACGCTTTAGGTTCCGCGGAATCGCGCCCGGGTGGTACCAGCTTGCGCTCCTAGCCCCGGAGGGAACAACTCCAGAACGCATGAGGACCCTTTCGGTTCGGGGCGATCCGGGGCAATTTGTTCTCGCTGCGGCGACCCGCCGCGACCTCGGGACCATCCAACTTTACTTCTGAGCCAACGAGATGACGCTCGCAGATCTGCCGGTACTGAATCCGTCCACACCCAGTCGAGAGGCCCGGCGCGCGGGAGTAGTCGCTGGGCTGTTCGCCATCTTCGGAGTCCTCTACGCGCTGGTTCGCGCCGCGAACGTGGTGCCGCCGGACCCCGCCACCCAGAGCGGCGACCCATTCGGCTTCGCTTTCCCGCGCGGGTGGGGAATCGTCCACGCGACGTGGTCCGGGGCGGCGACGCTGCCAAGCCGGCTCGCGGCATCGGGCCTCGAGACGACGTTCGCCGTGGCCGCCGTGGTGGTGCTCGCAATCGCGCTAGTGATTGTGATGCATCCGGACATCCTCTCCCGCCAAGGACCGCAGTACGTATCGCCAGCTCGCCGCCTCACCACCGTGGTGATCGCGCTGATTCTCGCGTTCCTGGTGTACGCAGGTGTCGCGCGGATTGACGGAATCTTCACCAGCGAGCTGCAGTCGTCCCCCGACCGCGCGCCGCGAGTGTTGATCGGCTTGGGAATGCTGAGCGCGCTGCTGTTCGGGGGAATCTGGTCATTCATCGGACCGAAGGACTTCGGACGCCGCATTCCGCTGCGAATATCCCACGGCGCGATGGGCGGCCTGGGCCTGTGGGCCGCGGTGACGTTCGCCACGTATCTGTCGGCCCAGCCGCGGCTGTTCCTCTCGACGTCCCTGGACACCTTCTACACGCTGCTCACGCTCGATGCCGCAGCGGGCACTCCCGGCGCAACCCTCGGGTGGGCAGTGACGGCCGACGTGTTGACCGCGGCAGTGGCTATGGCGGTGGCGGGCGGCATGCTGATCGTCACTGCGCCGCAGTCGCTAGGACCGGGCAACCGCCGCGGCTCGGCGCTGGTCACCTCCATTCTGGGCGCGTTCCTCGCGATGGTTGCCTTTACGACGTACACGCAGTCGCGCGAACGCAGTGACGAGGTTTCAGCCGACGTGGTCTCAGCGCTCGGCCTCGAGACCGTCGCCCCGGTGCGCACACCGGTCCTGCTTACGGGGCAGCAGACCAACCCCACGCAGCGAGTTGTCTCGCGGTTCCCGACCGTACCCCATCGGCTGGCCGGGGACTGCATCAACAACCCGGAGGACCGGCCCCTGCCGGCTGCGACCTCCGCCAACGTGGCGCGCCTGCAGTCCTACGTACAGGCGCAGGGCGGCGAGATGCACGGCACCGTGATCCGCGCCACCAGCTGCCTGGCTGCGCTTCAGGCCTTGCGCTGGGACCCGGTGGGCGCGCGAACCACCGTCTTCCTGAACCAGCGGCCGGAGCGCGCTGGCGCCCTCACCTACCTGTACGCGACCAGTGGGGTGGCGGCGAATTCGCCCCAGATGCTGAGACGGCTGCTGGCCGCGCTGTCGGACACGAGCCGGTTCCAGCACGGCAGCGAGGCAGCTCAGCGGTTCGCTGACCTGGCCCGCATCGCCGGCGACACCGCGGCCGAGGCTAGCTGGAGGCAGCGGGTCATCCAACCCACCGGCCAGGCGGCGATGGGGTCATTGCTGGCACGGCCCGCCTACGTTGACGGCACCATCAGCGGCCGGATCCAAAGTTCGCGCCGGGGTTGGCGCGTTGCGCTGCTGGCCATTCCCGATCCGTCAGGCGGCGCCGATCCAACGATGGTTGTACCGCGCGGCGAGGACGCGATCCTCACCTGGATGGTCGCGGCCACCGATGCGGACACCGACGGTCGGTTCAGCTTCACTGGATTGCGGGACGGATGGTACATGCTGGCGTTGCTGGGTCCTGAAGGCGATGCTGAAACCGCAATGACGAACCTCACGGTTAGGGGAGACCCCGGCCCGTTCAGGTTGGAACCGACACGTAAGGCCCGGGATCTCGGCACGATTCAAGTAGACTACTAGAGCGCCAGCGCAGCACCACGGCGTTGAGGAGGGGGCAGCACACCTGCCCCCTCCTGTCTTTCCCGCCCCCCACCCCTGAACGCTGAATCCTGACCCATCCTGATCCTTGCCTCATGTGCACCCTTTCCGACCTCAGGCGTCTCCCATCCAGGACCCCAACAGGAGCATGAGATGTTCCGGCGTTTCCTGCTGTTCGCGGCCCTGACCATCGGTGGGGCATCTGGCTTGACCGCTCAGGGCTGGATCGAGATCGAGCGCCCGCGACCCGGGTTCGTTCCCGGCGACGTGGTACGGGTCAGCTCGAACGTGCGCACCCGCATTGACGGACGGGTCGCCATGGTCGAGGTGGAAGAGCTGTTCCGAAACACCGGCGGCGCTATTGCCGAGGGCACCTACCTGTACCCGCTTCCCGGTGAGGCGGTGTTCCAGAACTTCTCGCTGTGGATGGGCGAGCAAGAAGTGCGCGGTGAAATGATGAACGCCGACGAGGCGCGCCGCATCTACGAGGAGATCGTGCGGCGGGTACGCGATCCGGCGCTGCTCACGCTGGAGGGACACGGGCTGGTACGCGCCAGGGTGTTCCCGATTAACCCCGGCGAGACCAGGCGCGTGGTGCTCCGTTACACTCAGGTGCTGCAACGCGCCGGCGACGCACTCAGGATGCGCTACGCCATCGGCCAGCGCGGCCCGCTCGGCACTGGGGCGCTCGATAATCCGCCCGGCGCGCTGCGGGACCGGTTCAGCTTCCAGGTGAACGCACCCGACGCCGACCGCTACGGGACGCCCTACTCACCCACGCACCGGGTCACGTCGCGACGGTCCGGCGAGGAGCTGATCATCGAGCTGGACTCGCTGTCGGAAGGCGACGTGGAACTGCTGATCCCGGTGCGCCGGGGCCTGGTCGGAACCAGTGTGCTGGCTCACGCCCCCGGCGGCGAAGACGGGTTCTTCATGCTGCTGATCTCTCCGGCCCACGTCGCCGACGCCACGCCGCTGCCCAAGGACCTGACGCTGGTGGTGGACGTTTCCGGCTCGATGAGCGGCGTCAAGATGGACCAGGCGCGCGCCGCGCTAAGGCAAGCGTTAGGCACATTGCGCCAGCAGGACCGGTTCCGGCTCATCGCCTTCTCGAACCGGGTCCAGCTGTTCCGTGACGGCTACACCGCGGCAACGGCCGACAACCTCCAGGCCGCGCGCGCCTGGGTGAACTCGCTCGTGGCCGACGGCGGGACCAACATCGCCGGCGCACTGGAAGCTGCGCTCGGGGCAACGGTGGCCGACGAGCGGCTTCCGATCGTGGTGTTCATCACCGACGGCATACCGTCGGTTGGCGAGCGCTCGCCGGAGCGCATTGCCCAGGAGGCTGGCGGCAGGATCGGTCGCACCCGGCTGTTCACCTTCGGCGTGGGATCCGATGTAAATACCTACCTGCTCGACCGACTGGCCCAGGAAGGACGCGGCTCGGCCGAGTACGTGGCGCCGCAGGCCGATGTGGAGACCGCCGTCACTACGCTGATGAACAAGCTCCAGCACCCGGCGCTCACCAACCTGCGCATCGCCGGCGCGCCGGCGGAGCTGGTGCAGGTCTATCCGACGCGCCTGCCCGACGTGTTCTTTGGGGAGGAGCTGGTGATCTTCGGCCGCTACCGGGGCACCGGCAGCGGTGAAATCGTGGTAACCGGCGAGCGCAACGGCCGCACGGAGCGGTTCACCGCCGAGGCGGCGCTGGGCGCCAGCGAGCACGCCAACGCCTTCATACCGCGCCTGTGGGCCTCGCGCCGGATCGGCGAGCTGACCCGCATGATCCGGATCGAAGGCGCCACGCCGGAGCGAATCACCGAAGTCCGTGAGTTGGGGCTGCGTTACGGTATCTTGACCGAGTACACCTCGTACCTGGTTCAGGAACCCACGCCGGTTGCCATCCGGCAGCTGCAGCGCATGGGTACGGGGGCCGCGCCCGCGCCGACCATGGCGGCACCGCAGGACCAAATGGGCGCCGAGGCCGTGGCCCGCTCGCGTGCTTCCCAGTCGATGATGGGCGCCGGCAACCTGGCCGCGGCCGAGATGGCGGCCGGTGCGCGGTTCGAAGAGCTGGCCGGTTCTTCTGGGGTCGGGCGTGGCGAGGTCAGGCGTGTCAACGGGAGAATCTTCCTGAGAAACGGTGCCCTCTGGACGGACGCCATGCACCGGGACAGCCTGAGGGTTTACGACGTGGCGCCGTTCAGTGATGCATATTTCGCGCTGGTGCGGATGCTCCCGGAGATCGCCCCGTTCCTGCGGGTCGGTGGCGAGGTGCTCATCGCCGGGCGCCGCGCGAGCATCAGGGTGACCACGGGAGGGACCACCAGCTGGCGGCCGGGAGAACTGCAGGCCGCCGTGAGGGGGTTCCGGGGAGTCTGAATTAGCGACATTGCAGAGCTGTACCAGCTGTACCACGGTCCGCTCGTCCGGCTGCTGTATCGCCGGACGGGTGACCGTGCCCGCGCCGAGGACCTCGCGCAGGAGGTTTTCGTCCGGGCGATGGAGACGCCGCCGGCGAACCCCAGACCGTGGCTGTTCGCGGTGGCGCTGAACTTGGCGCGCGATGACGGCCGGCGCGCCACCCGCACGGAGCGGAAGCTGGAGCTTCTGAGGGGAGAAACGATGGGGGCCACTGCGCCGCCCCCGGACGAGGCCGTGGAACAGGAAGAGCGTGTCTCACGGGTTCGCGACGCGCTTGGCATGCTCACTCACACCGACCGCGAGGCCCTATTGCTCAAGGCCGAGGGGTTCGGATACGAAGAGATCGCGTCGGCCCTGGGCCTCAGCCCCGGCTCGATAGGCACGACGCTGGCGCGGGCGCGCCGCCGGTTGGTGGAGGCATACCGCGACCTGGAGGCGAGGCGAAGTGCAGCACGTTGACGATGGACAGCTGAACGCGTTGCTGGACGGCGAGCTCAAGGGCCGCGAGCGCCAGGAGGTGGAAGACCACCTGGCCGCCTGTGGCGAGTGCCGGGCACGCTACGCCGAAGCCCGCCAATTCCTGGAGCAGGCCAGCGACCTACTGGGCTTCCTCGACGAGGCGCCGGAGGTCACGGCGCGGCCCGTCGCGGCTGCGCCAGCCGCGGGTCGCCGCAGCACGGTGACCGCTAAAGAGAAGGCTATAGACATCGACGGAGCGACGGGGAAAGTCCCCGCAATAACGGAAGTCCCGCCACCAGCAGCCGCCCCACCTGCCCAGGGCCGGCGCTCGTCAATTACGGCCAAAGAGAAGGCCATCGATCTGGATTCTGTCACCGCGACCACCGCAGCGATCAACATCGATGCGCCGACTGGGAAAACTCCAGCCATCAACCTGGACGCCGTGACCGGCAAGACTCCGGCGCTGCCGGCGGAGCCTCCTCCCGCTCCAGCGCCGGTAATCCGGCCCATCTTCGGGCATGGCGGAGCGGCGCGGATCGGCGTGCGCCGGCTCAGGCTGGACCTGAAGACGCTGGCATGGGCTGCTGGGATCGTGCTGGCACTGGGCGTGGGGTACTTCGCCAACGAACTGACCCGGCAACCGGCCGATTACACAGCGGGCGGGGAGGGAGCAACGACTCCGGCTCTCGCCGAACGACCCGCGCCCCCTCCCGCTGCGGGTGCGGCCGCACAGCCGCGAGCCGTTCGCGACACAACCGCTGCGAGGCCGGCGCGAGCCCGCGGCACGACGGCGCAGAGGCCGAATGAGACACGCTCCGAGCGGGCCCTGGAGGAAGCCGGTGCCCTCGCCCAGCGCCCGGCCGTAAGGCCTGCCGAGCCCGAGCGGCGCGCGGCGTCGGCTCCGGCCCCGGCCGCGGGGCCACCGGCCGAAGTCACTCCACGACCTCAGGCGCCGGCGGCGCCCGCACGGGCGCTGGCCGCACCTCCTGCGTCAGATGTGCTTGGCATTTCGGCCGCTGGGGCCGAGCGCGCCCCGGCCACGCGTTCCGTCCGGTCTCGGGAAGCAGCCGCGGAGGCCCCGCTCACGACGTTCCGTGCCACTACGCCGGATGAGGCGATCCTGCGCCTCTCGGGAGCCATCCGACTGATCGATGGGATGGTCCCGCGCCGTTACGAAATCGGACCGGGGCGACTGGTCGCCGGGGCGGATCCGAACCGGGTGGTGGTGAGGGTTGTCTACACTGACAGCGCGGGTCGCCGGATCGTCCTGGACCAGCAACCGGGCAACACGCGTCCCGACTCGGCGAACGGCCAGGCGCGCGCGTCGGTCAACGGACTGATGCAGGGCGATACGCTCATGACCACGGAGCGTGGCTCATCGCAGGTAAGGTGGGTCGATCGCAAGAACTTCTGGCTAAGCCTGTCGGGTAGGGTGGGGGCGGATACACTCAGGGCGCTGATTCAGCGCATTCGTTAGGGCGGGGGCGAGGGCGAGGTCAGGGGGAGGCCTCCCCGCCCCCGACCCCTACTCTGGCATCGTCCCGGCCGCGATATGTTGTTGCAGCATCGCGAACTCCGCACTGCGATCTTCGGTGTTCAGGTTCACCATCACCGCGCCCGCCAGCCTGCCGCCACGCCGGTAGAGCGCGGTGAACGACGGCGCGGCCTCGTCGGTGTTCCCCCTGATAGTCACCTCGTCAGGCTGGTCGGTGTCGCCCAGAACGTTGATGGTGATATCCAGTAGATCGGAGAAGAACGCCGACTGATGGGTGTACGCTTCGCCGGCGCCCGCCATGTTGCGGCCGGCCTGCTTCCCCTGGTGCAGCGCATTGTCCCAATGCTCCAGGCGGCGAGGCTGCTTCGAGACGGGATCGGGGAACCGCGCGATGTCGCCCGCGGCCCACACGTTCTTGCCCTGGGTCTCGAGCCGCACGTTGACGATCAGGCCGCCGCGGTCGATCGCGAAGCCGCTGGTGGCCAGCCAGCCCGTGTTGGGCTCGGCTCCGGCGCCCACCAGCACCACGTCTGCCGGCACCTGTGTTCCGTCGTCAATTTGCACCGCCGCCACGCGACCGTTGTTCCCCGGCAAGAACCGCGCGACCCGCGAGGCGGTCTTGACGGTCACTCCCTGGCTGGCCAAGAGCGACAAGAAGTACGCCGACAGCTCGGCACTGGCAAAGGCCCTGTACACGACATTCGAGGCCTCGAGCACGGTCACGGAGACTCCCAGGTGGCGCGCCGTCGCGGCCACCTCCATGCCGATGAAGCCGCCGCCGCAGATCACGAGCCTCGCTCCGCTCTGAATCGCCCGCTTCAGGTCGTAGCAGTCCTCGAGCGACCTGAGGTACAGGATTCCCTCCAGATCCGCGCCGGGCACGGAGAGTCTTCGCGCCGACGCACCGGTGCACAGCAGCAGTCGCTCGTAGCTGACCCGCTCGCCGCTCTCCAGCGTGACACCTTGCTTGCCCATGTGAACCGACCGCGCCACCTGCCCCAGCCGCACCTTGACCTTGTTGTCGCGGTACCAAGCGGCGTCGTGAACGCGGATGCTGTCCACGAGTTCCCTGCCAGCGAGGAATCCCTTGGAAAGCGGTGGGCGATGATAGGGCAGCTCCCGCTCGGCTGAAATCAGGGTAATGGAGCCGTTTGGGTCCAGCTCCCGGATCCCCTCGATAGCGCTCGCCGCGGCGAGACCGCCACCCACGATAAGGTATTGAGTATCGGCCATGTAGGCGCACCTAAGCTATGGCACGAGGCCGAGATAGCCAAGTGTGCACTGGTGATCGCCGACACTTACATCGGGGGAGCTCTTGGGCTAGCTTGTCGGTTCCGACCCATGACCGATATAGCGAGCTGCATCAGGTGCGGGGCCGAGCTGCCCGCCAACAGCCGGTTCTGCAACGTCTGCGGAGCGTCGGTGTCCGGTGAGCACGGCGCCACGGTGAGCGCCGCCGTGGCCCGGGAGGACCGCCTTTCCGATTCCGGCGCCATAGAGCTAAAGAACCTGCTGATCGCCGAGACGGCCAACGACTACGAGATCCACGAAGAATTGGGCCGCGGCGGCATGGCCGTCGTGTATCGCGCCCGTGAGATCGCCCTCGAGCGCACGGTAGCGATCAAGATCCTCCCGCCCGAGCTGACCTTCGCCAAGGGCGCCACCGAGAGATTCCGCCGCGAGGCCAAGACCGCCGCGGCGCTGGACCACCCCAACATCATCCCGATCTACCGCATTTCGTCAGGCGGCCGACTGTTCTGGTACGCGATGAAGTACCTGGAGGGCCGCTCGCTCGGCGATCTGCTCCAAGAGAAGGGACTGCTGACGGTCAGCGAAGCGATCCACATTCTCGGGCAGGTGGCCGAAGCCCTGGACTACGCGCACGCGCACGGGGTGGTGCACCGCGACGTGAAGCCCGGCAACGTGATGATTGACGGCCGCGGCAGGGTGATCGTCACGGACTTCGGGATCGCGAAGGAGCTCCAGGGCGGCGCTCTCACCGGTTCCGGGGCGATCTTGGGCACACCCTACTACATGAGTCCCGAGCAGTGCCGCGGCACCGCGCTTACCGGAGCCGCCGACCAGTACTCGCTTGGTGTAATGGCCTACCAGATGATCACGGGTCAGTTGCCGTTCGAGGCGGACTCGGCGATAGACGTGATCCACAAGCACGTTTCGGAGCCGCCGCCGCCTATCGAGCAGTACCTGCCTTCGCTGCCCCGGCACGTGACCAACGCGATAAACCGCGCGATGGCCAAGAAACCGGAAGACCGGTTTCCCACGGTTACCTCGTTCGTCGCCGCGATGCGCAACGAACCGTCGGAGGCGACGCTCATCATGCAGCGGCGCGCCTCCCTGGCCGGCGCGGCTGCTCCGGCCGCCGGGCGCCGCAGCGGCATAGACAAGCCGCCGACGCTGCGCGGGACCATCCGGCGAGTGGCCATTGGTGTTCCGGTTGTCGGCGCCCTGGTGGCCGGAAGCGTCTGGCTCGCCACGCGTTCGCAGCAACCGGAGCCTGAGCAGCGCAGCATCGCGATCGAACCGGCGCCCCAGAATAC
>DATMBH010000036.1:0-3489 GCA_035559335.1 Gemmatimonadales bacterium
AAGATAAAGACGCGAAGACGCGAGGACGCGAAGACGCGAAGTGGTCAGCGCGTCGCCGTGTATCCCGGTTCCTTCGATCCCATGACGAGGGGCCACGAAGACCTGATCCGGCGCGGACTGGTGTTCGCCGACCGGATAGTCGTGGGGATCACCACGGCAGCCCCCAAGACGCCGCTGTTCTCGATCGAGGAGCGCCTCGAGTTGGCGCGCGCCACGCTGGGCGACGACGAGCGCATCGAGGTGCGGCCATTCGACGGCCTATTGGTCGATTTCTGCCGCGAGGTGAACGCGCACATCATCGTGCGCGGGCTTCGCTACGTCAGCGACTTCGAGTACGAGTACCAGATGGCGCTGATGAACCGGAAGCTCGCCGGCGAGATCGAGACCGTGTTCCTGGTGCCGGCGTTCGATCTCACTTACCTGTCCTCCTCGCTGGTGCGCGAGGTGGCGCGGTTCGGCTCGAGCGTCGGCGACCTGGTCCACCCCGCGGTCCAGAAGGCGCTGGCGGCGAAGTTCCGCGCCGTGCGGCGGTGAGCGCCGCCGCGTTCGTCGAGTCGGTCCGCGCTCGCGCCCGCGCGGCGGGCCGGCACGTGGTGCTCAGCGAGGGAGACGAGCCGCGGGTTCGGGAAGCGGCGCTGCGGCTCAGCGCCGAATCACTGGCGCGGGTGACGTTGTTGGGCGGCGAGGACACTCGCCGCTGGGTAGAGGAGCGCTCACTGGCGATCGCAGTGCGCGATCCCGCCTCCGACGAGCTCCGCGAACGGGTGGCCGAGCACCTGCATCGCCGCCGCCCCGACAAGGCCCCCACGCTCCGGGACGCCCGCGAGGCGGCCGCGGATCCGCTGCGCTTTGCCGCCTCGCTGGTCGCGCTGGGGGAGGCCGACGCCACGGTTGGCGGCGCCGTGCACACTACCGCCGACGTGCTGCGCGCCGCCCTGTGGGCGGTCGGGCCCGCACCTGGCATCCGCACCGTCTCGAGCAGCTTCTATATGGGTACCGCAAGCCACGGCGTGCTCACCTTTGCCGACAGCGCCGTGGTTCAATACCCGAGCGCCGAGCAGCTGGCCGAGATCGCCATTGCCGCCGCGCGCGATCGCGGCCGGGTGGTGGGCGATGAACCGCGGGTCGCGTTCCTGTCGCACAGCACCCGCGGCTCAGCCGAGGGTCCCAGCATAGCAAAGGTGCGCGAAGCCGTGGCCCGGTTCCGCTCGGCGCTGCCGGGCGTGCCTGCCGATGGCGAGCTACAGGCCGACGCCGCGCTGGTTCCCGCCATAGCGGAGCGGAAGGCGCCGGGAAGCCCGCTGGCGGGGCGAGCCAACGTGCTAATATTCCCCGACCTTGACAGCGGCAACATCGCGTACAAACTCGTAGAGCGTCTCGGAGGCGCCGCAGCCATCGGTCCGATAGTGCAGGGGCTGGCTCGCCCCTGCTGCGATCTGTCGCGCGGCGCCTCGACGGACGACATCGTGCTGGTCGCAGCGATCGCGGTACTCCAGTCGGAGGCTTGATGGGTTTCTCTACGAGGAAGGACGCCAAGGGAGTGCTGGTGGTCGAAGTGGACGGCCAGCTCATCGTCGGCAATCGCCAGGAACTGAAGCAGAAGGTGCTCGACTCCCTCGAAGCGGGCGAGCGCAAGTTCCTCATCGATTTCACCCGCACCGGCTACATTGATTCCTCGGGGCTCGGCGTGTTGGTATCGCTTTCCAAGAAGGTCCGTGACGAGGGCGGCGACCTTCGCCTAGCCGGCCTGAACGAAGACCTTAAGACCCTGTTCGAGCTCACCAAGCTCGATACGCTCTTCGCGATCTCGGACACTCCCGCGGACGCCCTCGCAGCGTTCTGAATCGCCGTGACCGCGCCTGTGCGCGCGGGCTTCTTCGACGCCCGCCTCGCGCTCCTCGAGCCGCCGGCGGAAGGAGTGCACACGGTGCTGTCGTTCTCCCTCGCCAGCGACCTGGCGCTGGTCGAAAGCGCCGTGGAGCTGGTTGGCGGTTACCTCCTGGCCGACGGCCACAACTCGCGGCTGGTGCGGCTCAACGCCCGCGTCTCGCTTGCCGAGGCGCTGGCTAATGCCATCGTGTATGGGCACGCCGAGCGCGTGGAGGCCCGGATCGACGTGCGGGTCGGGTTCGCCACGGAGTACGTCGAGATCAGTGTGCGCGACCGCGGCGAGGGCTTCGACCCCGACTCGGTGCCCGACCCCACGCTCCCGGAGAACATCGAGCGCGTTGACGGACGCGGAATCTTCCTGATCCGGCGCCTGGCGGACGAGGTCAGCTTCGAGCACGGCGGCAGCGCGGTGCTGATGCGATTCCGCCGCAGCCCCACTCGCCTGGACCGGATTCTCCACAACCTCAGGCTCGCCACGGGTGAAGTGCTGTTCCTGTGGCGCGATCGGTCCGCGCCGCTCGGGGAGGCGCCGGTCCCCGGCGGCACCGCTTGGTTCGAACCACTGGGCGACGAGGAGGGCACGGTGCTGCAGGTCGGTCCTGGCCGATCCGCGCCCGGGCAGCGTGGAACCCTCGCCCGCTCGCTCGCGGGCGTCGTGACCGAGGCTGTCCAGGGCGAACGCGAAGCGTCGGTCGCGACGCAGGAACTCGCCAGCCGCTACGAGGAAATCGAGCTGCTGTACACCATCAGCGAGACCTTGGGCCGCACCGTCAGGCTGGAGGAGGCGGCGTCCACCATCGTGCGTGAGCTGGCCGCCATCGTCGGGGCGCGCCGCGCCTCGATAATGGTCTACGACGAGCCGAGTCGTACGCTGCGCGTGGTGGGTTCTCGCGGGCTGGAGGGCCGGGATCTCCAGCCGGTGGACGTGAACGACCAGCGCAGCGTCGCCGCCCGGGTGTTCCGCGAGCAGGAGGCGCTGATAATGGACTGCGACCCCGACGCGGCGGACCCGGAGGTGACCGCCGAGCGCCGCTATCGCGGCCGCAGCTTCCTGGCGGTGCCGATCACGGTGGCGCCGTTAGGCAAGGACCCGCGGCCGGTGGGCGTCATCAACCTCACGGACCGGATCGGCTCGGACTGCTTCACCGCCGGACACAAGCGGCTGATCGCGGCGGTCGCGAACCAGGTGGCCGCGACCATCGAAAACGCGCGGCTGGTCGAGAGCGAGCGCAGCCGCGCCCGGTTCCAGACCGAGCTGGCGGTGGCCCACGAGCTGCAGCTGGCGCTGATGCCCAACCCCGCGATTCTGGCGCGCACCGGCGACATCGGCGCGCGCTCACAGGCAGCCGAATCGGTGGGTGGCGACTTCTACGACATTATCTCCCTGCGCCGCGACGCCGTGGGCGTGTGCATCGGCGACGTGTCCGGGCACAACTACTCCGCCGCGCTGCTCATGGCCCACGTGATGAGCGCCATCGGCATCCTGGCCCAGTCTTCGCCATCGCCGGAAGAGACCCTCGAGCGGCTCCTGGAGGTGATCGACGACGAACTGCGCCGCACCGACATGTACATCTCGCTGTTTTACGGCGTCGTGGACCG
>DATMBH010000037.1:0-27608 GCA_035559335.1 Gemmatimonadales bacterium
CGTCGGGCTCCGCCACCCGGCCGAGGGGGGTCGAGCGGCGGGCCCTCGCCGCCAGCTCGTCCCACAGGTGTTCGGTCAGCTCGGTCTTCACGAACCCCGGCGCCACGGCGTTCACCGTGACGTTGGCCGGGCCCAGTTCCACTGCGGCTGCGTGGGTCAGACCGATCAGGCCGGCCTTGGAAGCGGCGTAGTTGGCCACTCCGAAGCCGGGCTTCATGGCCATGATCGAGGCTACGTTGACGATTCTCCCGTAGTGCTGCGCGCGGAAGATCGGCGCCACGGCACGGATGCAGTTGAACGCGCCGGTGAGGTTGGTATCCACCACCTCGCGCCAGGCCGCTTCGTCGGTCTTCCACAGCGGCGCATCGCGCGAGACCCCGGCGTTGTTCACCAGGATGTGGATCCCGCCGAGGGCCTTCTCGGCGGCCTTGGTGAACCTTTCGACCTCCTTCATGTCGCGCACGTCGCAGCGGTCGCAGAACACCGGCACATTGAGGCTCTTGAGCGTGGCCTCGGTCATCGCCGCCTGCACTGCCACGTCGCGTCCCGGCAGGTCTACGTAGTTGAACGCCACGCCGCAGCCGCGGCGCGCGAACTCCAGCGCGGTAGCGCGCCCGATGCCGGTGGCGGCGCCGGTCACCACCGCGCCCCGGCCTCTCAGGTCGTGTTTGCTCGGCAGCGGCTGCGCCTGCTCGCGGTGCGTGACCTCCTCGAGCAGCGCGGTAACCGCGTCGCTGGCGGGCTTCTTCGCCGGATTCACGGCGCGAACCTATCCCTTGCGCCCACCGAGCCGCAAGCCGCAACCCCCTAATCCGCCGAGGGTTACGGCGACGCGTTCAGAATCGCACCGCCAGGCTTATCCCGACAGTGCGCAGATTCGGAAAGGCGAGGTCGTCCGTCGCGCTCAGGTCGCCGAAGTAGGAGTCAGCGCGGGTGAAGGGCACTTCGGGATCGTAGCCTCGGTAGTCTGTGAGGGTGGCCAGGTTGCGGCCGGTGAGTGACACGCTCCACTCACCAAGGCCCGCAACGCTTCCGACATCCAGCGTAATCGCCAGCTCGCGAAGCTTCACATAGCTGGTGGACTCCACGAAGTGACTGTTAGGCGTGAGGAGGTCGTACAGCCCGCCGTAGCCGGGTGCATCGGGCGGCGCTCCACGCCAGTAATAGCCGATGGGTTTCGCCGTCTCTGCTGAACGACCGGCCTGGTCGGACTCCGCGCTCAACAATTGCAGGTAGTTCCAGTGGCGCGCGCGATTCCACACCTCTCGACCAAACGAGCCCTGGGCCAGGGCAAATAGCGTTACGCGGCGCCAGCGCAGCGAGGTGGAAACGGAGAGTTGCCACTCAGGCAATCCCGTGCCGAGCCGGACAATGCCTGCAGGGCACGTGGCGCTTGGCGATGCAATGCACGTGGTGTCCCGCAGTAGGATCGGCGCGCCCCAGTTGAGCGGCACGCCCCACGGCGCGCTCGAACCCGGGAGCGACGTTCCCCACAGGTTGCGCGTGATCCCCTCGTTCCAGCCGAAACCGCCGGTCCACACCACGAACCCGTCGTCGTTGACCTGGAACTGAGTCCCGGGTCCGCCGCACGCGGCGCGAAACGCGGGAGGCAGCTCCGCGCACGAGGAGATGAAGCGCCGCCCATAGATGGCGCCGAACCGCTCGCCCGGAATCGCCACGAATGTCCGCGTCGGGAAGTCTCCGCCGTAGGAGAACGGCGGACTTCTCAGACCCGAGATCGTCGAGCGAACGCGATCGTACCCGACGGTAACGGACCACTCCAGGTCGCGGCGGGAAATGAGGGGCGCGGTCGCTGACAGCTCCCAGGTCCGGCTCTCCGTCGTACCCGCAACCTGCAGCACGCCCCCCAGGCCGTCGGGAACGAACGTGCCATCGCTCTGGTCCGCAACCGCGTACCTGAGGCGTACTGCCACCGCCTGCATCAGGCGGAAGTCCGTACCAACCTCGATCTCGGTTCCTCTCACGGGTTCCAGTCGCTCTCCAGGAACGGCGAAAGGAAGTGGCAGCGCTTCATGCAACAGCGGTCGGTTAGGCCATCCGCCAGCGGATCCGTAGGACGCTCGCACTACCACGTCGCTGATCGGACCAACCGCAGGCCACCACGCTTCCCGTGAGGCCTGCCAAGCCGCGCCCACGCGGCCCGACGTTTCCCACTCCGGACCCAGATCGTCCAGTGACCGGGAGTCGCGCCGGATTGCGGCGTCCAGCACGTAGCGCTCGTACAGAGTCAGGTTGGTGCTGACCGCGAGGTTGAGGTAGCTCGCCGAGGGCCTCGTCTCGAGCGTAGTGGAGGAGAGCGAAGTCCACCTGCCGCGCTGGTCGTGCTGCCGGCGCTCCATCATCACGCTGCTTGTCGTCCTGACGGCTTCGCCCAGGGGCCTGCGCACGGTGGCTCCCAGGCTTATGGCAACGGAGCGACTCCAGGTGCCATAGTCGAGCAACGATCCCGAGCCACCCCGGCCAAGTCCGTCGTACTCCCGGCTTTGACTGAAGTCCACGCGATCCAGTGACGCCCTGGCCTCCGTCTCGAGCCACGCGGCGGGGGCGAACCTCGAGAACAGGGCAACGCTGTAGCGCGTAGTCCGGGAACGCTCGGGACGACCCAACAGCACGTTCATCAATGTGGGCGGATCGATGACAAGCGGGCCGGAAAGCCCGAGCAGGGTGGTCCGCGCGTATGGGCGCCCGAGCGAGTCGCGCGCCAAGAGGTCGGACACTGGTGGCTGGAGAATCGTGCTGAGCAGGGCGGATTCGTACGCGCCTCGCGCCGCATCACTTTCCCGGCTACCGAAGCCGCTCAGCGCCACGGTCCAGAACCTCCCGATCCGCCGCCCTGCATTGAGCCTGGCGGTGTAACGGCGATACCCCTCGACGAACCGAAGCGCGCCGGGCTGAGTCAGCAGCGATAGGCTGCCGTGGACGTCCAGCTCTCCCAGCGGACCCGCCCAGTCCACTTCGCTCCGGCTGACTGCTCCTGACCTAGCCAGCGCCTGACGAGAGTGATTGTAGGTCCGGCCCGGCCAGGGCGTCACTTGGAACCGGTTCGCCAGCAGTTCCGTGGTCATCGGACGCGTCGGATCCACGACAAGCGACGCCGGAGTTGCTACCGTGTCTTCCGGATGTCCGTTGATCCGGGCCAGTTCGGTGGCCCAGTCAATCGTGCGCGAACACAACGGCTGGTCCGGCACCACGATGCAGTAGCGCTCGCCGCGCGAATCCGTGAGCAGCATCGTCTGGCGCGGCTGCGGCACCCGCCGCTCCACGTCGCTGGTCGCCAGCTCGCTTCTCACAGTCACCGTGATCCGGTCCGCGCGCCGGCCACGGGTTGTGATCATGATGACACCGTCACCTGCCCGGGCGCCGTACAGCGCCGCAGCAGCCGCGCCGCGCAGAACCTCCACCCGTTCGATGTCCGCGGGGTTGATGCCGAGGACGCCATTGTCGGCGACCACGCCATCAATGAGGATGAGGGGCGCACCGTGTCCGCCCAGGCCGCCGACTCGAAGCCACACATCGGGTGATGTGCCGGGTCTTCCGTTGGTCGTCGCGATCAGGGAGCCGGGTATGCGCCCGAGCAATACGGCGAGCGGCGCCAGAGGCCGGGCCGTCACACTCGCTACTTCTACTCTCACCACGCCCGCGGTCTGGTTCGCAGCGGAATCGCGGTCTTCAGGACCCTGGGCGCGGACCGTACCAGAGGCCAGAGCGGTGATTGCGAAGCACATGCCGAGCATCGAACCCGTAGATCTCATGGCCCCAAAGTAGAGAACCACTCCGCGGGGCAACAAGTGACGTGGCGAATCGAGAGCCGGGTTCTGTTGCATTCGGGACGCGCCCGGAATAAGCTCCGGCCCTGATGCGAAAGCTCCTGTCCCGGGCGATCTGGATTGCGATTGCAGCGCTCGGCGCCGCGGCCTGGTCCGTGCTCGCCCTGTCGCGCGGCGAGACGATCTCGGCGGCGTGGATTCTAGTCGCGGGCGTCGCCAGCTACGTCATCGCTTACCGGTTCTACGCGCGGTTCCTCGCGCTCAAGGTGTTCGCGCTCGACAACCGCCGCGCCACTCCTGCCGAGCGGCTCAACAACGGCCGCGATTTTGTGCCGACCAACAGGTGGGTGCTGTACGGGCACCACTTTGCCGCGATATCGGGGGCGGGTCCGCTGATCGGGCCGATCCTCGCGGCGCAGTTCGGCTATCTGCCGGGCACGATGTGGCTGGTCGCGGGCGTGGTGCTGGGCGGCGCGGTGCAGGACTTCACCATCCTGTTCGCCTCGATGCGCCGCGACGGGAAGTCGCTGGGCCAGATGGCCAAGGAGGAAGTAAACCGCCTCGCCGGCCTGGCGGCGATGATCGCGATTCTCGCGATCATGATCATTCTGTTGGCGGTGCTGGCGCTGATCGTCGTGAACGCACTGCGCGATTCGCCGTGGGGGCTGTTCACCATCGCGTGCACGATTCCGATCGCGCTGCTGATGGGCTGGTGGATGAAGGTGTGGCGGCCGGGGAAGGTGGCCGAAGCGTCTGCGATCGGCGTGGCGCTGCTGGCCCTCGCGCTGGTCGGAGGCCGCTGGGTCGCCGAGCACCCGGCGTGGGCCGCTGCGTTCACCTGGCCGGGCACCCGGCTGGCGTGGGCGATGATTGCCTACGGGTTTGTCGCCTCGGTGCTTCCCGTATGGATGTTGCTGTGCCCGCGCGACTACCTCTCCACCTTCCTGAAGATCGGCACCGTGATAGTGCTGGGCGGCGCGATCCTAGTGCTGCTGCCGCCGCTCAGGATGCCAGCCGTAACGCAGTTCATTGACGGCTCCGGACCGGTGTTCGCCGGCAAGCTGTTCCCGTTCGCCTTCATAACGATCGCGTGCGGCGCGATCAGCGGCTTCCACTCCTTGGTGGCCAGCGGGACCACGCCCAAGATGGTCACGCGCGAGGAAGACACCCGGCTGATCGGCTATGGCGGAATGCTGACCGAGAGCTTCGTCGGCCTGATGGCGATGATCGCGGCCGCCACGCTCGATCCCGGCGTCTATTTCGCGATGAACGTGCCCGCCGGCACCCTCGGCGGCACGCTGGAATCGGCCTCGCGGGTGATCGGCGAGTGGGGCTTCGTGGTGACCCCGCAGCAGATGCAAGACCTGGCGCGCCAGGTGGGAGAGGCCACGCTGATGAGCCGGGTGGGCGGCGCACCGTCGCTGGCCGTGGGCATGGCCGGCATCCTCCAAGGCGTCTTCAGCGCGGCCGGCCTCGCCCTGTGGTATCACTTCGCGCTGATGTTCGAGGCGCTGTTCATCCTCACCACGGTGGACACCGGCACCCGCGTGGGCCGCTTCATGCTCCAAGAACTCGGCGGCCATCTCTGGAAGCCGATGGCTAGGGTGTCGTGGTATCCCAGCATCGTGCTGTCCAGCGCGTTGGTGGTGGGGGGCTGGGGCTACTTCCTGTACCAGGGCGTGGTCGATCCGTTAGGTGGCATCAACTCGCTGTGGCCGCTGTTCGGGATCGCCAACCAGCTGCTGGCCGCGGTGGCGCTGTGCGTGGGCACCACGATCATCATCAAGATGGGCAAGGCGCGCTACTCCTGGGTCACGGCCCTGCCGCTCGCGGTCCTCACCACGGTGACGCTCACGGCAGGGTGGCAGAAGGTGTTCGACTCCGACCCGCGGCTCGGCTTTCTGGCCCAGGCGGCCGCGCTGGCCGGCAGCACCGCCCCGGACGCCGCCCGGCGGATCTTCAACGCCCGGCTCGACGCGGGCCTAACGCTGTTCTTCATGGCGGTCGTGGTGGTCGTGATCATTGCCAGCGCGAGGGAGTGGTGGCTGGTGTTGTCGAAGCGCAAGGCGCCGACGACCAGCGAGGCGCCGTATGTGTCGGTGACGGCGTAGGGAACAGGGAAGAGCGAAGCGGGACTCAGCCTCCCCCTCTCGTCTCTCGCCAGTTTCCTGCTCCCTGCACCGCACTGGCCGCCACCGACGTGAGCGCGGCGGCAGCGAACGCGGTCGCGGCGCCATGATCCTGGTACAGCCAGCCGATCAGCAATGCTCCCGGCAGCGCCGTGGCGCTGGTGAGAGCGTGGTACCAGCCGAAACCGCGACCCCGCCCGGAGCGGCCTGAGATCCTCGCCACCAGCGCGCGCTCGGGTCCCTCGACGACCGCCGTGGCGACGCCGAGGGCGGCGAACAGCGCGCAGCCGGCCGCAAGCGAGGATGCCGCGCCTAACATGACGACCAGGGCCGCATACCCCGCCCAGCCCAGCGCCAGGACCGGCCGTTCGCCGAACCGGTCGGCCAGCATCCCTCCCGGATAGGCGGCCGCCGATCGCACCACATGTAACGCCGCCCACAGCAGCGGCACCGCGGCCGTGGCCAGGCCGAGGTCCTGGACCCGGAGGATCAGTAGCGTCTCGGGTACTCGGAGCGACGAGGCCAGGGCCAGTGTGAGCAGCACCGGCGTCAGGGCTCCTCTGTCGGGTGCCAAGGAGGTCGAAGGTGGCGCTTTCTCAGCTGCCGGCGCCGCTTGGTTCTGTCCCGATCCCCCAGCCCCGGCCCCCGACCCCTGTCTGACCGCCGTGAGCGCACACCCCACCGCCAGCACCCCCGGCCCGACCGCCACCCAGAATACGTCGCGCACCGACAGGCCATAGGCGAGCAGCGCGGCCGCGACCAGCGGACCCGCGACCGCGCCAGCGTGGTCGGCGGCCCGGTGCAGCCCGAAGGCGCGGGCGCGCATTGCGTCGCCCACGGCATCGGCGATCATCACGTCGCGCGGCGCGGTGCGCAGCCCCTTGCCCACCCGATCCGCTACCCGCAGGGCGATCGCCTGCCAGGCCGCGGCGGCCAGCGCCAATAGCGGTCGCACCACCGCCGCAATGGCGTAGCCGCCCACCACCAGCGGCCCGCGCAGCCGGGTACGCTGGGCCAGGTAGCCGCCCGCCAGCTTGACTCCCGCCGCCACGCTCTCGGCGGCGCCGTCGAGCGCGCCTAACGCGACGGCGCCGCCGCCCAGCGTCCGCGTCACGAACGCCGGCAGCAGCGGATAGATGATCTCGGATGCGAAATCGTTGAGGAAGGACGTCGCGCCAAACCAGTAAACCGCTCTCGGAACTCGCTCTTCCCTCTTGCCTTTCCCCCGTTCCCTATCCCTCAAACCCCATCCCCCACCGAATCAGCGCCACCGGCAGCCCCCCGTAGGTCAGCACCTCATCGTGAAACGCACGGAGATCGAACGCCGAGCCGTCCCTCGCCTTCCGGTCCTCGCGCAGCTTCAGCAGCTCCCGCCTGCCTACCGCATAACACAGCTGGTAACCCGGCCAGCCGCAGTACCTCCGCACCTCGGATTCGGCCGACGCCCGAGGCAGCCCGAGCGTCTCGACCATCTTGCTCACTGCCCCCTCGAAGCTGATCGCCGACGTGTGCAGCTGCACGTCCAGCACAATCCGCAGTGCCCGCCACAGCAGATGCACCCGCTGGAAGAACCGCTCCTCGGCCGAGGCCAGGAAGCCCTGCTCAGCCATGAGTTCCTCGCAGTACAGCGCCCAGCCCTCGACCGTGATCGGCGAGGACACCACGCGCCGCACCGGCGAGGCCTGGCGGTGCGCTACCAGGAACTGAAGATGATGTCCAGGATAACCCTCGTGCAGCGCCGTGCACGCTATCTCGTGCTCGCAGTGCGGATCTCCGTCGGACCTCGCCCCCGGGACCGTGACATAGAACAGCCCCCGCTGTGTCTGCGCGAAAGCGCCCGGCGGATCGTAGGCCGCGAACGGAATCAGCGGGACCATCCACTCCGGCGTGCCCACCACGTCGAGCGCCCCTTCGGGAACGCTCACCAGCCGCCGCGTCACGACGAACTCGTGTGCCGCCTTCATCGCGCTGGCGTAGTGGCTGACCAGGGCATCGCGCACCGGGTGGTCGCGCCGCAGCCGCTCGGCCACTTCGCGCCAGTGCGATCCCGGCGACAGGGCCTGGGCCGCCAGCTCCAATTCGCGCTCCGTCTGCGCCATCAGCGCCTGGCCGTAGCGCTCGATCTCCGGCGCCGTCTCCCGCAGCGAGTGCTCGAAGTGCAGCCGGAAGTCCAGTGCCTCGCGCCCGATCGCGAAGTCACCGTCGGAACGCTCCGCTAGTTCACCCGTGAGGAAAGCCAGGAAGTCGTCCAGGGCCTTGCGCGCGGGCTCGAGCGCCTCGAGCAGCTCGTTGCGCGTGGCAGTGGGCAGCAGCGCCGCAAACGCCGGCACAGCCTCGCGCAGCATCTGGATCCCGCCCCGGGCCACTCGAATCGCCGTGTCGGTGAAGACGGGCGACGGGCGCAGCAGCGTCGCCCGCGCGTCGTCCAGAAACCGCGGTGTGTCGGCCAGCCGCGCCGCCAGCGCACGGCCACGGTGTTCCAGCGACTGGTCCTGCCGGACCAGCAGCATGTACCAGCTGTTCATCAGGTGGCCGAGATGGAATTCCGGGTTCAGCTCGTGGGGCCGTTCCTTCTCCAGGCGGGCAATCCACACCCGGATCTCGTTGAGCACGGCGGTCTGATCGACCTCGTCGCTCAGGGATTCCACCACGGCTTCCTCGAACGCTCCCGCCATCGCCTTGAGCGCGGCGACCGCCGCCTTGATGTCGGGGCGGCTGAACCTCCCCAGCCGGTGGTCGTGGGTGCCGATACCCGCCGCGGTGGCGGCGACGGGGTCCAGCTGCCAGCGCAGGTCCAGATAGGAGCGGACCAGTTCCCGATAGTTAGGTGCGGGCAACTCAGGCCCCCGCGCCCGCGAGCAGGCGGTGGCACTCCTCGTCGGACAGCACCCGGTCGGTGCGCTTGGCCGCCTCGAACAGGGTCCGGGCGAACTGCTCGTTCGCCGGATCGTAGCCGTGCTGGGCCAGCCAGTACCTCACGTTCGAGAGTCCGGACACGGGGGAAATTTCGATCTTCTGCATCATCCCAAGCTCACCGGCCGGTATGCTGGAATAAACCCGGTCCGCCAACCAGTCGTCGCCCTTGGCTCGCGCCTTCACGATCGCGGCGGCGTGCACGCCGGTTCCCGTGCGGAAGGCGTCGGCGCCCATGACCGGGTAGTCCACGCCGATCGGCCGCCCCACCGCTTCGGACGCGAGCCGGCAGTACTCGGGCAGCTTGCGCAGATCTCCCCGGTAGGCGCCCAGCAGGTGCAGGTTGACGATCAGCAGATCCATCTCCGCGTTGCCGACGCGCTCGCCGACGCCGAGCGCGGTGGCGTGGACGCGGTCAGCCCCGGCCTCGATCGCGGCCAGGCAGTTGATCACTCCCATGCCCCGATCGCGGTGTCCGTGCCAGTCGAGCTTCACGTCCTCGCCCGATGGTCGGATGATCTCTTCCCTGACGAACCGCACCAGTCTGCGCACGCCGTCCGGCGTGGCGTGACCCACAGTGTCAGCCAGGCACACTCGCCTCGCCCCCCAGGAGATCGCGTTGCCGTACAGCGCCTTCAGCGTTTCTGGCCGGGCCCTGGTGGTGTCCTCGGTTACGAACATCACTGGCAGGCCGTGCTTCACGGCGAAGGTGACGGCCTTCTCGCTGGTTTCCAGCATCTTCTCCAGGGTCCAGTCCTCGGCGTACTGGCGGATCGGAGAGGAGCCGATGAACGTGGCGGCCTCGATCGCGATGCCCACTTCCTGGGAGATGTCCACGATCGGCTGGACGTCGTTGAGGTGGGTGCGCGCGGCGCAGTTGGGCGAGAGCGGCAGCCGGTTACGGGCGATCTCCCAGGCGAGGGTCCTGACTTGCTCTACCACCCGGGGCCCCGCGCCCGGAAGACCGATGTCGAGCGAGGCGATCCCCAGGTCGGCCATGAGGTGCAGCAGGCGCACCTTCTGCTCCATGGTCGGGTCCTTGACCGACGGGCACTGCAGGCCGTCGCGCAGCGTCTCGTCGTTGAGGTCCACCTTCGCCTGCGACCAGTCGAAGGCGCTGCCGGCAGCGTTCCAGTCGTAGATCAGCTCGCGCACATCCATACCCGACCCAGTCTGGAGGAGTGAACCGCCAGCGTCAATCTAATGCGGAGGGAGCCGGCGATGGACTCGAACTCGTTGGGCGGTCACCGGGCAGATTGGTATCTTGTGGCCGTGAGACCCCTCGCCCGTGCCGAGGTCGCAGCGGCCGCCGATTGGCTGCGCGCGCGCGACCGGGACACACTCGACCTCCAGCAGCAGATAGCGGCGATACCGGCTCCCACGTTCGACGAGGGCCGGCGCGCGGCGTTCGTGCGGGCACGGTTCGAGCGCCTGGGCCTGAAGGCGGTCGCCGACGCCGCCGGCAACGTGCTCGCGGGCCTTCCCGATGCGGGGGAACGCCCCGTCGTGATCGCGGCGCACCTCGACACGGTGTTCGACGGCGCCACCGAACTGGCGGTGCGCCACCACGGAAGGCGCATCGCCGCCCCGGGTATCGGGGACAACGCGCGAGGCCTGGCCGCGCTGCTGGCGGTCGCGGAAGCCTGCGTCACCTGCCGAATTCGCGCGCCGCTGCTGTTCGCGGCCACCGTGGGCGAGGAGGGGCTGGGAGATTTGCGTGGCACCAAGCAGCTGTTCGCCGACCGCGAGTTCCGGCCCCGCGCCTTCATCGCCCTCGACGGGCCGGGCCTGGACCGCGTGGTGCACCGAGCCATCGGCTCGCGCCGGCTGCGCGCCACCTGGAATGGACCGGGTGGCCATTCGTGGGCCGCCTGGGGCGTGGCCAATCCGGCTGTAGCGTTAGGCATCGCCGTGTCCCGCATGTCAGCTATCTCGCTGCCGGCCTCACCGCGCACCACGCTCACCGTCGCGCGCGTCGGCGGCGGGACCTCCATCAACACCATTCCGGTCGAGGCATGGTGCGAGCTGGACATCCGCAGCGAAGGCGCCGGGGCCCTGGAAGCCGCGGCGCGCGAGGCGGCCGCCGCGCTGCGCCACGCTCTGGAGGCCGCCAACCGCAGCCGCGCCAGCGGGACCCCGGCCCTGGCGCTGGAGGTGGTGGTGCTCGGTGAGCGGCCGTGCGGCGCAACCCCGGCCGATCATCCTCTGGTGCGCGCCGCGGTCGAGGCTACCGAGCGGCTCGGCGTCACGCCGGTCCTGACTGCGGCGTCCACCGACGCCAACGTCCCCATCAGCCTCGGCATTCCCGCCATCGCGCTCGGCGCGGGCGGACAGGGCGGCGACACGCATCTCACCACCGAGTGGTACGAAAACGAGCGCGGCGCTGAAGGAGTGGTCCGCGCCCTCCTGGTCGCCCTCTCGGCGGCGGAACTCCCCTGACGTCCGACCCCCGACCCCTGCCCCCCGCGCCAGCTCCATATCGCGTCCCGGACTGACCGGAGCTATGCTGTTCCACCCCCCATCAGGATCCCTCGATGCGCCGCTCCGCCGCACATGACTCCGTCGCCCGGATCTCGGGTTTGTTGGCTCTCGCGTGCCTGGGGGCGATCGGGTGCGGCCCAACCGGCGAGCCGGACCAGACCGCAGCTGATTCCCAGGCCGACGATCAGCCGTTCATATCAGATAGCAGCTCCTTCAGGCAGATAGCAGTCGGGGCGAGCCACACGTGCGCACTCACATGGCGCGGCGAGGCGTGGTGCTGGGGCAGCAACGGCTACGGGCAGCTCGGCATCGGCAGCGCCGACCATCAGGCGCATCGTTCGGCCGAGCGCGCGGCGCCACACCTGGTGCTGCAGTCCATAGCGGCTGGGCGCGCGCACACGTGTGGCCTGGACACGGCCGGAGCGGCGTGGTGCTGGGGTCACAACGAGAACGGACAGATCGGCGCGGAAGGTCCTGACGCCCAGTGCCGTACTCCCGATGGGACTGAACCGTGCCGGCCTGCACCGGCGCGCGTCGGCGGCGGCCGCAGCTTCGTCGCCATCGCCGTCGGCTCGACCTTCAGCTGCGGGCTCGACGGCGCAGGCACCGCATGGTGCTGGGGCGGCAACAGGTTTCAGCAACATTCGGTGCTGGGCACGAGAGACCCGGGAACATGCAGCGAAACCGTTGCGGGCGAGGGAGGCGGTGAAGAAGCGAGCTTCCCCTGCGGCGCTCGATCTCCAGTGCAGGTCGCCGGCGCACCCCGCCTGGTCGCAATCCGGTCCGGTTGGACACACAGCTGCGGTCTCGGCGCCGATGGTTCCGCGTACTGCTGGGGCTCGAACCAGCACGGCGAGCTGGGCAGCGGCGGCGCTGGACGCATTGACGGCGCGGTTCGGGTAGCGGGCGCACCTGCGCTAGTCTCGGTCGAGCCGGGTAGCCGCCATACATGCGGACTGGCGCGTGATGGTGCGATCTGGTGCTGGGGCAGCAACGAATCCGGCGCGCTCGGCGTGGACTCGACCGCTGAGAGCTGCGCATCGGACAGCGGCGGCGGAGCCCCTCTGCGACGGGTCCCGTGCGCGTTGCGACCGGTGCGTGTGCAGTCGACCACCTATTTCCGTTTCCTGGAGACCGGGCCGCTGCTGAGCTGCGCCCTGGACCGTGACGGCGCCGCCCACTGCTGGCCCTCGCGCGATGCCAGGGGTAATCTCACGGGCCGCCGTCCCGAACCCTACGCCATGGGCCGACCGCTGGTATCCATCAGCACCGGCTACGTGACCTGCGGCCTCGATCGCAACGGCATCGCCGTGTGCCGTGGCTGGAACGACGGAGGCCAGCTCGGGGCCGGCCTCACCACCCGACACTCCGACACCGCCGTCGTGGTGGTGCGCTCATCCGCACCCAGCCCCTGACGTGCGACCCCGACGCCTGACCCCTGACCTCTGACCCCCGACCCCCGACCCACTGCCCCCGTGCCCCCGTGCCCCCGTGCCTCTGGGCGCCTATCTTCTCACCATGCACCCGTTCGAGCAGACTCCCCACCCCGACCACGAGCTGCTCCGCAAGCCGATCAAGGACCTCGGCCTGCGGCTCGAGGGTTCGCCGCTCGAACGCTACGTGCACCAGCTGTACCGGGAGCTGGAACGCAAGGGCCTGAGGAAGTTCCGGCCGCGCTGCTACCTCACCGACGAGTGGGGCTGTCCTTCCGAAGAGCCGGTAATCGGCATCCCGTTCTACCTGGCTGACCCGAAGCTCCAGGCGCTCGAGAAGTCGATGAACGATCTCGAGGACGAGCGCGAGATCATGATGTACCTCCGTCACGAGGCCGGTCACGCGTTCAACTACGCCTACGAGCTGTACAAACGCGAGGATTGGAAGCTGCTGTTTGGCCCGTTCCGCCGCCCCTACAAGGACCGCTACCGTCCGGTCCCCTTCTCGAAGCGGTTCGTCAGGCACATAGCTGGTTGGTATGCGCAGAAGCACCCTGACGAAGACTTCGCCGAGACGTTTGCGGTGTGGCTCACACCGCGTTCCAACTGGCGCAAGCGCTACCGGGGGTGGGGCGCGCTGCACAAGCTGCGCTACGTGGATCGGATCGCGCGCAGGTACGCCGATCACGAGCCGCTGCGCCCCATGGGCCAGACCGACATCACGGTCGAGGAGATGGACGTCACGATCGAGGAGTTCTATCGCAGCACGACTGCCGACGAGTCGCAGGCGATCCACGACCTCCCGCTGGACACCGATCTGACCGACATTTTCCTCAAGGCCACGAGGCGCAGAAACGGAGTGCGCCCCGCGGCGCAGCTGTTGGCGGAGCGGCGCAAGGAAATCACCGACAAGGTCACTTACTGGACTGGAGTGCGCCGGCCACTGGTGAAGACGCTGGTCGAGCACATCGAGCTGCGGGTGCGGGACCTGGGCCTGGTGGTGGAGCAGGCGCGCGAGGCCGCCGCGGTGGTGGAGATCACAGCCTACACCACGACCCTCGCCATGAATTACCTCACGCGAGGGAGATTCACAGCAGAATGAAGATTGCGATCTTGTACGACTCCTGGGACGACGGCGCGGTGGAACCTAGTCTCGAGGCCAGAAGCGCCGAGGCGCCGAGGCAGCGAGGCGCAGCGAGAGGCAAGCGGCGGACGCGGCGTCCGAAGCTGGACCGCGAAGAGGTCCACGACGCTCTGGTAAAGCTCGGTCACGAAGCCGACTACGTCGAGCTGAACGGTGAGAATGCGTCGCTTACGGCGCTGGCAAGATTGCGCTGCGACCTGGTGTTCAACCTCACCGAGTCCTACGCGGGCGACGACACCAAGGACATGAACCTTGCCGCGTATCTCGACCTGCTGGACCTCAGGTACACCGGAGCGGGACCGCACGGCCTGTACCTGGCGCAGAACAAGGCGCTCGCCAAGAAGATTTTCCACTTCCACGACATCAGGACGCCGTTCTTCGCCGTCAGCTACAAGGGCTTCAGCGATCACGCCCATGACATCGCCTTCCCGCTCATCGTGAAGCCGATGAGCGAGGACGGCTCGATAGGCATAGACATGGGCGCCGTGGTGACCAGCGTTAAGGAACTGATGGAGCGGATCCACTATATCCACGAGGAGTTCGACTGCCCCGCGCTGATCGAGGAGTACATCGAAGGCCGGGAGATCTACGCTGCCATCCTTGGAAACGAGAAGCCAGAGGCGCTGCCGCTCATCGAGATGGACCTCTCGAGGCTGCCGGAGGGAACGCCGCGCATCGCCAGCAGCGAGGTGAAGTGGGACAAGGACACGGAGGCCTATCGCAGGACCCGCTCGCGCCTGGCTGAGGACCTCGACGAGGAAACTACCGAGCACTTGCAGCGGACCGCGATTGCCGCCTATCAGGCCCTCCAGTTGCGCGACTACGGCCGCATCGACATGCGGCTCACGCCCGAAGGCAGGATTTACGTCATCGAGGCGAACCCCAACCCGTGGCTCAGCTCGGGGGCGGAGTTCGCGATGGCGGCGCGGAAATCGGGCCGGACCTACCCCGAGTTGATGCAGGACATCGTGGACCTGGCGCTGGCCCGCTACGGCTGAGAGTTACCTCCGCCCCTTCAGCGCCGAGTGAGAGCCCAGCGAGCATGAGCCGCGGAACTGCTCCACGGTCACGCTGTCGCCCAGCATGACGTTCTCCAGGTCGCACGAAGTGATGCGGCAGTCCCGGCCGATGATCGCATCGCGCACGGTAGAGGACCTGATCACCGTGCCGGCCTCGACCGAAACGTTCGGTCCGACCGTGCATTCCTGGATCACGACCCCGTCCTCGATGTAACACGGCTCGATGATCTTCGAGTCCGGGAAATCGCGGGTCGCGCGCACCAGGCGCGAGAGCAGAATGGCGTTGGTTTCCAGCGTGGTGCCTAATTCGCCGCAGTCGTACCACCCGCTCACTTCGGCGGCGCGGATCCTCCGGCCATTCTCGATCATCCACTGGAAGGCGTCGGTGAGGTAGTACTCGCCCCGGTTAGCCGGACGCGCGAGCACGTGGTCGATGCCTTCCCACATGGCCCCGACGTCGCGGATGTAGTAGAGCCCGATGTTGGCCAGCTTCGAGATCGGCTCGCGCGGTTTCTCTACGATCCGCGTCATGTAGCCGTCCGGGTCGGTGACCACCACGCCGAAGCGCTGGTAGTCCTCCACCTCCATGGCC
This sequence comes from Gemmatimonadales bacterium, assembly GCA_035559335.1. GTDB lineage: Bacteria > Gemmatimonadota > Gemmatimonadetes > Gemmatimonadales > JACORV01 > DASXPG01. The sequence continues at coordinate 15,500 of DATMBH010000037.1, forward strand.
CAGATGATGCCGTCGGCATCGGTTGAGCGCACGATCGAGAGGTCGGCGTCGAAGACCGTGTCTACGAACACGATCAGGACCGGGCCCGTGACGTAGGGCCGCGCCAGGTTGATGGCGCCCGCGGTGCCGTCCTGGACCTTCTGCTCGATGAACCGCATCGGCACCTTCCAGCGCTGCCGCGCGTAGGCCTCGACCTGCTCCTTGAGGTGCCCGGTGATGAACAGCAGCTCGGTGATGCCAGCGGCCTCGAGCGTTTCCATCACCCAGTCCATCACCGGCCGCCCCGCCACCTTGATGAGCGGCTTGGGCACCAGGTGCGTGTGAGGGCGGAGCCGCGTGCCCTTTCCGGCCAGTGGAATGATCACCTGCATCAGCCTTCTCCCCGCTCTCCTGCACCCCGGCGCCCTGGTGCCTCGGTGCCTCGGTGCTCCACCCTCCCATAGCGGTCCTGCAGCCTAACCACGTCGTCCAGGTGCGGAGTCGAGGCCTCCAGCACATCGGTTCTCTCGAGCGCCTCGAACTGGTGCACCAGACCCGTGGGCACCTGCTGGGCATCGCCGGCGATCATCTCGCGTTCGGCCAGCTCACCCGCCTCGTTCCGATAGCGGAAAATCATCCGGCCGCGCAGCACGTAGATGGACTCGTGCTTCTGCTCGTGGTACTGCAGGCTGAGCAGGTGGCCCGGCTCGATGTGGAGGATCTTGCCCACATAACGGTCGGTGTGGGCCCAAATGATCTCGTAGCCCCAGGGCTTTTCGACACGCGCGGGAGCGAAGGCGTATGGGTGGTTCATACCGGGGTCAGGGGTCGGGGGTCAGGGGTCAGACCAGTGACAACGACAGCGACGATGGCGTAGTTACGCAGGCGCGGACACAGACGCCACAGCCGACGCATGAGTCCTTCACCACCGGACGGCCGTGCTGGTCGAGGTCCAGCGCCTCCGGCCCCACGGGGCACACCCGCGCGCACACGCCGCACTCGATGCCCTGGAAGGCTATGCACCGGACCTCGTCTAGCTCCAGCCTGCCCAGCTTCTCGCGTTCCCAGCCGTCCGGTGGCGGCACCAGCGCGCCAGTGGGGCAGACGTTGGCGCAAAACATCCCCTCGCACGCGATGCACGGCTGGACGGCGGGATCAATGATTGGCGTTCCCGCGGCCAGACCCGCGGCCGGCGGCGCCGCGAAGATCGCGCCCACCGGACAGGCCTCGATGCAGTAGCCACAGCGCGTGCAGGCCGCGAGGAACCCGGGCTCCGGCAGCGCGCCCGGCGGCCGGAAGTTCCGCCGCGGCGCCACCCGTTCAGCCAGCAGCGCTCCGGCCTTGCCCGCGATGAGCTTCGCGGCTTCGGACAGGAACCCGCGCCGGGAGAACGGATCGTCGGGCTTCGGCATGTGGGGAAGATGGCGGTAAGGCGGTAAGGCGGGAAGGCGGCATGAAGCGCGCGGCCGGGCACTTCGCACCGCCCTAGCGCCCTACTGCCTTTACTGCCCTTGCAACATCCGCTCCTTCAGCGTCCTGATCCTGCGGCGCAGCGATCCGTCGAACACCCGGTCTCCCATGCGCACAATCAGGCCGCCGATCAGCGACGGCTCGGTGCGGAAGTGGGGTACGACGGTCTTGCCCACGACCTCCGAGAGCCGCCTGGCGATCTCCTGCTCCAGCTCGCGGTCGGTCGGATGCGCCGTGAGTACGCTGGCGTGGACCCGGTCGAGGTGCAGGTCCACTAGGTCCTGATAGGCTTCGGAGATCTCGCTCAACAGACCCTGCCGCCCGCGGTGCACGACGGCGGCCAGGAACCTGATGAACGGCTCGGGCGCCACACCCTTCAGCGCCCGCGCCAGCAGCTCGCTCTTTGCCTGCTTGGTGACCCGCGGACTCATCAGCACCGAGTGCACCATCGGGTCCGCCTTCACCGCGCCCGCCACCGCGTCGAGCAGCTCGGCGAACGGCTCGACCCGCTCCAGCTTCGCCGCTACGCCGTACAGCGCCTCGGCATAGTTCCGCGCGATGACGGTGTTCTTCACTGCCGTGACTGGTGCAACGCGTTCAGGTAGTCCTGGACCAGCTTGCGATCAGCCTCGGTGTCGAGGTTACGCTCCAGGACCTTCGAGGCAGCCGCGATGGAGAGCTCCACCGCCTCGCGGCGAAGCTCGGCGAGGGCGCGATCGCGCTCGAGGGAGATCTCGCGCCGAGCACGCTCGAGCAGCTCTTCCTGCTCCTTGCGGCCCCTGGCTACGATCTCCTCGCGCAACTTCTCGCCCGCCTGCCGGCCCGCCGCCACGATCTCGCGCGCTTCCTCGCGTGCGCGCTCGATCTGCCCGCGGTACTCCTCGAGCAGCCGCTGCGCCTCGGCGTTGGCCTTCTCGGCCTGCGCCAGCTGGTCGGCGATGCGGTGCTCGCGCTCCTCGACCTGTTTCAGGATCGCGGGCCAGGCTGTCTTCGCCAACACAAACATCAGGATCCCGAATACCACCAGGGTCCAGATGATCAGCCCGGGGTTGACCGCGAACGGCCCCGCGGCCGCGCCCTCCTCGGCCGCTGCCCGCAGGAAGCCGATGATCGGCATGCTACAGAACCTTGAACAGCAGCGCGAACACCAGCGAGGCCAGCGTGGCGCCCTCGATGAGCGCCGCCGTCAAGATCATCGCGCCGCGGATGTCGCCCGAGGCCTCAGGCTGCCGCGCCATCGCTTCCACCGCCTGGCCGCCGATCCGCCCGATGCCGATGCCGGCACCGATGATCGCCAGACCAAGGCTCAGCCCCGCACCCAGCAGCGCCAGACCGCTTCCAGCCGCCTCCTGCGCCGCACCAGCCGCTTCCTGCACCATGGAACTCCCCCGTCAAGTTACGAGTAGTTTGTGTCCTGCCCTGCTCCCCGCTTCCTGCTCCCCAACTTCTCAATGCTCGTGCTGCATCAACCCGATAAACACGCTCGTCAGCAGCGCGAAGATGTACGCCTGCAGAAACGCCACGAACAGCTCCAGCATGTACATGAACAGCGAGAACCCCACCGCACCCGCCACCACCGTCCCCTTGATCGCCCACATCGCCGAGCCGAACAGGAAGATCATGCCCAACAATGCCAGGATCACGAAGTGCCCGGCCGTCATGTTGGCGAACAGTCGCAAGCATAACGCGAACGGCTTGACTAGCTTCCCGATTAGCTCGACCGGAATCATGATCAACGTGAGCACCACCGCCATGAACCCGCTCACCCCTGGCGGAGTGAACACGATGGTGTGCATGTAGCCCTTCGGGCCCAGCGCCCTCATCCCCGAAATCTCGATGGTGGCGAACGCAGTCAGCGCCAGGCCCGCCGTGACCGCCAGGTTTCCGGTTGGCGTGGCGCCCCACGGCAACAGGCCCAGCAGGTTCGAGTAAAGGATGAAGAAGAACAGGGTCATGATGTACGGCGCGAAGCTGGCGCCGCGATGGTGGCCGATGTTCGCGATCGCGATATCGTTGCGAACGAACAGCACCATCGCCTCGATCAACCCCGGCAGCCCGCCCGGCGCCCGGCCCGCGGCGCGCCGGCGTTCCAGCGCGCGGCCAGCCAGGTACATCGTGGCCCACACCAGCACCGCGGCCACCAGCATGAACACCACGTGCTTGGTGGGCGAGAGGTCCAGCGTCAGCGGCCCGAGGTGAACCGGCTCCCACTGCGGCAGGTGGATGGTCGAATGCCCACCCCACGGCCACTCGAACTCGATCTCGTGCGCGTCCGAGGTGTGGTGCAGAATCATCTCGCCGATGTTGGGCGCCTGGAACATCATCTGAGGAAGAGGCTCTCCCCGAACAGAAGGACCGACATCTCGATCAGGTAACCCGCCGCTACCCACACCGACGGCAGCACTTCATTCGCCGCCAGCAGCAGCGCCGCGACGCCCAGGAAACTGGCGAACCGGATCGCCACGCCGAGGCCCCACTTGCGGGTGAATTCCCGCGACTCGGCCTTCATGGCCGGCCGCAGCACCGCGACCGCCGCGATCTGCGCTCCCATCGCCAGGCCGCTCCCGGCCAGTGCCGCCACCAGCGCCATCGGCCCGCCGGCGAAGAATGCGACCACCCCAATCAGCGCCTCGAGGCCCGCGCCGACAACGATCAGCTGCGTCAAGTCCCTGTCTTTCCCCGGGGCCCCCGGGCCCCCGAGCTGCCCCGAGCCCCGAGCCCTGCTTCATGGCTCACGCGCCGCAGAAAGGCGTACAACCCCGCGGCCAGACCGATGCCGAGACCGACGAGCATGAGTACCGGGCGGGTGCCTAGCCGACGGTCAGCCCACCATCCGAGTCCGAGAAAGAAAAGGATGGAGAAGGCCAGCTGGAATCCTGCGCCGACTATCGCGTACCCGACGCCGTACCCCTGTCCGGCCGGTTGTTCGTCCCGGTCCTGGGCCATTGGCGGCGGCGCGGAAATTACCCCCTTGTGAAAAATTTCGCAAACTCAGGACGCGGACCTTTCTAGCGTCTCAAGTCGCTGAGGAACTGCTGGAACAGTGGCTCCCGTTGCACCGGCTCCCACAACCAGTGCCGGGCGAAGATCACCGCGTAGAAGCGGCGCGGCCTTTCCTCGACGCTCCGGGCCCACCGCAGCGAGCCGGCAAGGTCGCCAAGCTGGGCGAACAGGCCCGATAGCAGGCCGGCCGACGTGAACGCCAGGCCGCCTCGCGCCCGAGCGGAGTCGACGAGCAAGGCTCGCTCGATCTCAGGCAGGCGGGCTCGCGCCGCCGCTGTGTCCCCGGAGCGGACCAGCGCTATTGCGCGCAGTATTCGGGCGCCGAGCGGGTCGAAACCCAGACGTTCTGCGCGCTCCAGCGCCTCGAGCGCCTGACGGTGGCGTCCCAGCCGCAGCTCTGCGTCCGCACGCTGCCAGTACAGCGGAGCCAGCGTGGAGTCGACCACCGCTCCCTGCGCGAACACCTCGAGGGCCTCCTCCGGACGCCCGGCGATGATGAGCATTTCCGCGAGCCCCGCGTAGGCGTAGGCGTAGAAAGGGTCGCGCGCTATGGCGAGTCGCTCGAAGCTGATCGCGCTGTCCAGCTCGCCGGTGCCGAGGAAACCCCACGCCAACTGGTGAATCACCTCGACATTTGCGGAGTCCATCATCGCCGCGCGGCGATTCAGTTCGAGTGCCCGGTAAACGTCGCGGGCCCGCTCGGCCATTGCCGCGGCGAGCCACGACTCAGCGGCGCTCGAATCCAGAGCGACCGCGCGTTCGGCTGCCAGCAAGGCAAGCGGCTGGATGCTGTCCTGCGGTACGTCGTCGAGATCCCAGCTCCAGACGCGCGCCAGCGCGTATGCGTGCGCCAGGGCGGCCCAGGCCGGCGCAAACCGGGGATCCAACCGCAGCGCTTCGCGGTAGTGCCGGATGGCGCGCGACGCGGATCGGGCGGTGCGTCCGCGGATCGCGACCCGTCCGCGCAGATAGGCCTGGTAGGCATCCACGTTGCTCGGCGGCGCGGCGTGGCCCAGGTTCGCGCGCTCGCTCTGCGATAGCCTAGTTCCCAGGATCGCCTCAGCGACCTGCACGGCCACCGAGTCCTGGATGGAGTAGATCTCCTCGATCGGCCGATCGAACGTTCCGCCCCACACGTTGAACCCCGCAGCCACGTCGGTCATCGTGAGCACGACCCGCAGCCGGCCGCCTGATCGCCGCACCGTTCCGTCCACCACATAACGCACGCCCAGCTCACGTCCGATCCGGCGGGGATCGGGCACCCGGGCGCCGCGGAACCGCGCCGCGGCGTGACGGCTCGAGGGGTGCAGGCCCCTGACGCGCGACAGCGTCGCAATGAGCTCCTCAGTCAAGCCGTCGGCGATCGCGACACTGCCCGTGTCGCGGGCCAGATCGCTCAGGTAGAGCACTGCAACGCCCAGCGAGTCCATAACCCGCGGGCGAGGCTGGGAAGCCGCTCGACGGCACGGCGGCGGCGTGCCGTCGGGACACTGTGCGATGGCAGGCGCGCTGAAGTACGTCAGGCCGATCGCGGTGAGGATGGCGCGGAACATGTGTGATCCAACATGCGGGCCGACCAGGAGCTAAAGCAACCTGCCCGGTCACTGAGCCAGCGGGCTGGCCGTCCTGTGGCGCTCGGTCTGCGTCAGTATCCAGGCCTTCGGCTGCTGGCATCACGCGCGCAGTTGACCCTGCTCCACGCTCTGGGGTACCCTCAATGGCGATGACCCTTCACGCTACCACCCGCGACGAGGAGCTGCTCGAGCGACTCGCTGCCGCCCGACGAAGCCTGCTGGAGCAAGTGGGGCGCAGGATCGTTGGCCAGCGCGAAGTGCTCGATGGGATCCTCACGGCGATCCTGTCCGGCGGCCATGCCCTGCTGGTGGGCGTGCCTGGCCTGGCCAAGACGCTGATGGTCAGCTCGGTTGCCGAGGCGCTGGCGCTGAAGTTCTCGCGCATCCAGTTCACCCCCGACCTGATGCCGAGCGATATCACCGGCACCGAAGTGATCGAGGACGACCACTCCACCGGCCGGCGCGCGTTCCGGTTCGTGAAGGGGCCGGTGTTCGCCAACATCATCCTGGCCGACGAGATCAACCGTACACCACCCAAGACCCAGGCGGCGCTGCTCCAGGCGATGCAGGAGCACGAGGTCACCGCGGGCGGCGCCACCTACCGGCTCGACGCTCCGTTCTTCGTGCTCGCCACCCAGAACCCGATCGAGCAGGAGGGCACCTACCCGCTGCCCGAGGCGCAGCTGGATCGGTTCATGTTCGAGCTGCACGTGGATTACCCGTCAGCCGAAGAGGAGCAGGCCATCGTCGAGCGCACCACCGGCGACCTGGCCACCGAGATCGTGCCGGTACTGAGCGGTGAGGAGCTGATCCAGCTCCAGCATCTTGTTAGGCGGGTGCCGGCGCCGAAGCTGGTGGTCGAGTCGGCCGTGCGGATGGCGCGGCTCACCAGGCCCTCGGAGCCGGGTGCGCCGGAAGTGGTGCGCGAGTTCGTGGCCTGGGGCGCGGGTCCGCGCGCCTCACAGTATCTGATCCTGGGCGCCAAGGCGCGCGCCGCGATGGACGGCCGCGGCGTGTGCGATCTCGATGACCTGGACTCGGTGGCGCTGGCGGTATTGCGTCACCGCATCGTGGTGAACTTCCACGCCGAGGCGGCGGGAAAGCGGGCAGAGGACGTGGTGGCCGCCGTTAGGACGGCCGCCTCGCGCTAGGCTCGGCCTCGGCGCGGTCGCAACCGCTGGCCCCGGCCTGTCTGGCCAGCGCGCGCTTCGCCCGCACTAGCCCGTAGCTCGCGCTCCGCCATCCATCAGGCAGCTGCCGCCCGCGCCAGGCGTTCAGTAGCGTGCAGCGGTCCGCGGCCGGCAGCGATCCTAGGGCCCGCTCCAGCACCGGGATGGCATCCGCGCCCAGCGTGGCAGCGTATCCGGCGTCGAGCGGCCGGCCCGCCTCGTAGCGCCCGAGGTTCACGCGCGCAATCAGGGCGTCAGGGTTCACCACGTTCAGCGAGCCCACCACCGCGAAGCTCGCACCCACCACCACCCGCGTGAAGCTGCGGCGGTGCCCGCGCAGCACCGTGGCGCCGAAGCCCGCGGCCACGATCGCCAGCCACAGCATCAGCGCGCTGCCGTACAGCCGGTCCTCGGTCAAGCCGTAGGCGCCCACATACAGCTGCATTCGGTACGCCGCCGAGAGCATGACGAGGAAGACGAGGATGAGCAGCACGATCTGCATCGAGCGCAGGCTGGTCCGGCCTTTGGCCGGCGCCTTCTCGGTGAGCCACTCCGAGGCGTAGCTGAGCGGCAGCACCAGCACGCTCACCGCCAGCAGCTCGAAGAAGCCGTCCTTGGCGTGCTTCGCATAGGACAGCCCCGGCGTGGTGACGATCAGGTCTGCTCCCGCGAACAGCTGCCCCGCCTGTGAGCCGACGAACAACAGGAACGCTCCTGCAGTGGTCGCCAGCACCGTCACCACGCTGGTCAGCGGCGGTGTGAACGGTGCGGTGAAGGTGAAGAGGAAGGGCGCGGCATCCCGCGCTTCCCGCAGCGCCATCGCTCGCGTGATTCCTGCGGCGAACCACGCGAAAACGCCGAACACCGTGGCGTGCTCGATTAGCTTTTCGATCCGCCAGTCGAACAGCCCTTCCAGTGCGGTGCGCAGCACCGGGTCAGCCTGGGCGAACAGTACGGAGAAGACCAGCGCGATGGGGATGCCGACCAGCAGGCCACCGGCGATGGCTCGGACCCGCTGCACACCCGGCGATTCGCCTCGCCCGCGCTCCACCAGCTCCGGGGCCAGCTGGAACGGCGCGATCAGCACCGTCAGCGCCATCCGCACGGCGGCCATGACCAGATCGCTGGGCAGCGCGCTGCGCAGGTTCACCAGGCGGTGATGCAGCATCGGCAGCGTCAGGGAGAGCAGCACCATCGCCAGGTTCAGGAACCGCACCGCGCCGCTGTAGCGGAAGGCCAGCAGCAGCGCGCCCGAGAGCGCCGGCACGAACCAGTACCACTCGGCGGTCCAGGTTCCGCTGCGGCCGCTGCGGCGAGCCCACAGCGCAACTGCTGTCAGCGCCGCGAACCACAGCGCCGCGTTCAGTCCCCAGGTTACCCGCAGCATTAGGTCGGCGGCGACTCCAAGGGCGATCGCGGTCAGGGCGATGATGCGGGCGGTTGTCACGGGTCCGGACTGGGTGGCGGCGGGAAGCGGCTGAACTGCGGCGGTCACGAGCGGCTCCGGGGCCAGTGTTCGCAATGAAGCAAAGTCCTTTGCATCATAAAGTCAAGCGCTCCGGCCGCGGCACGATGCCAGGTAGTAGCCGCAATCGACCAGCGGCTGGCCTAGAACCCGACCACGAGGCTCTGGACGCCGTCCTCATCAGGCGCTCATCTTCCTCGAACGACTCCCTCGGAACGCAGGACAGTGCCCGAGAACCCACTCCTCAAGACACCTGACGGTCAGTTCATAGAGATAGACGGCGACAGCCTCTACCTCGGCAGGGACTGCCATCTGGCCTCGTTCATCGTGGGGCTCACCAACAAGGTGGTAAGCAACCGCCACTGCGTGTTGCGGCGGGAGGGCCCGGATCGCTGGATCTTGGAAGACCTCGGGAGCACTAACGGCACGTGGATCCGCTCCACTCGACTCCACGGCAAAACGCACCTGCGCACCGGGGACAGCTTCTCACTCGGCATGTCTGGCCCCACCTTCACCTGCTTCCGCGGCTTCGGCGGCACCGGGCCGGATGCGACTCTGGAAGAGCAGCCCGGCGCGCCCCCTCCGCGGCCACCTGCCGAGGCCACGATGCTCGACCCGGAGCTGGCCGGCAGGACCATTCTCGCCTCGGGCGGCGGGCAGCCGCGCGTGGTGGGCGGACGCGGCGGAGCAGGCGGCCAGGCCGCGCGCGACGGCACCATGGACCGCCCGTTCCTGGTCGGCCAGACGCCCAGAGTGATCCTGCACCACGAGCGCACCGAACAGGAGTTCGTGGCCGAGGGCTATACTATCGTGCTGGGCCGCGACCCGTCGGCGCAGATCGTGATCCGCAGCGACGAGGAGAAACACATCTCGGGCAGGCACGCCGAGATCCAGTTCCGGTCCGACCGCACGGTGGTCATCCGTGACCTGGGGAGCCGCAATGGCACCTGGGTGAACAGCCGGCGCCTGAAGGACGGGGAGGTGCCGCTCAAGGTGGGAGACCGTATCGTGCTCGGCGCCGCCGCCACGACGCTGCGGGTGAAGCAGCTGTAGCGCCCGCCTAACGCCTCAGCCGCCACCCGACGCCCGCCACGAGCCCGCGGAACTGCTCCAGTCGCGAGGCCGTGGCCGACCCGGAAAAGTCGAACCGGTCTAACCGGTATCCGATCCGCGCCTCGAACCCGCTCGGCGAGCTGAAGCTGATGCCGACCGCCGCACGGAATGCCGGCGACATAGTCTCGCCGACCGGCTTCGCCTCGGCGACGGGGAATAACGACACCTCGCCGAACCCGCGCAGGCCTCCGCCCATAGCCAGCGACAGGCGCGCGGTGGCGCCCAGCATCACCCACGTGGTCACACCGGCGTCGGCCTCGAACCGCCGTGCCTCGGCCTCTGGTCCGAGCGATAGCCACGGCGTGGTGCGGATTGTCAGCACTACTGAGGTAATGCGCACCTTGGTCTCGGGCGAGGCCGGCCCGGCCTCGCCGAGCGAGCCCTGGAACCCGGAGAGACTGAGGCCGATTCGACCCAGCGTCACGGCGCCGTGGCCGCCGATCATTACGGCCGACCGCTCGCTCGTCGAGCCCTGGTAGAGCAGGCGGTGCTGGGCGTTGAACACCGCGCCGCTCAGCTCAAGCGTCTGGGCCCAAGCGCCGGTCGCGGCCGCGACTAGCATGAAGGATAGTGTCGCCGGGATTCGCCCGCTCACCGCTCCAGCCTCACGCGTATCGGCGCGGCGGCGATCAGCGCCCGGTTGCTGCGCGCGATTTCGGCCCGGCGCGCTTCGTGCTGCCGCCGCAGCTCGGCGTTGGCGCGCGCGTTCTCCGCCGAGTAGCGCACTCGGTGACCGGTGAGGTATCCGACGATCCCCGCCACCGAGGCCACGCCGGCGACAGCAACCGCCGTGACGTCGCGGGAAGCGCCCGTGTTAAGTTGGGGATTGCCTAACGTCGGCAGCAGGAACGCCGCCGCGCCGACCCCGGCCCCGACCAGCAGCACCGACGGCGAGCCGCGGCGCAAGGTCAAGGTCTCGGGCCGGAACGCCGATCTCGGGAGGGGAGCCGGGTGCGCGGCGGTATCCGCCGGCACGCGCGAGACGGCGATGATGCGCTCGACCGGCCCCCATACCTGGTTGAGCGAATCCACCGCGCGCAGCCGGATGGCGTAGCGGCCCTCTGGCACCAGGTCACCCGAGCGCGATCTCAGGTCCCACTGGTGCACCCCGGCGCCTCTGATCCGCTGGGTGTCGGCCCACAGTATTGACGTCGGCACGTCCGCCGGCGTCACGACCGCGATCACCTCGGCCGGACGGTTAGGCGCAACCCTTACCGAAAAACGTCCAGCCTGCACCGGGAGCGTGGTATCGGCGGCGAGAGAGAGTTCAACCGCGAACGGAATCACCGCCACCGGCGCTGCCGCCGGGACCGGGAGCGGAACCAGCTGCCGGGCCTCGACGAACGCCACGCGCGCGTCGGAGTGGAGTCCCGCCAGTGAGTCGGGCAGGTCGTAGGCGGGGTTGAGTCTGAGCGCGCGCTCGAAGGCCTGGCGCGCCCCGATCCGGTCAGCTCCGTCGGAGCGCATCAGCGCCGAGATGCCTAACAGTATCAGGCCGCGCAGCCGCTCCGCCTGGGTAGCGTCGCTGCCCTGGTCCAGCGCGCGCTGCAGCAACCGGTATGCCGACTCCGCGTCGAAGTCCTCGATCGCCTGGCGCGCCTCCGCGATCAACCGTGAGGCGCCGGTCTGCTGCGCCGCCGCCGGCGACATCGCCACGCACAGCGCCGCGATCGCGACCAAGATCGGGGGCAGCGCGCGGCGCATTAGTTCACCGGCAGGTTGACGCGCCGGCGCACCGTCTCGCCGGGTGAGACGCGTAGGGTGATTGTGGTGTCGCGCGGGACGCCCCCGGTGTCCGTCCAGCGGAACACGATCGTTACGCTGCCGGCTGGCACTTCGTAGTTGGTCACCGGGTTGCTGCGGGCGACCTGGCCATTGATGGTGATGGACGCGGTCGCCGGAGTGCTGCCTACGAACAGGTACCCCACGGCCGGTTGTGCCGCCGGGGCGGCCGGCTGCGGCGCCGGCTGGGCCGGTTGCGGCTGCGGTTGCACCTGAGGCTGGGTCTGAGCCGGCTGGGCGGCCGGTGGCGCCGCTGCGCCGGGCGAGGCCGCGGTGGCCTGCGCGCGACGCAAGGTGACCGTCAGTGCGCGCGTCTGGCCCGCGGCCAGGCGTACGGTCTCCTCCCATGGCTCGAAGCCGGCCGCCTGTACCCTGATCACATGGCGCTGGTTGGGCTCGAGCGCGAACCGGGGCGAGCTCACCCGCACGCCGTTGCGCGTGATCGTGGCCCCGGCCGGCACGTTGCGGAGCGTGACCCGCGCCGGCTGGGCGGCGCCCGCCGCGGTTGCCGGCGAGTCGGCGGCTTGCGGCGGCGAAGCGGCCACCACCGGCAG
>DATMBH010000038.1:0-8998 GCA_035559335.1 Gemmatimonadales bacterium
ACCCTGCCACGCCTCGCGCGCGACCTCTTCCACGCTCACTGGCGTCGGCTCGGGTTGCCAAGCGCCCGCTTCGATGCGCGAGAGGTCCAGCAGATCGTCCACCAGCCGCTGCAGCCGCTGCGCGTGCTCCAGAATCGAGCGAAGGAACCGGGCCCTGAGATCTGGCGGCGGGTCATCGGACAGCAGCGTCTCGGCATAGCCTCGCATGACGGTGAGCGGCGTCCTCATTTCGTGCGAGACGTTGGCCACGAAGTCACGGCGCACGGCTTCAACGCGCCTGAGCCACGTGACGTCATGGGTGACCAGCACCGCGCCACCGTTAGGTAGGGAGTGGCCAGATACCAGCACCTGCCGGCCGTTTATCTCGGTCTCGATTCCCGAGACTGTCTGGCCGCTCAGGGCGTTCGCCACGGCATCGGCGGCCTCATGCTTCCGGAACAGTTCGTGTATCGTCGGCGGTTGCGAGTTCGGGTCCAAGTCGAGCAGCGCGCGCGCGGCCGGGTTCATCAGCGTGATGTGGCCTTTCGCGTCGCAGGCGATCACCCCTTCCACCATGGAGGTGATAATGGCGGAGGTCTCGGCGCGCCCAAGCTCGAGTGTGCGGAGCCTCGAGTCGAGCTTCTCGTCCAGGCTGCGGAGCGCGCGCGCCAGCTGGCCCACCTCGTCCCTGCCGCGCACGTCCAGCGTGGGGTGGCCGCCGGCCGCGATCGCCTGGGCCGCATCGCTGAGCTTTCGCAGCGGACGGGCCACTCGTAGCGAGAAACCGAGGGACAGGAACGCAGCTATCGCCAGAGCGATGCTCGCACCGCCCAGCACGGCGCCCTGCGCGTTGCGCACCACCTCGTTGACTTGATCCAGGCGGGCGCTGACCCTGACTACGGCAGCGGGGCCGGGGCCGGGGCCGGGGAGCGCGACCTTGAGCTCGTCTTCTCCCGTCGACGTGCTGCGCCGCCGGTCGATGCCAACGCGACCCGCCAGCGCCTCGGCGACTTCCGGCCGGGTGGCGTGGTTCTCGATCGTACCGAGTTGGTCCCGCGGGAAGTCGGTATCGGCGAGCACGCGGCCGTCGCGGGAGATGATTGTCAGGCGGCGTCCGGTCTGGGCACCGAGCGAGTGCGCCAAGCTGTCGAGCTCGGCTTCGGCCAGCCCCCGGGCGGCGAAGGCCAAATAACGCGCCTCACGTTCGAACTCCTCCGTCAGGCGGGCCTCGAGTTGCGACCGCAGACCTCGGTCCGCCGCCACCGTCAGGACCGCGGCGGTCGCCACCACGATGGTGATGTACGAGAGGAGCAACCTGCGCGTAAGGCTCATCTAACGGCTTGCTCGTCGCGATCAGCGGCCCTCAAGCGGTAGCCGAAGCCGCGGACGGTCTCGATTAGGTCTCCCGCGGCGCCCAGCTTCGTGCGCAGTCGCCGGACGTGCATGTCAACCGTCCGGGTCTGGATGTCGGCGTGCGCCTGCCATACGGACTCCAGCAGCTGGGGCCTCGACTGTACCCGACCGCGCCGTTCCGCGAGGACCTCGAGAAGGCGGTATTCTATCCGCGTCAGCTCGATCGCCCTGCCTTCAACGGTAACAGTGCTCGAGGCGCGGTCGATGGCGACTGGTCCGACCTTCATGAGCGCGCCGGATTGCGAGGCTGCGCCCAGGCGTCGCAGCACCGCCTTCACACGCAGTACCAGTTCCTCGGGGCTGAAGGGTTTGGTGAGGTAGTCGTCGGCGCCGCTTGCGAGTCCGGTGATCCGGTCGGACGGTTCCTTGCGCGCGGTGAGGAGAATCACCCCGACATGGCGGGTGGCTTCGTGCCGTCGCAGTTCCTCGAGGACTTCGAGGCCGGACCTCCCCGGCAGCATCAGATCCAGGACGACCAAGTCGGGCGGCTCGGCGGCCACGGCCTGCAGCGCAGCAGTGCCGCTCGCAGCCGTCGCTACCCGGTAGCCTGCCTTGGCCAGATGGTAAGCGACCAGCGCGGTGATGTCGCGCTCGTCGTCCACCACCAGAATGCGCTCTTCTCCCACGTGGCTCCCGGAAGGCCCTCGGCGCGAACAGTAGCAGCAGCGATTTGCAGGCGTCAATCACGATGCTAGCTTTGACCGGCAACATGATTGCCAGGGCACTGCTCCCCGCGCTGTTTGCCGCCTTCCCGCACCTCACCATCCCGGGCGCCGTTCGAGCGCAGGACACCACCACCATCGTGCTGGTCGCGACCACCGACGTGCACGGCCGGGTGATGGACTGGGAGTACGAACGAAACGAACCAGCGCCGCTGGGCCTGGTGCGCGCGGCAACGGTGGTCGACAGCCTGCGCCGCGAGTACCCGGGCCGCGTGGTCCTGGTGGATGCTGGAGACCTGATCCAGGGTAACCCGTTCGCGACCTACTTCGCCCGGGTCGAGCCGCGCCGGCCGCACCCGATCCTGGAGGCGATGAACCGGATGGGCTACGACGCGGCGACGCCGGGCAACCACGAGTTCAACTTCGGCGTCCCGTTCCTGCGCAGCGCGCTGCGCGACGCCCGGTTTCCATACGTCAGCTCCAACATCCTGGAACTGCCGTCGCGCCGGCTGCTGCTGCCGCAGTTTACGCTGATCACGCGCGCCGGCGTGCGCATCGGCATCACCGGCGCGACCACTCCGGGCGTCATGGTGTGGGACGGCCCCAACGTCAGGGGCCGGGTGAGCCTGACGGGCGTGTCCGATGCGGTACCGGCGGCGGTGGAAGCCATGCGGCGCGCGGGCGCCGAGGTCACGGTGCTGCTGGGGCACGCGGGGCTTTCCGGGCCGTCGAGCTACGACACCTCCCGCGCTCCGCCGGAGAACGACCTGGCGACGGCGATCACGCGCTCGCGGGGCCTGGATGTGGTGGTGATGGGACACACGCACCGCGAGCTGGCCGACACGACCATTGGCGAGGCGCTGGTGGTGCAGCCGCGCAACTGGGTGCAGAGCGTGGCCGTCGTGACGTTGAAGCTGGCGCGCAGCGGCAGGGCGTGGCGCATCGCCGAGCGGCGCGGCCAAATCGTTCCGCTCGCGACCACGCGCGCCGACTCGGCGCTGGTCGCCGCGGTGCTGCCGGCGCACGAGGCAGCGCGGTCGTGGGCCACCCAGCCGGTCGGCCGCAGCGCGGAAGCGATGCCGGCCACGCGCGCGCGGCTCGAGGACACGCCGGTGATTGACTTCATCAACGCGGTGCAGCGCGCGGTGACCGGCGCGCAGCTGTCGCTGGCCGCGGCTTTCAATCTGCGCGGAGGCATTCCCGCCGGACCGGTTTCGTGGGGCGACCTGGCCAGCATCTATCCCTACGACAACCAGCTGCGCGCCGTGCGGGTCAGCGGCTCCGACCTCAGGGAGATCCTCGAGTACTCCAGTCGCTACTACCGTGGCATGGGGCCGGGTGGGCCGATCGTCAACGACTCGGTGCCGGGCTACAACTTCGACATCCTGAGCGGGGCCGAATACGAGTTGGACCTGACGCAGCCGGTGGGGCGCCGGGTGACGTTCCTGCGCATCGCCGGGCGTGAGGTGACCGCCGCCGACTCCTTCACGCTCGCCGTCAACAACTACCGCCAGCAGGGAGGCGGCGGTTACCCCGTGTTCTCCAGGGCGCCAGTGGTGTGGGCCACCGACGAGTACATCCGCGACATGCTGGCGGCCGAGATCGCGCGGCGCGGGACGATCCGGCCGGAGGACTACTTCGAGAGGAACTGGGCGATAAGAGGGGTTGGGGGGCAGGCGTCAGGGGTCAGGGAAGCGCAGGACCGTATCCTGCTGAGGGTGCTGGCGACCAACGACCTGCACGGCAGGCTCGAGGCCCGGCCGGAGGCATGGAGCAATCGCAGGCCGGTCGGTGGGGCGGCGTTCATCGCGGGGATGATGCGGCGGCTGGAGCGGGAATGCGCGTGTCCGGCGCTGCGCGTGGACGCTGGCGACATGATGCAGGGCGCTTCGATCTCCAACCTGACGTTCGGCCGCGCCACCATCGAGGCCATGAACGCGATGGGCTACGCGGCCGCGACCGTCGGCAACCACGAGTTCGACTGGTCCACCGACACCCTCGCCGCCCGCTCGCGCGAGATGCGCTTCGCGCTGGTGGCCGCGAACATCCATGAACTGCGGACACTGCGGCCTCCACCCTGGGTCGTCCCGTGGCGCATGGTGAGCGCGGGAGGGCTGCGCGTGGCCGTGGTTGGCTACGCCACGCCTGGGACGACCAGCATGACGAGTCCCGAAGCGATCCGTGGCCTGGGGTTCAGAGGGCCGCAGGCGGCGGACGAGGCGATCGCCGCGGCGCGGCGGGAACGACCCGACTTCGTGATTCTGCTGGCGCACGCGGGCGCGTTCTGCGACTCGTTGGCCTGCAACGGCGAGGTGGTGGAGCTGGCTCGGGCGCTGCGCGAACGCCCCGACCTGATCGTGAGCGGCCACACCCACTCGCTGGTGAACACGGTCGTGAACGGAATTCCCATCGTGCAGGCGCGCTCGGGAGGCACCAGCCTCGGCGTGGTGGACGTGGTGAACTCCGCTACGGGCAGGGCGATCAGGATCAGGGTCGAGACGGTCTGGGCCGACCGAGAGAACCCGGATACCGCCGTAGTGCGGATCGTCGAGCGACACGCGGCGCAGATCGCCGGGCAGGTGGGGCGCACGGTCGCGGTGCTGGCCGAGCCGCTGCTGCGTGACAGCGGCGCGATAACGTTAGGCGACATGGTGGCGGACGCCATCAGGCGCACCGCCGGCTCGCAGCTGGCCGTGGTCAATGCCACCGGAGTGCGCCGCAGCCTGCCGGCGGGACCGCTGACCTGGGGCACGGCGCTCGAGGTGCTGCCGTTCAACAACCGCGTGGTCAGGCTCGAGGTCAGCGGCGCCGTGCTACGCCGCGCACTCGAACACGGCCTGGCGCGCGGCGAGGCGGCACTGCGGGTTTCCGGCCTCCGGGTGCGCGCCGACCCGTCTCGTCCGGCCGGATCGCGGCTCGTCAGTGTTACGCTGGAGGACGGCTCGCCGGTGCTGGACAGCGCCACATACACCATGGGAACTCTGGACTACCTGTCCGGCGGAGGAAGCGGCTACACCATGCTGCGCGGCCTGCCGGCGGTGAACACCGGCGTCCTGGACCTGGATTCCTTTATTTCGTACCTGCAGCAGCTGCCGCAGCCGATCCGCGCTCCATCCGGGCCGGCGCGAATCGAAACGAGGCGGTGACACGATGACCCAGAGGCTGACGCGTGAGCTGATCCGCAAGCTCCCCAAAGCAGAACTGCACGTGCACCTGGACGGCAGCGTGAGGCCACGGACGCTGCTCGAGCTGGCCCGCGAGCAAAAGGTGGAGCTACCGGCGAAAGACGAGGCGGGCATCGCGCGCTACATGCACGTGACGGACGCGCGCAGTTTGGTGGAATACCTGGCCCGGTTCGAGGTGACCCTGTCGGTGATGCAGACCCCGGATGCCCTGGAGCGCATCGCCTACGAGCTGATCGAGGACGCCGCGGCCGAGAACGTGCGTTACATGGAAATCAGGTTCTCGCCGATCCTGCTGACGCGCGGCGGGATGCCGCTCACCGAGGCAGTGGACGCGCCGCTGCGCGGGATGGCCCGGGGCGAGCGCGACTTCGGGGTGAAGAGCCAGCTGATCATCTGCGGGATCCGCAACATGAGCCCGGACGTGTCGCTGGAGCTGGCGAACCTGACGGTGGCCTACAAGGGCCGGGGAGTGGTGGCCTTCGATCTGGCCGGCGCCGAATACAATTTCCCGGCCAAGAAGCACAAGGAAGCCTTCTACACCGTGATCGACCACAACATGGCGACCACGGTGCACGCCGGCGAGGCCTACGGCGCGGAATCGATTCACCAGGCCATCCACTACTGCCACGCGGACCGGATCGGCCACGGCACCCGGCTGTTCGAGAACCCGGACCTCGAACACTACGTGTGCGACCGGCGCATCCCACTCGAGATCTGCATAACGAGCAACTTGCAGACGCACGCGGTGGCCAACGTGGAGCAGCACCCGGTGCGCCGCTACTTCGACCTTGGCATCGTGGTCTGCCTGAATACCGACAACCGGCTGATGAGCGCCACGACCGTGACCGACGAACTGTGGCTGGCGCACACCCGGCTGGGATTCGGACGCTCCGAGCTCGAACGGATGATCCTGTACGGGTTCGAAAGCGCGTTTCTGCCGTGGCGCGAGCGGCAGGCTCTGGTCGAGAAGGTCAGACGGGAGCTGGCCGCGGTGGGGAGCAAGGAGCACGGGGCAGGGAGCAGGGGATCCAGGTAGTGACAAGGGAGCAGGAGATCGAGGCCGCGGCCGAGGCGGTCAGGAGCGGTCTGGACGGGCGCAAACCGCAGGTCGCGATCGTGCTCGGGTCCGGCCTCGGGTTTCTCGCCGATCAGCTTGCCGACGCCGCGCGCATTCCCTACGCGAAGATCCCCGGATTTCCGCGTCCGACCGTGGTCGGCCACGCCGGCGAGCTGGTGTGCGGGACGCTCGAGGGTCGGACTGTGCTGGCCCAGAGCGGCCGGTTTCATCTCTACGAGGGACACGAGCCGGCGGTCGCCGCACTGCCGGTGCGGGTGTTCGCCACGCTGGGCATCGGGGTCCTGGTGGTGACCAATGCCGCCGGCGGCATCAACCTCCAGTTCGGGCCCGGCACGTTGATGTTGATCAGCGACCACCTCAACCTCACCGGCCGCAATCCGCTGGCTGGGCAGGCGTTGGAGGGAGAGGAGCGGTTCCCGGACATGACGGCGGCCTACGATCCCGGCCTGCGCGAGCTGGCCCGCAGGGTGGCGAAGCAGGCCGGGATCGAGCTCGCCGAGGGGGTCTATGCGGCGCTGCTGGGCCCGTCCTACGAGACCCCGGCGGAAATCAGGATGCTGGAACGGTTAGGCGCCGACGCCGTGGGCATGAGCACCGTGCCGGAGGTGATCGCCGCACGGGCGCGCGGGATGCGCTGTGTGGGTATCTCGACCATAACGAATGCAGCCGCCGGTCACACCGGCCGGCCGCTGTCCCACGCGGAAGTGCTGGAGGTGGCCGAGCGGGTGAAGTCCCGGCTCGCCACGCTAGTCCGGGGAATCGTCAGGGACTGCTGAAGCTCGCCGGCACGAAGTGGTTGAGCGGGCCGTGCCCTGCGCCCAGGCCCGGAGCCGCGGCGATCGCGCGGTGCACGAAGTCCAGGCCGAGTTCCACGGCTCGCTCGAGCGGCTCGCCGCGCGCGAGGCAGGCGGTCACGGCGCTGCTCAGCGTGCAGCCGGTGCCATGCACCGACGTGGTGTCGATCCGTGGCCGCGTGAACCGGCGCACACCGGCCGGGGAAACCAGCACATCCACCACGGTGCCGCCGGCGAGATGACCCCCCTTGATCAGCGCCGCGCCCGCACCACGCTCGACCAGGGCACGAGCGGCCCGCTCCATGGAGTCCGGATCCGCAACGGTAAATCCCACCAGGATCGTCGCTTCGTCCAGGTTGGGCGTCACCAGCGTGGCCAGGGGTACCAGCCGTTCGGCCACGCGCCGCTCGGCCTCCCGGTGCAGCAGCCGATCACCGCTGGTGGCCACCATCACCGGATCGAGGACGTAGTTAGGGAGTCGGTGCGCGGCAATCGCATCGCCAACCGCCTCCACCACCGCGACCGACCCCAGCATCCCGGTCTTCACGGCCGCCGGCGCGAGGTCCTCGGCGACTGCCGCGATCTGCTGGCGGATCAGCTCTACCGGCAGCGCCTCCCACGCCCGCACGCCGCGCGTGTTCTGGGCGGTGACCGCGGTTATCACGCTGGTGCCGAAGACGCCGAACTGGTGGAAGGTCTTGAGGTCGGCCTGAATGCCGGCGCCGCCTCCGGAGTCGGAGCCGGCGATCGTGAGCGCGACGCTGAGCGAAGCGCTCACGCCGCGCTCGCGCCGCGGGGGCCGGCTGACAACGCGCGAAGCAGACCAAGAGCGTATCTTGCGAACTGCATATGTCTCGCAACTTAGGCAGACTGGTCCGGGACCTCCAGCGCCGCAAGGCACGCGAGCGGCGCGGGATGATCGTCGCGGAAGGCAGGCGACTGGTGGGCGAGGCGCTGGCATCCGGCTGCTCGGTGGCCGGCCTGATCGCCGCGGAAGACGCTGCAGCGACCACTGCCGCCGATCCGCTCGCCGAAGCGGCTAGGCGGCGGATCGAGACGCTGCTGCTGCCGCGCCAGGAATTCGACCGGCTGGCGGACACCGAAACACCGAGCGGCGTGATGGCGGTGGTGGAATGGGCGCCTGCGGGACTGGGCGACATCGGGCAGCTCGCGCCCGGCGCCGTGCTGCTGGTGCTCGATGGGGTGCAGGACCCCGGCAACGCGGGAACGATGCTGCGGACCGCCCACGCGCTCGGGGCCGCGGGCACGGTGGTCCTCGACGGCACCGTGGACGTGCGCAGTCCCAAAGTGGTGCGCGGGGCGATGGGCGCCCATTTTCGCCACCGGATCGTCGAGGCAGCGTTCGGCGACTTCGCGCAGTGGGCGCGAGAGAGCGGGGTCGCGGTGCACGTCGCGACCATGGACGGCGAGATGCTGCCCCGGGTGTCCCGGCCTTCCACGACCATCGCGCTGGTCATCGGCAGCGAGGGGCACGGGACGCGGGCCGGCTGGGAGGAACTGAAACCGGTGAGGGTGGCGATTCCCATGGCGAAGGGCGCCGAGTCGCTGAATGCCGGCGTGGCGGCCGGCATCATGCTGTACGCTTACTGCTCGCAGGCGGCGGGGCAGTGACGCTCCTGCCCGATCCGGTTGTGGCTCTCCTGGCCGGCGTGCTCGGGAGCATCGTGGGCAGCTTCCTGAACGTGTGCATCCACCGGCTGCCACGCGACCTGTCGGTAGTCAGGCCGCGGTCGCGCTGCCCCTCGTGTGAGCGGCCAATCGCCTGGTACGACAACGTCCCGATCCTCTCGTGGCTGGCGCTGCGGGCGCGGTGCCGGAACTGCGGAGCGCCGATCAGCGTGCAGTACCCCCTGGTCGAGGCGGTGG
>DATMBH010000039.1:0-6421 GCA_035559335.1 Gemmatimonadales bacterium
CCGCCGCAGCGCATCGACCAGCTGCGCCGCCCTCAGCGCCACGATCCGGTTCTGCCGCGATCGCTCGATCTGGCCCACACCGCGCCGCAGGCTGTCGGCCGCGGCGGCGACGGACGCGATCGAGCGCGCCGCCCGTTCCCCGTTAGGTGACTCCAGCCGCCGCCGCGATTCCTCGAGATCGAAGATCGCCGTCGCAAACGGCACCCACGAGGCCATCTCGTTCCAGCGCCGCTCCTCCAGCGCCAGCAGCTCCAGCTCGCGGCGCAACCTGAGATCGAGCAGCACCCAGTCGATTCGCCCTTCGACGGCGAACCGATCGAACCCCATCCGCTGCAGCCGCTCGCGCCATTCGCCATAGAAGCGCCGCAACCGCTCGCGCCGCACCGGGGAGTACTCGACGGCGTAGCGCCGCAGCAATCCGGCACGATCGGCGCTGAACAGCTCGACCGTATCGCGCATCTCGCTCGCGGCAGCCGAGATCACCGAGGCACCGCGTCCCTGCGCGAGCGCGCCGCCCGAAACCGCCGCCACCAGCATGAAAACGACCGGCGCGGCGAACGCCGCACGCGCCGCCGCGCCATGATCTGCCAGGCGTAGACCCTGAGGCATCACTCCTCCGCGATTGCTCCGACCGCTTCCTCCTCGGCGCCCTCTTCGTCCTCCTTCACCACGCGCGCCACGTCTATAACCCGGTCACCCTCGTCCAGGTTGATGATCCTCACGCCCTGGGTGTTGCGCCCGATAACCCGAATGTCGTCCACCGGCAGCCGAATGATCACGCCGTGGCGCGTGATCACCATCAGCTCGTCACCGGGCTGGACTTCCTTGAGCGCCACGCAGTCTCCAGTCTTGTCGGTGCGCTTCAGCGTGATGATTCCCTTGCCGCCCCGGTGCTGCACCCGGTACTCCGCCAGCTCGGAGCGCTTGCCCAGTCCGTGCTCCGTGACCGTGAGCAGGGTCGCATCGCGCCGCACCACAACCATGCCAATCAGCTCGTCACCCTCTTCCAGCTCGATGCCCTTGACCCCGGTCGTGGCCCGTCCCATCTCGCGCACGTCCTTCTCGTGGAACCGGATCGACATCCCATGCCGCGTGGCCAGCACGATGTCGTTGCTGCCGTCGGTTATTTGCACGTCCATCAGCTGGTCGCCCGGCTCGATGTTGATCGCGTTGAGCCCCACCGAACGCACGTTGCCGTAGGCCGACAGCCTGGTCTTCTTCACGGTGCCGCCCTTGGTGGCGAACATCAGGTACTTGTCGTCCGAGAACTCGCGCACGTTCACCAGCGCGGCGATACGCTCATCGGGCTTGATCGCGATGCAGTTGACGATCGGCTTGCCCTTCGCCGCGCGACCCATCTGCGGGATGTCGTACACCTTGAGCCAGTAGCACTGGCCGTTCTCGGTGAAGAACATCACGTAGTCGTGCGTCGAGGCGATGAACAGGTGCTCGACCCAGTCCTCTTCCTTGGTGCCCATCCCGTTCAGCCCGCGCCCGCCGCGCCGCTGCCGCCGGTAGGTCGAGACCGCGATCCGCTTGATGTAGCCCGAGTGCGACACGGTGACCACCATGTCCTCCTCGGCGATCAGGTCCTCGACCGAGAACTCCCCTTCGTCAGCCACGATCTCGGTGCGGCGTTCGTCGCCGAACTCCTTCGCCAGATCCTCCAGCTCCTTCTTGAGGATCGCCATCCGCCGCGGCTTGGAGGCCAGGATGCCCTTGAGGTCGCTGATCTGCGCGCGGACCTGCTTGAGCTCCTCCTCCAGTTTCTCGATCTCGAGGCCGGTGAGCTTGGCAAGCCGCATGTCGAGGATCGCCTTGCTCTGCTTCTCCGAGAGCTTGAAGCGCTGTTGCAGCTGTTCGTCCGCCTCTTCGACCGTCTCGGCGCCGCGGATGATCTTGATGACCGCGTCAATGTTGTCTACCGCGATCTTCAGGCCCTCGAGAATGTGCTCCCGGGCCAGGGCCTGGTCGAGATCGTACTGGGTGCGGCGGGTGATAACCTCGTGGCGGTGCTCGACGAAGTGGTGCAGCAGCTCGCGGAGGTTCATCTCCTTCGGGCGCCCATTGACCAGCGCGAGCATGATGGACCCGAAGGTGGTCTGCATCTGGGTGTGCTTGTACAGGTTGTTCAACACCACCAGCGGCACCGCGTCCCGCTTCAGCTCGATGACGATCCGCATCCCGTCGCGATCCGACTCGTCGCGCAGGTCGCTGATGCCCTCGATCTTCTTGTCCCGCACCAGCTCGGCGATCTGCTCAATCAGCCGCGCCTTGTTCACCATGTAGGGAATCTCGGTCACCACGATCGAGACCCGCCCGCTGCTCTCCTTCTCCTCCACCTGCGCGCGCGCCCGCACCACGATCCGGCCGCGGCCCGTCTCGTAGGTGTCCTTGATGCCCTGCCTGCCGTAGATGATCCCACCGGTCGGGAAGTCCGGTCCGTGAATGAACTTCGCCAGGTCCTTCGGCGTGGCGTCAGGATGGTCCACCAGGTGACCGATGGCCCTCACCACCTCGCGCAGGTTGTGCGGCGGAATGTTGGTGGCCATGCCGACCGCGATGCCCGCGCTGCCGTTCACCAGCAGGTTGGGCAGCAGCGACGGCAGCACCGTCGGCTCCTGCAGCCGGTCGTCGAAATTGGGGACGAAACCTACGGTGTTCTTGTCGATGTCCTGCAGCATCGCCATGGCGATGCGGGTAAGCCTGGCCTCGGTGTAGCGATAGGCAGCCGCGGGATCCCCGTCCACCGAGCCGAAGTTCCCCTGCCCGTCCACCAGCGGATAGCGCAGCGAGAAGTCCTGCACCATGCGCACCAGTGAGTCGTACACCGCGCTGTCGCCGTGCGGGTGGTACTTGCCCAACACGTCGCCCACCACCGTGGCCGACTTCTTGTACGGCCGGCCGGGCACCAGCCCCAGCTCGTTCATCGCGTACAGGATCCGCCGGTGCACCGGCTTGAGTCCGTCACGCACGTCCGGCAGGGCGCGCGAGACGATCACGCTCATCGAATAGTCGATGAACGACTCGCGCATTTCGTCTTCGATCAGGCGGGGGAGAATACGCTCGCGCTGATTGGGAGCAGTCACTCGAAGAACACTCGGCTGAGGACTGCTAAATGTATATGAAACTTCAGGTTAAATCAACTGCACCGAACGCGTGATGTCGCGATGATGTGGCCATGATGTCGCCACGCTGTCCGTCACAACTTACCGCTCTAGCGCCCCACTGCCCTCGCCGCCCCTACCGCCCCTTCTCCGGCTTCCGCCCCACCTTCTCGTACCAGCGCCGCGTGATCTCGCCCGCCAGTTGCGTGTTGCCCAGCCCGAAGGCGAGCGCCACCGCCAGCGCCGCCGCCCCTAGTATCAGCGTGAAGGCGGTCGTGACGATGTCGGCTGCCACGCCAACCTGCTGCAGCGCCATGAACACTGCGATCACGATCACCACCGACTTGGCCACCTGGGCCAGCGTGGGCACACCCTCCACCCCGCCCGCGGAGGCTAGGATCAGCGCCCGCACGAACTCGCCCAAGATCAGCCCGAGTACCATGACGATGATCGCGGCGAACACGCTGGGCACGTAACCCACGAGGTTGGCGAAGATCTCGTTGATGTTCTCGACGCCCAGGGCGCTCGAGGCCAGCAGGATCACAACCAGCATCACCAACCAGAACAGCAGCTTGCCCACCACCCGCGTGGGCCGCTCACCCACACCGCTGCGCTCGACCGCCTCGGCGACACCCCAGCGCGCCGCCTCGCGGTCGAAGTGAAGCCGGTCCAGCAGCGCGTCCGTCAGCCTCTCGAGCGTCCTGGCAACAAAGAAGCCCGCCATCAGGATCACCAGGGCCAGCAGTAGCCCCGGCAGTATCGCGAGTATCTGCATCAGCGCAGTCTTCAGCCGCGATAGCGATTCCAGTGCCCGGTCCATTAAGCCACCTCCAGTACCACCTTGCCGAACTGCTCCCCCCGCTCCAGCCGCTCGAACGCCGAGCGTGCCTGGTCAAACGGAATCACGCTGTCCACCACCGGCTTGAGCTCGCCGCTACTGAACAGCTCCGCGATGCGCCGGAACTCACGCGTGTTGCCCATCGTCGAACCAAGAATGCTCCAGTGGTGCCAAAACAGCTTGCGCACGTCCATCGTCACCAGCGGTCCCGAGGTTCCGCCGCAGGTCACCAGTCTCCCGGTGCGCGCCAGGGCCCGGGTGCTTATCTCCCACGTGGCCTGCCCGACACAGTCAACCACCACGTCGGCTCCCCGCTTTCCGCTGAACGCCCTAACTGCCTTCGGGACGTCATCACGGCCGTGGTTGACCACTGCGTCCGCACCCAGCTGGCGGGCCCGCTCCAGCTTGGCATCGGACGAACTGGTGACGATAACCCTGGCTCCCACGTGCTTTGCCACCTGCAGCGCCTGTAGCGCGACTCCTCCACCGATGCCCCAGATCAGCACTGACTCGCCGGGCTTGAGCTGCGCCCGGGTGACCAGCATTCGCCACGCGGTCAGCGTGGCCAGGGGATAGGCCGCCGCCTCGGCCCAAGAATGGCCGGCGGCCACGCGCTCGACGTTGGATTCCGGCAGGTTCACGAGTTCCGAGAACAGCCCAGCTCCCTGTTCGCCCCGCACGCCGTAGCGCTCGCACAGACACTCCTCGCCCGCCGCGCACAGCTCGCAGCTGCCGCACCAGGAGCCCGGATTGACCAGCACTGAGTCGCCGGGCCGCACGCGGGAGACCCTGGCGCCGACTGACACCACCTCGCCGGAGATGTCCGAACCCACGGTGTGCGGAAACGAATGCTGAACTCCCGGCAGACCGCGGATCACAAACAGGTCGAGGTGGTTCAGCGCAGCCGCCCTTACGCGCAGCTGGATCTCTCCCGGCCCTGGTGGCGGTGGATCCGGCACATCCTGCACCCTGACGACCTCAGGGCCGCCGTAGCTCGTAATGGTGACTGCGCGCATGGGCGTGAAAGGTAAGGCGGTAAGGCCGTAGGGCGGTATGGCGTGAAGAAGCAGTAGGGCGCTGGGGGGCAAGAAAAGGCGAAGGGCGCAGCCTCCGAAGCGGAGACTCCGCCCTGCTACCGCCTTACGGTTCTACCGCCCTATCGCCTGAACAGCACCCCCGCCACCGCCTCTGCGGGCGTGAGCAACTCGGTGCTCTGGTTCGTGGTGCGATCATAGATGATCGTGTGCAGCCCATCGGCCATCTGGACCCGCATGGCCAGCCGGTTGCCGTCCGCGCTCACGTCATACAACGCCACCACCACCATCGTCTCGGGCGTGATGGCCTGGGCCGAATCGGGCACGGTCACTCCGATTCGCTGGCGGAACACGCGGCGGCGCTGTTCGCGGCGCTCGGTGTAGGACCGCACGAAGTACAGGTACTGGCCGTCGGCCGCGAACACCGGTGAGGTAACGTTCCCCTCGAACACCAGTTGCGGGGAACCGGAACCGTCGGCGTTGACCACATACAGGCCCAGCGCGCCGCGGCCCGGCGCGGTCTGGACCAGCGCACCACTCAGAGCGACGCGCCTGCCGTCCGGACTCACGGCCGGCGAGGTGGTCGGACCCGTGGTGGTCACCAGCGGGCGGGAACCGGCCTGCCGTCCCAGCCCCAACAGCCAGACGCGCTGAGAGCCGCCGGCGTTCGATTCGTAAATCAGCAGATCGTCCTCGGCACCAGCAAAACCGACGTTGCCCGCAAGCGTCGCGGAGTCGAGCGTCAGGCGGGTCCGGCCCGAGCCGTCGGCGTTAGCGGTCCAGACATCGTACCTGCCGTTGGTTCCGCTGAAGAACGCGATGCGCGTAAGGTCACGCGACCAAGCGATCGAAACCTCTTCGGCCGTATCCTGGGTGATCGGCCTCAGCTGGTTCTGGCCGTACATCATGTAGATGTCACGCCGGCCGCCGCGCCGCGCCGAGAAGATCATGTCGCCGGCGACGTAGGCTTCGACCGTCACCGTGGAATCCCAAACTGTAGTGCCGCGGATCAGCGCCCTGCCCGGCATGACGCCCGTCACGTTGCCCGTGCTGTCAACCCGGGCCACCGTGGTATCCGAGGATGTCCAGCGCAGATAGGGCAGCGCATTGCCAGCCGGCTGGCGGTTACGGTCGATCAGTTCGACTGCCAGCTGCCGCCGCTGGCCCACGGGCACGCCGATCCGCTCGCGCGCGGCGCGCAGCGCGTAGGCAACGACCACAACTCTGATGGTCTTGGCCGGCTGCCCGGGATACTCGATGGCGAACTGGGTGCTGCCCAGCGCTCGGCCAGAGAGAGTGCCCGTGGCGGTGTCGAGGGTTACCAGGTTTGTGTCAGGCATGGTCCAGCGCCGCGGGGCCTCGGGTATCGGATTGCCGCTCTCGGACAACGCGCGCGAAGTAATCCGTACGCTCTGCCGCAGCCCCAGGTACAGCACCGAATC
>DATMBH010000040.1:0-4529 GCA_035559335.1 Gemmatimonadales bacterium
CTCGGCGCACCGTGGCGCCCGATCTCCAGGAGCGGCGGCGCCGGTCTCCCACGCTGCGCACCTTCCGCGACAGCCTGGTGATCGGAGCCGGAGACGAGCGCGTGGTGCTGTACACCACTCCCACGGCACATGTGGAGGGGATCCTGAGCGCGTGGGTGCCGCGCGCCGGAGTGCTGTTTACGAGCGACGTCGTGAACCCGCCTGCCACGGGTGCGCTCCCCCAGGCGGGCAGTGCCGAGCTGGTGGCGCTGGCGCGTTCGCGCGGATTGTCGCCGCGGATGTACGCCGGCGGGCACGGAAGAACGGTTCCGTGGGAGGAGATCGAGAGGGCGGGTGCTAGGTAATGGGCGATGCGCGAGGGGGGGGACTAGCCCCCTAGGGCCGTGAGAACTACCCGGGCGTCGGCACAGAGCACAGAGGGCACAGAAGCACGGTGCCAGACCGGTATGCGTGGCCGTGGCCGTACGCTTCTGTGCCCTCTGTGCCCTCCGTGCCCTCTTACACTGCCGCCGGCATATACCCCTGGCCCAGCAGCTTCAGCATGGCGAAGTGGGAGCGCACCGCGCCGAAGAAGGTGGGGTTCTCTCGGTACGGGATGCCGTGCTTCAAGGCGACCTCGCGCACGATCTTACCGAGCGCGGGATAGTGCACCGAACAGGTCTTAGGGAACAGGTGGTGCTCCACCTGATAGTTCAGGCCACCGACATACCAGGTAAGCAACCGGTTGTGGGTGGAGAAGTTCGCGGTGGTGAGCATCTCGTGCACCATCCAGGAATGCTCCATCATGCCGTGCTCGTCAGGCACCAGCTGCTCGACGCCCTCCACCACGTGCGCCAGCTGGAACACCACGCCGAGGATGATGCTGGCTACGAAGTTCATCGTTAGGAATCCGATCGCGACCTGCCACCACGCCAGATCCAGGAGCGTAAGCGGCAGCACGATGGCCCACGTGAAGTAGAAGCCCTTGCCGAGCGCCAAGAAGACCCACTCGCGCGCCGCGTGGCGGCGTCCCTCGTAGGGCCCGAGCCGGCGCCGCGTGAAGTAGTCGAAGTCCTTCCAGAACACCCAGTTCAGGGTGCTCATAGCGTAAGCGCCCAGCGCGTAGAGATGTTGGAAGCGATGCACTTTGCGATGCGGCGCGCGCACCGACAGGCGCAGCAGCGGAGACACCTCAAGGTCTTCGTCGAGCCCGTTGATGTTGGTGTAGGTGTGGTGGATGACGTTGTGGGTGACCTTCCACATATAGCCGTTGGCACCCAGCACGTCGAAGCACGCGCCCAGCGCGCCGTTCACCACCGGGCTCTCCGAGTAGGCTCCGTGCAGCGCGTCGTGCGCCACCGAGAACCCTATCCCGGCCATCGCAACGCCCATGAATGCGGCCAGCGCCCACATGATCCACGGACTCGGCTGGAGAATCATGATCGCCAGGTAGGGAAGCACCATCGCCGCAATGAGAACCACGGTCTTGGTGACCATAGCGGCATTTGCCTTGTTCGATATGCCCAGGTTCCGGAAGTACTCGTCGTGGCGCTGTTTCACCTCGCGCACAAAAGCCTCGCACTCCCGGCTGGCGAACGTAACGGTCCGCACTGCCATCTGCTTGATCTCCTCGATTCTGTGGTCTCGCCGCGGGGGAGGCCCGTCAGGAGCCAAGCACTCCGCGGGCTGCTGATATCAATCTTACTGCCCCGACGTCCCTTCGGCCAGAGACAAACGCGTTCCGGGTGTGTCCGCTGGCGGGAGGGCTGTTCTCATTGTTGGGCAGCGGCGGCGCCGCGCTCGCAAGGCACGCCGTCACTAACCCGCACTACGCAGGGCGTTTAGCTGCCGTCCGGTTGCTGGCACGCTGTCTCCATATACGTGCCGGCGAGCTCGCGCCGTTGAAGCTGGTTACCGACCCGGAAGCGAGTGGCCTAACACAAGTTGTCAGGGGTCGGGAGTCAGGGGTCGGGGGTCGGGGAATTCTGCTCTCTGCTCTCCTCTGGCTTCTCACTCCTCTGACTCCCGACCCCCGATCCCTAACTCCCAGCCCTACCCGGCCCCCGTGCCCTGACCCCCGGTCCCTATCAGTCCTGCATCCAGCGCCAGCCTGGTCAGCGCGGCCGCCGAGCGCACGCCGAGTTTCTTGGCGATCGAGTCGCGGTGCGCCTCCACGGTGCGCACGCTGATGCCAAGCTCGGAGGCGATCTCCTTGTTCGCCAGTCCCCGCGCCACGCCGGCCAGCACCTCGCGCTCACGCGCGGTGAGCTGCTCCACGGCGCGGCCCGGCGGCGTCGGCTCGACGCCCTCGCGGATCGCCACGGCCAGCTGGCGGGCAACCGGAGGCGAGAAAAACGCGTCACCCGCGTGCACGTGGCGCACCGCCTCGCGCAGCTCGGCCGGCGAGCTGTCCTTGCGCAGGTAGCCGTGCGCGCCGGCGCGCACGCTTGCCAGCACGTAGCCGCTGTCGTCGTGCACGCTCAGCATCAGGATCCGGCTCGACGGCGACGCCTCGCGCAGCTGCGGCACTGCGTCCAGCCCGGAGCCCCCGGGCATCGTTATGTCGAGCAAAATCACATCGGGCCGCAGCTCACCGGCCCGGGCGACCGCCACAGCCGCGGTCGAGGCCTCCGCCACCACCTCGAACCCCGCGGCCCCGCCCAGCACGTGGCGCAGTCCCTCCCGTACCACGTCGTGGTCGTCAACTATCATCACGCGGATAACGCCGCTCATCCAACCCCCGCGGTCGTCTGGTTCTGGAGTGGCAGCCGGATCCGCACCCGCGCCCCGCCCTGCGCTGAGCGCCCCAGTTCCAGGCTGCCGCCTAACGCAGTGACCCGCTCTCTCATTCCGGCGAGACCCAGGTGGCCCACCCGCTCGTGGCGTTCCGCGGGCGGCTCCGGGAAGCCCCGGCCGTCGTCATCGATAGTAAGCTCGACGAACCCGCTGGCCACCGCCACTGCAACCTCCACCCGCGAGCCCCCCGAGTGCTGGGCGGCATTGGCAAGCGACTCCTGCACGGCGCGGAATAGCGCCACTTCGGCGTCGTCGCGCAGGCGAGGCAGCTGCTCCGGAGCATCGAAGCCGATCGACATGCCGAGCCGCTCCTCGCTGGAGCGCACCAGCGACAGGAGTGCCGCCCTGAGACCCATGTCGTCGAGCAACGCTGGGCGCAGGTCGTTGGTAACATTGCGGATGCTGGCAATCCCGTCGTCCACCAGGCTCACCAGTCGGCCGATCCGCTCGGCGGTGGCCGGGTCCACGCCCTCGCGCAGCACGCCCAGCTGGAGCTTCACGGCGGTGAACACCTGCGCCGTTTCGTCGTGGAGGTGCAGCGACAGCCTGCGGCGTTCCTCCTCGTGCTGCGCCAGCATCCGCCGCGACAGCCGCTCCAGCTCGCCGGTGCGCTGCAGCAGGCCGTCGCGCAGGTCCTCGAGCACCAGGATGAGGATGCCCGCGCCGACGGCGAGCGTGAACACGATGTCCAGGTAGTAGCCCCACGGAACCCAGGCGCCCCGTGCGCGCAGGAACGGATAGTCCAAATGGTGCAGGCCCCACAGCGCTAGGGCGATGGCGAGGCTGAGCGCGCCGGGGGAGCGGGATGCGAGCCAGTGGCGCAGGAACAGCCAGCCGGTGCCGAGCGTGACGAGACTGAGGAACAGCACCGCCGGTAGCGCCGCCAGCAGGAAATTGTCGAGCTGGTAGATCGCGACGTACGACCAGGCGAGCGGAAACAAGCCGGCCGCGAGCAGCAGTCGCGGCCGGCGCATGCGGCGGGCGAACGCCAGCGCCGCGCCCAGCAGCGCCAGTGCGGTCCACCCGGTTACCACCTGATGCCAGTACAGCCAGATCCAGTCGGCCGTGCGTACGAACACGGCGATCGCACCCAGCCGCAGGATGTACAGACCCCAGCCGAGGGCGAAGCCTCCGATATACGGCTTGCGATAGCGGCGGTAGAGGTAGTAGCAGATCGCCGTCAGCCCCACCGTGACCGCGACCTGGAGCAGAACAGCGTTCAGCTCGACTTCGCCGGTCAGCGGAGGAGGAACGCTCTGCATAACGCTCAGGCGAGGAGGTCGCGGTACTCGTGGTGCCGCTCGACGATCGCCGCCACGAACCAGCAGGACGGGACCACCTTCAGGCCTTCCCGGCGAGCCCAGGCGAGCGCCTCGCGCACCACCGCCGCACCGAGCCCGCGGCCGCGTAGCTCCGGCGAGACGAACGTGTAGCGAAAGTCCACGCGTCCGGCCCCGGCGCTCGCGTACTCCAGAAACGCCGGCGCGCCGTCCACGGTCACGACGAAACGCCGGCCCTCGGGCTCGTGTTGGATTCGAGGCTGCATTGCAGGGAAGGTAATGAGAGCGAACCGGGAGCGGGGAGCAGCAGGCAGGGAGCAGCGGGTGCCGCTCCCTCCCGGCTCCCTGTCCTTACATGCTAAGCCAGTAGCTCACCTTTACCAGCAGCGTGTTCTCCTGGTTGTCGCGCCACAGGTTCCCAAACTCCTCGCCGAGGCGGAAGGCTGGGTCGGTGGAGAAGCCCGACCGGCCATG
>DATMBH010000041.1:0-10068 GCA_035559335.1 Gemmatimonadales bacterium
CCCGCCGATCACCGGCAGGAACCACACCACGAAGCCGTAAATGCCGATCAGGCTCCCGGCCTGCTGAGAGCTTAGCCCCAGCGCCTCGGTGAAGTAGATGGCAAACACGGCCTTCGGGCCGTAGAACGCCAGCCGCTCGAATAGCTCGGTGAAATTTGCCACCCAGAACGAGCGCTCGAAGCCCGCCCGGATCTCTCTTAACTTCTCCCCCAGCGCCACGCTCCCCCCTGTCTGAAATTCACCCCTCCATCGCCTCTACCACCTCTACACTCCTCGATCACCTCGGAAAATTGAACACATTGGCCGACGACACCTGCTCGCGGCTGCGGGTCAGGTCGTCGGGCTCGGGCTGGAACACACCGAACTGCTGGCCCAGTCCCACGCGCAGCTCAGCGCCGCCCGCACCGCGCAGCGGGATCGCCAGGTCGAGCCGATAGGTGACGCGCGAGCCGCTCGGGAAAGCCAATCTCAACCCGCCGCCGACGGTGCTCAGCGTTCCGGTATCGGCAGCGTACGCCGCACCCCCACTCCAGCCCCGTCCCACCTCCACAAACAACGCCGTTCCCACGTCCACCGCGCCGGCCAAAGTCAGGGCGTACCAGCGGTGCTCGGCCTGCACCATGGCGCGGCGCCCCACCGGTACGGCGTAGTAACCGTAGCCGCGCATTCCGTTAGGACCCGACAACAGCAGCTGGAATGGCACCGTCATCCGCCACCCCCCGGCCAGCGAGGCCGCCACCACCACGCTGCCGTGGTCCCCCACTCCTCCGTATCCCAGCAGCTCGCCCCAGCCGATCAGGTTCTCCCACCGGCCCGCGTCGGTCCTCCTGCCCTCGACCTTGCCGCGCACCATGAGCAGCGCCCGGTCGCCACGGGCCGGCACGCCAAGATACCACTCCGCGGCGACGAAGCGGTCGGGCTGCAAACCTCCCCGTCCACTGAATCCGTGGCCGGCGACCAGTCCGACTTCCACGCCCTCCGGAACCTCCTCACGACCGTTCACAGCGTCCAGGCCACGGCGGTAATTGAACCGCAGCGACCTCAGCCCGAGCAGCACATTGGCCCTCAGCACCCGCCGCTCCGCGAACACCCCGTCCAGCTCAGCGGCCGCGGCGCTGTCGTCCACCGCACGCGCGGCGAGAGTCCTAGAGGTGAGGTAGAGCCGTTCCCAGGAAACCACGACGCCCACCAGGCGCAGCGCGCCAGGCTTGCCGAACCGAGCGGCTACTCCGGCGTCAGCTCCCGAGACCACGTAGGGTTGCGTCACGCTACCGAACCGCGCGGACTTAAACTCGAACAAATCGGTCCGGAACCTGCCCGACTCGCGCCACGCGAACCGGTCGCGGTCCACCTCGAAGGGACGGAAGAAGGTCTGCTCCACCGTTTCCCCGCCGCGGGTCAGCCCTGCGATTATTTCCGCGTCGGCGCGCCTGAACGCCTGCCGGTGCAGCACCCCCAGCTCGAACCGCGGGCTGCGGCCGAACGTGTTCACCCTGAGCTGCGCACGCATCCCGCGGCCCAGCAGGTTTTCCTCAGTTATGCGGAACCGGCGGATCGGCTCGTCACCGGGCTCGACCCGCACGCTTCCGGTCAGCGTCCAGTCGTCCCTGGTCGCGACCTCCACGTCCAGCCCGCCGTCGGTGGCCACCGTCTCCAGGCGAACCGACCTCAGGTAGGGCTGCTGGCGCAGCAGCCGCTCAGACTCGCGCAGCAGCTCGGGGTCGCAGGGATCGCCCTCTCGGAATAGCAGCTCGCGTCGCACTACCTCCGGCCGGGTTCGCCAGTGGAGGGCGTTACCCAACGACCGGATCGAACCCGGGATCGGCCCAGACTCGACGGCGAACAGTGATGAAGTGGCAATACGGATTCCGCGGATGGGCTGGCCGTTGCAGGCATCGGCGGCCTGGCCGAACGCCGCAGCGGCAAGCAGCGGCACAGCGGCCACCGCCGCGGCCGCGCCCCTGCGCACTATGCGAACAGCTCGTTCTGGGCGCGGTCCGCCTCGACGGCCAGCTCGGGGCCGAGGATACCCCGCAGCCGCTCCTCCCACCGCTCCACGTCGAACTGCCCCTCGTTGACCAGCACGCGACGGATGATCGGAGACAGGTCCGACCAGGCATCGAGTAGGTCGCCAATCGCGGCCCGCGCCTCCTCAATACGGAACAGCTCCTCGGGCGCCGTCGTGATGTCCTGAAGGATCGCCCGCTCGGAACGCGACGCCACCAGCGGCTGGGTGCGGCCCGAAACGTACACCTCGGTGCGACGTCCAGGGCCGCGGCCCTCCTCGATCGGCGTCAAGCCCACGATATCGTCGGAGCGCCAGTACTTCCCGTAGCCCAGATACACCATGCGTCCCGGGCGGATCTCCATCGCCATGGCCCCTCCCCCTACTTGCCCATCCGCTTCTTCAGCTCCTCCAGCATCGCCTCGGCCTGGGCCTCGCGCTCCCGGCGATCGAGCTTCGACTTGAGCAGCTCCTGTTCGGCGTCCAGCTCGGGCCGGTCCATGCCAGCCTCCTGGAGCGCCGACCAGGCCGCCGCCGCCGACTGCTCGCTCTTCAGGTTCGGGTGGCGGCGCGCCGCCTCATCCAACTGCGCCTTCATGTCCGCGAGGTCCCGCTCGGCAAGCGCCAGCTCCGCCCGCTGCGCCTCGACCTTCCGTTCCAGCACCGCCACCTTTTCCCGGTGCTTGGCGATGAACCGCTCCGCGACCTGGACCGTCTCGGTATCCTGGATGCCCGCAGCCAGCTGCGCGCGCCGCTCGGCCGTGGCCAGGTCTTCGCGTTCGCGCGCCAGCTGGCGCTCAGTGTCCGCCAGCGCGTCCCGCAACCCCCCAACCGCAGCCTTCTGCTCGATGACCGCTTCGCGCATCCGCGACGCCAGCTCGCCCAGGCTCTCTGGAGGCGTCGCCGCTGCCAGCGCCGCCTCCAGCGCGTCGCGAAGGCGCTCGAACATCAACTTTTCTTTATGGTCTTGGCGTAGAACGACGAAAGCAGCTGGCGCGTCTTCTTCGACTTGCACTTTGGACAAGCCGGATTGCGACCACTGTGTTCACTGATGTGCTGCACCACCGTGAAGCGGTGCCGGCACGCCCCGCACTCGTACTCGTAGGTAGGCACGACCCCTTCCTCCGTTGATGCGTTACTCAAGTGGAATTGTGCCCTCCGACCACCCCACTTTCAAGCTCCCAGCTCCCACCCCCTGTCTCCCGCCCCCCGCTCCCTGGCTCTAAGCCCATCCGCCACCTGCCGCAACAACCGGTCCACGCTCCCAGCGCCCGGGAACATCACATGGTCGCTCAGCCGGTTGAGCGCCACGCGCAACTCGAAAAACCGCTCAGCGGCCGTGCGCAGCACGTCGGCCAGTCCGTAGGACTCCGCCAGCCGATGGTCGCTCGCCAGCTGGAAGCCGGTGCGGCCCAGTCCCTCGTAATATGGGAGCGGCGGCCCGCCCTTGCGGACCCGTCGAGCCGCGATATAGTCGGGGAAGATGCCAGTCAGCCACAGGGAGAAGTTCCCCAAATGCAGCCGCACCCGGAACTGCCTCTCCCCCTCGGCCCTGTCCGCTTCCTCCACCAGGTCCACCAGATAGTGGTAGCGGTTCTCGTCGTGGGCCCCGGTGCGGTATGCCCTGTCGCCGCGACCAAACGCCAGTACCAGGGCGGCGCAGTAGTCCGTGACGTCACGGTCGTCCACTCCCAACTCGAGCAGCTGCCGCCGCAACGCCACGTAGAAGAACAGCGGCGCGCTCGGCTGGGCGATCCCCCGCCAGGAAAGCAGCGCCTTGAGCAGGCGCGGATCATCCCACAGCACGTCGGGCCCCTCGGTCTTCACCCGCTCGGCAAGCTCCTCCTGCTCGGCTCCGGCCGCGGCCAGCAGCTGGCAGGCCAGCGCGATGTCCTGCTGGTTGAGGGACGCACGCACTGTGGCAGCGATCATGGTTGACCCTCTCTCCGTTCTCGCCGAACTGACCCGATTCGGCCGCGCCCTCACCGGCCAGATCCGCCGTGAGACCGTGGCCGCCGGCACTCTCGAGGCACTGGAGCGTGTGTTCGTGCCCAGTGCGGCGGCGGTGGCGCTCGTCACCGAACCCGGCGGACGCCTGACGATCGCGGCCTCCTCCGGAGAACCTACCCCCAGTTCCGGCGACCAGTTCCTCCAGCTGGTGCACACGGAAAGCCGGGTTGTGCGCCAGGTCACGCCGCCGCGGCTGGGGGCGCCGCTGGTAGCCGCCAATCATACGTTGGGAATCGTGGCCGTCTGGGGCAAGAACCCCGGCGCCTTCGACGAGTCGTCCGAGGCTGTGATCGCTGCCCTTGCGGCGCAGGCGGCGCTCGCGCTCCAGAACACCCGGATTCTCGAAATACTGTCAGTGGGCAAGACGGAGTGGGAGCAGATGGTGGACGCCATCCGCCCCGCCATCTGCGTGCTCGACCCGCGCGGGGTGGTCCGGCGCGCCAATCGCTCGTTCGCCACGCTGGTGGGCGCGCCCGTCACCACCCTGAACGGCAGGCCCTGGCTGATGCTGCTTCCGCCAGCATGGGCCGAACCCGTGGAGCGCGCGCTCGCCTCGCCGGGCGTGGCGGGGGCCGAGATCAAAACCGACCGGCGTACCTATTCGGTGATCTGCCATCGCGTGGCCGACGGCCACGCCAGCGTCCTGCTGATCGAGGATATCACGGATACCAAGCGCCTGCAGGAGCAGCTGATTCAGTCAGAAAAGCTCTCGGCCATCGGACAACTCATCGCCGGTGTCGCGCACGAGCTGAACAACCCGCTGGCCTCGGTGCTCGGATTCGCCGATTTCCTGACGGAAACCTCCCAGCTTCCGCCCAATCTCTCCGAACCAGTTCGGGTGATCCAGCACGAGGCCCAGCGCGCCGCCGGGATAGTCAGGAACCTGCTCACCTTCGCACGCCGCCAGGACCAGGAACGACGCCGCATCGAGATCGGACCCATCCTGCAGCGCACCCTGGCGCTCCTGAACAACCAGCTGATTGGACTCAAGGTCGAACCGCACCTGGTGATCGAGCCCGACCTGCCCGAGATAGTCGGGAGCCCCAACCAGCTCCAGCAGGTGATCCTGAACATCGTAAACAACGCTGCCCAGGCTATCGCCTCCACCGGCAGGCCTGGCACCGTAGTGGTGCGCGCCCGCCCCTGGCTCGACGGCCTGGCGGTGGACATCAGCGACAACGGCCCGGGAATCCCGGAGGAACTCCATTCCAGGGTGTTCGAGCCGTTCTTCTCCACCAAGCCCGAGGGGGAGGGCACCGGACTCGGGCTCTCGATCTGCCAGGGTATCATCAAGGAACATAACGGACGCATAACGTTGAAGTCCGCCCCGGGGCGGGGCGCCACCTTCACGATCGAACTGCCGCGCGCGAGGGAAACCGTCGCCGCCACCGCCCCATCCACCAGCACCATGCCGGCCGCCGGCCGGGTGCTCGTGGTGGATGACGAGCCCCACATCCTGCACTACATGCGCGCCACGCTCGAGTCCTGGGGCCACCGCGTGGAAACCGCGGCCGACGGCGAGGAGGCGCTGAAACGAGCCCTGAGCGAGCCGTTCGACCTGATAGTCACCGACGTGCGCATGCCGCGGCTCGGCGGCCGCGAGTTCTACGAACGCCTCCTTAGCGAGCGGCCCGACCTGGCCGCGCGCGTGGTATTCGCCACCGGCGACACCGTGCGCGACGACACCCTGGCCTTCCTGGAGAACTCGGGCCGGCCGTTCCTGCACAAGCCGTTCAAGCTGGCGGAGCTCCGAAGCACGCTCGCCATGGCGCTGGGCACGTAGGCGCGGTCAGGCACCAAGGCGACCTGGAGGCTGCCTTCCGCCTTCCCGCCTTCCCACCTTCCCGCCTATCTTCCTGTCGTGATCTACGTCCTCATCCCGTCTCACAACGAGGCGGCTACGATCGGCCTTCTCCTGTGGAAGGTCCGGCAGGTCTTCGACCGCTTTCCGCGCGAGTACCAGATCATCGTCGTGAATGACGGTTCTACCGACGGCACCGAGGACGTGCTTGCGCCCTACGCCCGCGCCCTGCCGCTGACCGTCGTCACCAACCGCCGGCGCCAGGGTTACGGCCGGGCGCTCGAGACCTTGTTCCGGGAAGCGCTATCGCGGACCGACCGGCCGAAACGCGACATGGCGGTGATGCTGCAAGGCGACTTCTCGGACTCTCCCGAGCTGATCCCTGAGATCGTCAAGCGCATGGAGGGCGGCGCTGACCTGGTGGTCACCGACGAACGAGGTGTGGGCGATACGGTGCTCGAGCGCGCCGCCCGCCGGCTGCTGCCGCGCATCGTCAAATCGCTGCTCACGCTCCCCGGTGCCGACGACGTGATCGGCACCATGCGCGGCTACCGCCTCGCGGTTCTGGCCCGAATGCTCAACAACCGCGCCAGTCCGGGTCAGCCCCTGCTCACTCGGGAGGGGTGGGCCGCGGACCTCGAGCTGCTGGTAAAGACCGCGCGCGAGGCCCGGACGATCGACACCGTACCGGTTAGCTCCCGCACTCCCCACGCCCGGCCTTCCCGCCTCCACCCGGTGCGCGAAACCCTCCGGGTCGTGCGGGCCGCCTTCGAGCTCCGCCGTCCCGAGCGAGTGGTGGAGCTGCCCACCGCAGCGCGCCAGCCTGACGAGTCCGCCCCGACACCTCAGCGGCGCGACCGCGCCGAGTCCCGCGAGCGCCGTGGCCGCCGTGGTCGCGGACGAGGCCGGCGCGGACGCGGGAACGGCGGCGCACGCCCTGCCGACAGCCCCGCGTCCGCGAAGCGGCCCGGACCGGCCTGATGCGTCCATCCCGACGAGCCCTCGTCGTCGCGGCTATGACGCTGCTGGTCCCCGCGAAGGAGTCGGCAACATCCCTCCGGCAGAGCGCTCTGAGCGTGCCGTTCGCCGTCGGAGAGCGGTTCGAATATCGGGTCAAGTTCGGCCTGTTCACCGTAGGCCACGCCTCCATGGAGGTCGTGGCGATAGATACCGTGCGCGGCGTCCCAACCTGGCATGTGGTGTTCGCGTTGCGCGGGCGTGCCCTGACCTACACGCTCAACGACAGCCTCCAGTCATGGTTCGGCGTTCACGACATGGTCTCGCGCCGCTTCATCCAGGACAACGAGGAGAACGGACGGCAGCGCTACCGGCGTTACGAGATCTTCCCCGAGCAGGGAGTGTGGGTCCGCAACGGGACGGACACGGGACGCACCGTCGATCAGCCGCTCGACGACGCCTCGTTCTTCTATTTCGCGCGAACAGTGCCGCTCGAAGTGGGCCGCACCTACCACTTCCCGCGCTATTACCAGCGGGACCGCAACCCGGTCACGCTGCGGGTGCTGCAGCGCCAGCGCATCAGCGTCCCCGCTGGCGAGTTCCCGACCATCGCCCTGAGGCCCGTGTTCCAAAGCCGCGGCATGTTCGGCCAGGGCGGCCAGGCCGTAGTGTGGCTAAGCGACGACTCGCTGCGGATCCCCGTGCGCATTAGGTCCAGCCTACCCATCGGAACGCTGGAGCTGTCGCTCCGCTCCCGCTCCGCCCCGGTCGCGAACTGACGTGGCAAGCAAGCGTGGCGCGCATGGACCTCCGCGCTACCAGGAAGCGGACCTTGCAAGGGTCCGGCCCATCCCGATCGCGACCCGCGCCAACAAGGTGGACCCCACGCTGCTGGCCCACCCGCCCGGCGCCGATCGCTCTTTCCGTGCCTTTCTCGCCAGCTGGCCCGACATCCTCGCCGCCCGTGAGCTGAAGTCCGTCATCGCTGCCATCGCCTCCGCCGCGCGCGGCGGCAGGGGCATCGTGGTTCTGATTGGTGGACACGTAGTGAAGACCGGTATGGGGCCGCTGCTGCTCCACCTCATGAAACGCGGCGCGGTCACACACCTGGCGATGAACTCCGCCGCCAGCATTCACGACTTCGAACTGTGCGCCTACGGCGGAACCAGCGAGGACGTCGCCGCCGGCCTCGCCGACGGCACCTTCGGCATGGCTTTGGAAACCGGGCGCGAGATGAACGCGGCGCTCCTCGAAGGACGCGCGCGCGGCTGGGGCATGGGGGAAGCTCTGGGGCGTTACCTGCTGAACCGTGGCGAGCTGCCGGGTAGAGAGCACTCGCTGCTGGTGCAATCCTACGAGCTGGGAGTGCCGGTCACCGTGCACGCCGCAGTCGGCACCGACATCATCAACCAGCACCCGGATGCCGACGGTGCTGCGCTCGGCGAGACCAGCTTTCGCGACTTCAGGCGCCTGTGCGCCTCTGTACCGTCGCTCCACGATGGCGGCGTGGTGCTCAACCTCGGCTCGGCCGTGATCATGCCCGAGGTGTTCCTCAAGGCCCTCACTGTGGCCCGCAACCTCGGCGGGGGCAAACCGACCCACTTCACAGCCGTGGACATGGACATGCTGCGCCACTATCGGCCTCGCATGAACGTGGTGCAGCGCCCCACGCTCGCCGGCGGCACCGGCATATCCCTTACCGGACACCACGAGCTGATGATCCCGCTGCTGGTATGGGGGCTGGAGGAGTCGCTCGCCCTCGAGTGAAGAAACGCAGGGGGGCGCACCGCCGAGCGCGCCCCCCTGCCCTCTGCCCTCTGCAACCTGGCTCTCTACAAGGCTGCCTTGTTCCCCTTGATGATCTCCTCGACCCTGCGAGCAGTCGAGGGCGCGATCAGCTTCAGCACCCAGTAGACTACTAGCCCGATCAGCGCGAGCTTCAGTAGGAACCACGCGGCCTTGAACGCGAAACCCAACAGGCCCAGGGCCAGGTTGAGCACCACGATTGCCACGATGGCCAGAATCGCGAATCCCAGAATCGTCCTCAACATCCCGCACTCCTGGATGAACGCCTCTCTAATTCCTTCTACGAAGGTACTCCGGACCCGGTTTCAGGCAACGCCCCACTGGAGCGAGGCGGCATGAGCGAGCCCCGCGTGGTCGTCATTGGCGGCGGGATTGCGGGTTCCGCGTGCGCCGCCGCGCTGGCTCCCCACGCCTCCGTAACGGTGGTCGAGCGCGGTCCCCGAGGCGGCGAAGCCAGCGACGCCGCCGCCGGTATGATCGCCTCCCAGGTCGAGGCCCATCCCGGCGACCCACTGCTGCCGCTGGCCATCGCCTCTCGTGACCGCTACGTGTCGCTGCTCAAGGACCTCGCGCCCGATGCCCTGGAACGGGTGCAGTACCGCGGCGGCGGCATTCTGCGCATCGCCCTCGACCAACCCCAAGCTGCCACGCTGCAGCACGAAGTGGAACAGCAGCGCGCCATGGGACTCGCCGCTGAATGGCTGGACGGCGATGAAGTCCGCCGCCGCCACCCGGGAGCATCCACCGCCATCACCGGCGCCCTTCACGCCCCGAGAGACGCATCGCTGCACAGCGGAGAGCTCGGCATCCTGCTGCGGGAGGTCGGACGCGACCGCGGGGCTACCTGGCGCATCGCGGCCGCCGAGATGATCGAATCGGCCGGCGCGCGTGTGACAGGCGTGCGCGTGCGCGGAGCCAACGGCGCGACGGACAGCATCGAGTGCGACGTCGTGATCGTGGCCGCCGGATGCTGGTCGCCGCTCCTCGGCGGGCTGCCGCGCAGGCTGCCTATCGAGCCGGTGCGGGGCCAGCTGCTTCTTGTCGAAGCGCCGGCTGGCTGGAACCATCAGGTGCTCTTCGGACCCGGCGCGTACGTCGTCCCCCGCGGCGACGACCTCGCGGTCCTCGGCAGCACCATGGAGAAAGTCGGGTTCGACCCCGGCACGACCGAGGAAGGCCTGGCCGCCATCCGCGGCGGCTGCGCCGCCATGCTGCCGGCGCTCGCTGGGGCCCGGGCACTGCACGCCTGGGCCGGCCTGCGACCCGTCACCACGGACGCCCTCCCTATCATTGGGCACGATCCAGACCTCACTGGCCTGTTCTACGCCACCGGCCACGGCCGCAACGGCATCCTCACCGGCCTCGCCACCGGGGTCATCATCAGAGATCTGGTGCTCCACGGGGAAACACAGTGGCCGATCGCATCGTACGGTGTCGACAGGTTTGAGCGCCCCTGACCCCCTGACCCCCTGACCCCTGACCCCCGACC
>DATMBH010000042.1:0-2717 GCA_035559335.1 Gemmatimonadales bacterium
ATGGGTCTGCTGCTGGTGTGGCGCAACCTGTGAGGCGCACCCGCGCGTTGCGGGTTGGGCTGATCGGGCCCGGCCGGGCCGGGCTCGCGCTGGCGCGCGCGCTGCGGCGCGGCGGAGTTGCGGTCCTGGGCGTTCACGGCAGGCGGCGCAAGCGCGTGCCGCCCGGGATACCTCTCAGCCTCGGCTGGCCTCCGCCGTGGCTGGAGCGCGCCGACGCGGTGCTGCTTTCGGTGCGCGACGACTCGCTGCCGGAGCTGGTGGCCGCACTGACCGGCGTCGTGAGGCGGGGCCAGGTGGTGCTGCATCTGTCGGGCTCGCGCGGCGCCAATGTGCTGGCGCCGCTGCGCAGGCACGGGGCGCGAGTGGGTTCGTGGCACCCGCTGATGACCATCCCCGCCACTAGGCTGCCGGCTGACCTGTTCCGCGGAGCGATGTTCGCCGTCGAGGGTGACGCCGCGGCGGTGCGACTCGGCTCGCGCCTGGCGCGCGCACTCGGCGGCACCCCGGTCGCCGTGCGCTCGGCGGTCAAGCCACGTTATCACGCGGCAGCAGTGTTCGCATCAAACTACATCGTCACGTTGTTAGGCATCGCCGAGGAACTGATGGAGGCCGCGGGAATCGGGCGCCGGCGCGCGCGCGCGGCCCTGGCGCCGCTGGCGCGGGCCGCGGTGGAGAACGTCGCCCGCCACGGTCCGGCCCGCGCGCTCACCGGGCCGATCGTGCGGGGCGATGCGGAGACGGTGGTCGCCAACCTGCGAGCGATGCCTGACAGCATGCTCGAGGATCTGTACGCCAGCCTCTGCGCCAAGACCATCGAGTACGCGCTCTCGGACCGGCACGCGGCAAAGGGAGTGGATCGACTGGTGCGAAACCTTGAAAGGCTGGAAGGCGCGATGGGTAAGAAGTCAGGGGGTACCTAACGATATGTCGTCCCCGGAAACAGCGTATTGACCGCCAGCAGAAACACCGGGTGGAACACCTTGTCGATAGCCTGCCACGCCACCAGGATGCCCACGATGCCGAGGCCGGGGTTGGAGAACAGAAACCTCTGGTAGCGCTGCGCCGCGTCGGGCCGCAGCGCCAGCGGAATCGCGGCGCTGCCGTCCAGTGGCGGCAGCGGAATCAGGTTGAACACCGCCAGCAGCAGGTTAAGCGAGAAGAACACGCCGGCCAGCTTGGCCAGCGCCTGCCACGACCCTCCGTCGGTCCCGTTCACCACCTCGCCGAACGAGACCGACTCGGGAGCGTGAAAGACTCCCGCCGCCGCGCCGAGCCTGATAGCGGTGACCGCGATCAGCACCAGCAGCAGGTTGGACGCCGGCCCGGCCAGCGCCATCAGCGCCGCGCGCCGCGGGTGCTTCAGCGCCCAGGCCGGATCGTAAGGCGCTGAGGCGAAGCCGAACGGGAAGC
This sequence comes from Gemmatimonadales bacterium, assembly GCA_035559335.1. Taxonomy (GTDB): domain Bacteria; phylum Gemmatimonadota; class Gemmatimonadetes; order Gemmatimonadales; family JACORV01; genus DASXPG01. Next base: position 1,411 of record DATMBH010000042.1, read on the forward strand.
CCGAGGCAAGCGACGAGATCAGCGGCAGCACGACCATTCCGAACGGCTCGCGGCGGATGTGCGGTCGCGGGTCCAGCGTCACCTGGCCGCCGCGGTATGCCGTCAGGTCGCCGCCCAGCTTCGCGGCCCACGCGTGCGCGGCCTCGTGCAGCGTGGTCGAGAACAGGAACACCACGTAGTAGATAAGTCCGGAGGCCAGGTCGCTCATCGTGCGGCGGCGAAACGGCGGTCGAGTGCGCGCAGGGCGTCGTGGATCGTCGCCACAGCCCCCGCGAAGAACGCGGGCATCAGCCGCTCCGCGTCGTCGGTGGGACGATGGTAGTCCGGGTGGTCCTCTTCCCCAAAGTAGACGAAGGGAATACCGCGGGCGTGGAACGCGGCATGGTCCGACTGGGTGGTCCAGTCGTCCTCGCCCTGTATGCCGGGACGGTCGTGGCCGAACCGCAGCGCGATCGGCGCGCGAGCGGCCACCGAGTCCAAGACCGGCCGCAGCGCCGGGTAGTGGGAGGTGCCGGCTGCGTACAGCTCGTTGCGGTCGTTCCGTCCCACCATATCCAGGTTCACGTTTACCACGATGGACTCCAGCGGCACCGGCGCATTGGCCACGAAGTGCCGCGCGCCAGTCAGTCCGCCTTCCTCTCCATCCAGCAGCACGAATAGCACGCTGTGCGCCAGCGGTCGCCGCGCCACGGCGCGGGCCAAAGCCAGCAGCGCCGCCGTGCCCGAGGCGTTGTCGTCGGCGCCGTTGTACACCTGGCCCCGCAGTACCCCGACGTGGTCGTAGTGGGCGGTCACGACGAGATAGCGCCCGGGCCGCGCAGTGCCGCGGACCACGCCGATCAGGTTCGCGCCGCGCAGTACCAGCGTGTCGCGCCGCGCCTCGAATGGCTGGGTCCAGGAATCGCCGAGGCGTGCCACGCCCGTGGCCGCCAGCGCGCGGCTCAGGTACTCGCGCGCCCGCGCTCCCCCGGGCGTCCCGATGCGCCGTCCTTCCATTGAATCGTGGGCGAGCGCCTCGACGTCGCGCATCAGCTCGCGCGCCAGCGCCTCCGGCTCGGGCAGCTGTGCCCGCAGTGGTGTGGCCAGCGCCAGCGCCGCCGCCACCGTGATTGCGATTGGATTCATGGCGCCTGAATCTAGCGACTCACCCTGCCGGCGAGCACACTGAGCGGCCGGCGAACCGCTCGCGGGCCGAAACCGCGCGTACTCCGCAGCCCGCACCGCAACGAGATCTTGTGGAGTGAACCGGACCTCTGTTAACGCGCACCTCGGACCCCTCGACCCCTCGAGCCCCCGACCCCCCGACC
>DATMBH010000043.1:0-6306 GCA_035559335.1 Gemmatimonadales bacterium
GTCCCTGGGCGCGGAAGGTTGCGGTCAGCCGCTCCACCAGAGTGCTCTTGCCCGCCCCTGGAGGACCGGTCAAACCAATGCGCCGGGCCCGGCCGAGCCGAGGCTGCAGCGCTCCCAGCAGCTCCTCGAATCCCGCGGTTCCGTTTTCCACCATGGAGATGGCACGAGCTAGGGCCGCTGCACTGCGCTGCGCGAGGCCCGCGATGATCGCTTCGGGGGTCACAGGCTAAATCGAATCACAACTTGAAGATAGTTCAAGTTCACGCGAGCACGGCGCTGGCCAGGCCGAGCAGCAGCAGAAAGCCGCACGTGTCGGTGAAGGCCGTGACAAAGATCGAGGAGGCAACGGCCGGGTCGGCGCCGAGGCGCTGCAGCAGCACCGGGGTGAAGGCACCCATGCAGGAGCCAAGCACCAGATTGCCCCACATCGCGACGGTCACGACGATGCCCAGCTTTGCGCTCCCGCCGAACACCGCCGCGACCGCACCGACGACCGTTCCGACCACCAAGCCGTTGGTGGCGCCGACTGCCAGCTCCTTGCCGACGACGCGGCCCGCCTGCGAGCGCGTCACCATTCCCAGGGCCAACCGCCTAACTGTGACCGCCAGCGCCTGCGTCCCGGCGTTTCCTCCCAGCCCCGCCACCACGGGCATCCATGCCGCAAGCACCACCAGGCCAGCGATGGTGGAGGAGAACGCGTGGACCACGCTGCTGGCGATCAACGCGGTGAGCAGATTGACGCCGAGCCACGGTAGCCGGCTCGCCACCGCCTCCTTCCAGCCACCTCCCAGCTCCTCGTGCGCCGACGTGCCGCCGAACTTCAGCAGGTCTTCGGTCTGCTCGGCTTCGACCACATCAATCACGTCGTCGAACGTGACCTGACCCAGCAGCCGGCCGCTTTCGGTCACCACCGGGATCGCCGTGATGTTGAACCGCGCCATGGTGCGCGCCACCTGCTCCTGGTCGAGCGATGGGACCACCGTCGCGTCCGGTTCCTTCATGGCCGCTTCCACCGGCAGCCGCGGGTCCACCAGCGCCAGCCGCTCCAACGGCAGGATGCCCCGGAGTCGCTGCTCGCCGTCCACGACGTATACGTTATGCACCTCCGCGCCTTCCTCGCTGAGCCGCCGCAGCGTCTCTATCGCTTCCCCCACCGTCACCCCGGCCCGCACGGTAGCCAATTCGGTGGTCATCAGGCCGCCCGCGGTCTCGGGATCGTAGGACAGCAGCCGTTCGACCGTGTCGCCTTCGCTCAGCTCCTCGAGCAGGTACTCCTGCGTCGCTTCGGGGAGCTTCGCTATCACGTCCGCGGCGTCGTCGTCCGCCAGTTCCTCGACGACCTCCAGCAGCTCGGCGTCGCCGGGCCTCAGCCTCTGGAGCGCGGCTTCCGGCACCCGGGCCAGCACCTCCGCGACGTCATCGGGATGCAGTTCGGCCAGCCGCTCCACCAGCGCCTCGGCTGGCGTCTCGGCGATGAGCGCTTCCAGTTCGTCCGTGTCGAGCCTGCGCCGTTCGTCGCTCACTCAGCCGCCTCGCGGGGATGGTATCCGCACCACCAGGCGGCCCAGCTTCGCCGCCGTTCCTTCCACCACGTCCCACTCCAGGCCCCCGGCGATCAGCCGCTCGCCCGGTTGCGGGATCCGGCCCGCGGCCCACGCCAGGTAGCCGCCCGCGGTCTCCACTCGCGGCGGAGGTTGTAGCTCGATGCCGAAGTGCTCCGCCACGCGTGACAACGGGAAGCCCGCCTCGATCACCAGCACGCCGGGGGCGCCCGCGGGCCGGGCCGCCTGCGGCTCATCCAGTTCGTCGAAGATCTCGCCGACCAGCTCCTCCAGCAGATCTTCCATGGTGATGATCCCGGCCGTCCCTCCGAACTCGTCGGTCACCACCGCCAGGTGGCGCCGTTCTCGCTTCAGGTCCAGCAGTGCGTCGGCGCAGCACCGCGTCGCCGGCACGACCGCCACGGGCCGCACAGTAACCTCACCCGATTCCCCGGCCTTGATTAGGTCGAACGCGTGCACCATGCCGATGATCTCGTCGAGCGAACCGCGATAGAGCGGGATCCGGGTGTAGCCTGACGCGCTTACCAGAGCCGTGAGTTCCGCCGCCGAGGTGCCTTCGCGCGCGGCGACTATCCTGGTGCGTGGAGTCATGATCTCCCGCACCGAGCGTTCGGCGAAGGCCATCACGCCCGTCACGATCTCCAGCTCGTCCTCACGGGCCAGGCCGGCGCTGGTGCTGTCCCTGAACAGGGCCGACAGATCGGCGCGTTCAGTGGCCGCGCGCCCCCGCACGATCCAGCCCACGTAGCGGGCGGCGAACTTGAGCCGCGGGACGAGGGCGCGAACCAGAGGCTCCGGCCACCGCCTGCCGACGGCCCGCGGCAAGAAGTACACGACCAACAGTAGCGCCGGCATGCCGAAGCCGAGCTCGAGCGCCAGTGTGAGCGTTATGCCCGCGTCGCGCAACGCCCAGGGGGCCGCGGCGCCGGCCACCACGACGCCGAGCGCGACCATTCCGTTGGCCACCGACGCGATGTCACCGGGGCGGGCCAACAACGTCGTGGCCGCCTCGGCCCCCGCCAGGCGACGCGCCACCCAGCGGGTCAGCTCGAGACGGCTGGCGGCAACCACCGCGACGGCCGCCGTCGCTCCGGTGGCGGCGAACAGCAGCGCCAGAAGTACCACCAGTCCACTCATGCGTCGTCCCGCGGCGGCTGGGCGGGCTCCGGCGCCGCCCGCTCGAAGCGCACCCGCGCGATCGACAGCCGCTCCACGCGTTCGACCACAGCGCGATAGCCCTGCACATCCACGCTCTCGCCCACCTGGGGCACGTGGCCCAGCATCGCGTAGATGTAGCCTCCTGCGGTGGTCACCTCCTCGTGCTCGAGCGTGATGCCAAGGGCGGCACTGACTTCCTCCAGCGACGCGCGCCCATCTACCACGAACACGCCGGGCGCCGTCTCGGCCACCACCGGTGCGGACGGCACGTCGTACTCGTCGGCGATGTCACCCACTATCTCCTCGAGCACGTCCTCGAGCGTCACGATTCCGGCCGTGCCGCCGAACTCGTCCACCACGATCGCCATGTGGCTGGGACCGCGCTGGAAGTCTCGTAGCTGCTGATCCAGAGTCTTAACCTCGGGCACGATCTCCACCGGGCGGACCAGTTCGCGCCAGTTCCCGCCCACCTCGGCGGCACGTGGTCCCAGCAGGTCCTTCACGTACAGCACGCCGACGATGTGGTCGAGGTCACCGTCGAATACGGGCAGCCGCGAGTGCTCGGCCGCCGCCACCCGGCGCACCACTTCCTCCAGCGGACAGTGGACGTCCAGCCCGACTATGTCCACCCGCGGGGTCATGACCTCGCTCACCATCGTGTCCGCGAGCGCGAAAACCCCGAATAGCATCTCCCGCTGCGCGCGCTCGACCGCCCCAGCGGGCTTGGGAGTCGCCGCCAAGCCGAACAGCCGCGCAAACGCGTCGTCCACCACCGCCACCGCAACCAATACCGGACTGGCCATGTCCAAGGTCGCTGCCGTAAGGCGAACTGCCGCGCGACCCACCTTTCCGGCCTGCCACAGACCGATGACGCGCGGCAGCAGGTCGGCGCCCGCGGCCACCGCCACCACCAGCAGCAGCGCCCACCCCGCCGCCTCGAGCAACGGCCGCTGCCACCACCTGACGGCGCTCGCCAGCGTGAGCGCTCCCAGCGCCAGCAGCACCACGCGGGCCACGGCCAGGCCGCGCCGCAATCGCTCCGGGTGCTCGGCGAACCGCTCCGGCACGGCGGTCGTGGCCAGCCGCGGCTCCGCGGCAAGCGCGCCCTCGGCGAGCGCCAGCAGCGCCGCCCAGCCGAGCACCACAGTTATGCCTAACGTCGCCCAGGCGCTTATCACCGGCGCTTCTCCGGCAGTTTCAGCAGCTCCTCCTGACGGCGCCACATTCTGCCCCGGGTGCGTGCGGCACTGTCGGCGTGGTCGTAGCCCAGCACGTGCAGCGCTCCGTGTACCACTAGCCTCCGCAGCTCCTCTCTCACCGTCACCTTGTACTCACGGGCCTGGCGAGCGGCGACCCGGGGGCAGATGTAGATGTCGCCCACCAGCCGGGGGACAGACGCCCTGGGCGAGCGCGTGGTGGACTCCTCGGCGCTCATGGCGAACGCCACCACGTCGGTCTCACGATCGTGTCCGAGGTATTCCCGGTTGATCCGCCTGATTGCCGCGGGGCCGACAAAGGCAATCGAAAGCGACACGCCGTCGGCACGCTCGGCGGCGAGCACCGCCTCCGCAAGCCTGCGGGCGGCGGCGGTGCCGAGCGGCGAGCGCACCGAGGCGCTCACCTTCACCTCAGTCCTGCGGCGCTTCCCAGTCGGCCGAGAGGCCACCGGACTCCTCCGGGTACTCGATCCGCTCGTGGTACATGCTGGAGAGCACCCGCACAAACTCCTCCTTCACCTGGTCGATCTCGCGTAGCGTTAGCGGCGCCTCGCGCAGCTGGCCGGACTCGATCCGGTCCTCCACCAGGTGCTCGATCGCGTCGGCCAGCACTTCCGGCGTCGGCTCGTCGAGCACCCGCACCGCCGCCTCCACGGCGTCGGCCAGCAGGGTCACCGCCGTCTCGGCCGACCGCGGCTTCGGACCCGGGTAGCGGAACACCTCGGAGTTCAGGTCCGCGCCTCCCTGTTCCCTGGCCCGGTCCAGGAAGTAGCGGATCTCCTGGGTGCCGTGGTGCTCAGGGATAAACTGCACAATCACCTCGGGGATCCGGTGCGCCCGAGCCAGTGCAATGCCGTCCTCGACGTGACGCCTGATCAAGGCGGCCGACTGCGCCGGCGGCAGGTGATCGTGCGGGTTTCGCAGCCGTCCCAGGTTCTCGACGAACAGCTGCGGGTTGGTGAGCTTTCCGACGTCGTGGTAGTAGCACCCCACTCGGGCCAGCAGCCCGTTGGCGCCGATCGCGTTACACGCGGCCTCGCACAAGTTCGCCATGGACACGCTGTGCGCGTAGGTGCCCGGCGCCTCGGTGGCCAGTCGGCGCAGCAGCGGGTGGTTGGGATCGGCTAGCTCCAGCAGCCTGAGGTCGGTAGTCGAGCGGGTCCAGTGTTCCGCTAGCGGCAGTACCAACATGGCGAGGGCGGCCGATCCCAGGGCGTTCACTCCGCCTAGGGCCGCTGAGGTGCCTATCGAGCTGATCGGTTCGGCCGCCGCCGCGCCTGACAGCGCCGCGGCGGCGGCGTAGATCGCCGCCACCGTGATGATGCTCGCCCAGGCCTGGGTGCGGCTGCGGATGCGCCGCATCGACAGGGCTGCCGCCACCCCGCTCACGAAGCAGAACACCAGCGCCTCGGTGCCGCGCAGCGCCGGCTGGGAGCCGAGCAGGGCCGCCAGCGCCATCGCGGCCACAGCCGCGATCCTGCCGTCGAACAGCACCGCCAGCAGGAACACCGGCAGCGCCACCGGTATCAGCTCGATCCGCACTGGCGACTGCCTAACCAGGATCCCCGCCGCAACCGCGACCAGGGCGAAGGACCCGGCGAAGAACACCATCGAGCGCATCGCGTGGTAGATCTGGGGCCGGAAGAAGAACAGCATCACCCCGAACAACCCGACTATCAGCGCGTTCAGCCCCAACAGCCCGAGTCCGCCGAGCACCGAGAAGCGCCGCCCATCGGCGTTGAGCGCCAGGCGCAGCGCGTCGATCTGCCGTGCCGCGCGCTCGGTGATCACTTCGTGGGCCGCCACTATTCGCTGGCCGGCCAGGACCACCGTGTCGACCGAGTCGACCGTGGCGCGCAGCGCATCGCGGCGCCGCTCGGTCTCATCCCGCTCGTAGACCAGCGTAGGCCGGTAGAACGCGCCGATCAGCCGCTCCAGCAGTGCCGTGCGTTCCGGCGTGCCGCCTTCCTGTGCCACCCGGGACAACAGCTCGCCGAAGGTGGGAAGGCTCTCGGTCGGCACCACCCGCTCTGAACCCCCGCGCCGCAGCACCACTTCGCGGCCCAGCTCGGCTCGGCTCAGTCCGACCGGCAGGTATCCCTCGGCGGCGCGGGCCAGTGAGCGCACCAACGCATCCCGCAGCGCGCTGCGCTGTGCCGGGCGCCTGATGAGCTGCAGTTCGGTCGTGTCCAGCAGAATCCCGTGGGTCCCGGCCACCTCGGTCAGATCCGCGCCGGCCGCCGCGGCCGAGTCCAGCGCAGCGAAGAACCGGTCAGCCGCGAGGATGCCGACCTGCACTCCCTCCGGGTTGAACCGCAGAATGGGCTTCACCGTGCCGGCCAGGTTCTCGGCCTCGCGCGCCCGCTCGG
>DATMBH010000044.1:0-2288 GCA_035559335.1 Gemmatimonadales bacterium
CCCTCCGGCATCAGGTCAGCCTTGGTGAACACGACGCAGTGCGCTCGGCCCGCGAGCGCAGCCGAAAACCGCGCCACTTCCTCGCGCAGCATCCGATAGGCGGCTTCCAGGTCCGGCGCATCCAGCGGGACCAGGTAAGCCAGCACCCGGGTGCGCTCCACGTGACGCAGGAATTTCAGGCCCAGGCCCTTGCCGGCATGGGCGCCCTCGATGATGCCCGGGATATCGGCGATCACGAACGAGCGGCGATCCGACAAGCTGACCACGCCGAGGTTGGGCTCCAGCGTGGTGAACGGGTAGTCGGCGACCTTGGGACGCGCGGCAGTCACGGCCGCGAGCAGCGTGCTCTTTCCGGCGTTAGGCTCTCCCAGCAGTCCGACGTCGGCGATCAGTTTCAGCGTCAGCTCGATGGTGCGGCGCTGGCCCTCTTCGCCCGGTTGGTACTTGTAAGGCGCCTGACGAGTGGGCGTGGCAAAGTGCTGGTTGCCCAGACCGCCGCGGCCTCCCTTGGCTACCAGCAGCCGGTCGCCAGCCTTCAGCACCTCTCCCAGGATCTCGCCGGTGGCGGCGTCGCGAATCACGGTGCCCGGCGGCACCGGGAGCTCGACATCGTCAGCCGACTTTCCCGTCTGCTGGGTGGGGCCGCCCGGCTGTCCCGACTGGGCGATCCATTTCTTCCGGTAGGTGTAGTCCAGCAGGGTGTACAGGTTGGGATCGGCCACCACGTACACGCTGCCGCCGTTGCCGCCGTCGCCGCCCGAGGGTCCGCCCTTCGGCATGAACTTCTCGCGCCGGAACGCGGCCATGCCGCTGCCGCCGTCGCCCGCCTGGACGCTGATGGTGACCTGGTCAATGAACATCAGGTGTCGGCCGTCGGGGGTCGGGAGTCAGAGCAAGGCAGGGGCTGCTGCCATCATTGCATTCCCCGCCATACGGTGACTGAAGAGGCGATGCGGTCGGCGGGGACGCATGGCAGGGTAGCCACCAGGTCGAAGACCGCCTCCACCTGCTCGGCGCTGGCGCCGCAGTTGAGCGCGCCGCGCAGGTGCGAGTGCAACTGGCGCGGGGTGCGCTGGGGCACCAGCATCGCGATCGAGCACAACTCGCGCCGCGCCATGTCGAGGCCGGGCCGGCTCATGGTGCGGCCGTAGCCGTCCATCAGTATCCAGGCGTCGAGCACCGGGTGCATCGCCCTCACGTTGGCCCGCAGCTTGTCGTAGTTCGCACCGTAGATCTTGCGGCACGCTTGTTCTCCGCGCTGCTTCCACGTCTGCCAGGCCGCGTAGTCCGCGGCGTCGCCCTCCGGCCCCGCTTCCGGGAACTCGCGCCGCACTGCCGCGAGCACTACCAGCGCCCGTGGGAACCCCACGAACAGCACACCGGCCAGGACCAGCTCGTCCAGCCAGGCGCCGGGCGTGCCGGCCGCCTTCGCCTCACGCACCAGCCGCTCCAGCAGCTCGTCCGGCGCATCGGCCATCGCGGCCGCAACTCTGATCAGCGCCGCCGTCGGCGCGTCCACGATAGCAGTGGAGCGGTCGGACTGAGGTGCGATATCACGCATCGGTGTGCATTTCAACGCGTGCAACGACCCGGCCTACCTGCTTGCCCCGGGTGTCGGCAATGCGGACCTCGCGGTGCTGCTCGAGGTCGGGCACGAGGCCAGGCGCCAGGCAGTCCAGCGCGGCCAGTAGCGCTGGGCCGAGCGCCCGGGTGGCGCCGTCCTCGACCTTCAGGGCGATTCCGAGGCCGAGTTCCGGGATCGCGGCGCAGTACACGCCCTCGGCGCCGACCTTGGCTACCACGCGACCGCCCGAGGCGGCGATTAGGTCGGTGTCGAGCCGGTCGGTTCCTGCCAGCAAGAAGGGCTCGGCACGCACCGCATCTACGAGCCGGCGCGCGGCGGCCGACGCCTGGGGGCCGACGGCGGCCACCGTCTCGCCGGTTGCCGCGGCAGCCAGCCGCGCGAAAGCCAGCGCCATGCGGTGCAGGGGCAGCGCAAAGCTCGGCACGCCGCAACCGTCCGGCGCGGTCGGGACCGAACGCGAGCCCAGGTCAGCCCACCGTGCCATCTCCGCAAGGCACGCCTGCTGCACGGGATGGCCGGGCTCGGCATACCCTGCCCTGCTCCAGCCCGAGTGCTCCGCCAGAGCGAGCATGGCCGCGTGCTTTCCCGAGCAGTTGTTGTGGGCGCGGGTCGGTTTTTCGGCGCGAGCTGTCATGGCGGCTGCCACCCGATCCGAGAGCGAACTATGCGGGCCGCAGACCAGGTCATCCGGCGTCGAGCCCGA
>DATMBH010000045.1:0-16749 GCA_035559335.1 Gemmatimonadales bacterium
CGCCGGGCAACAACGCCACCGTAGCGGAAATCGTGTCCGCCGGCGCGGTAACGGTGGGATCCACGCCAATCGGGAACGTCTCGACTCCTATCGGCTCGAGCGCGACCAACCCCGAACGCGCGGGCTACGCCACCTACTTCGTGAACGCGACGCAGTCCAGCTACGTGGGCACGTCGGGGACATTCACGGTGAGCGCCCAGTCGTTCGGGACCGGCTCCTCCAACTGCGGCACGGGAATCGGCGGGGCAAACGTCACCTGCAGCTACAGCGTGGGGACGATGTCCGGCTCGTTCAGCTTCGCGGCCAACAGGTTGCAGGGCTCGGGACCGAGCACCTACACCCAGTCGACAGTGAACTTTTCGTCGCTGCCGAGCGTGAGGATGACGATTACGGTGAACTAGGACGACGAGGTGATGGAGGTGATGGAGGCGCATAGGCACTCGCCTCCATCACCTCCTCGCCTATAACTCCCCTCCGCCATTCGTGCCTTCCGGCACGGCAACTTCCGGCTCCGGAGTAAAGTCCTCCCCCGGATTGATGAACCGATCCATCTCCAGCTGATACTGCCGGTCATACAGCTGCCGATAGCGGCCGCCCAGTGCCAGCAGTTCGCGGTGGGTGCCGCGTTCGACGATCTCGCCGTTCTCGAGCACCAGGATCTGGTCGGCGCTGACGATGGTGGAGAGCCGGTGGGCGATGACGAATGTGGTGCGGCCGGCGCGCAGCCGCCTCAGGCCGTCCTGGATCTGCGCCTCCGACTCCGAGTCGAGCGAGCTGGTTGCCTCGTCGAGGATCAGGATTCGCGGGTCGGCCAGAATCGCCCGGGCGATGGCAACGCGCTGGCGCTGCCCACCGGAGAGCTTGACGCCCCGTTCGCCGACCACCGTGTCATAGCCCTGGGGCAGCGCGCGGATGAACTCGTCGGCGTGGGCGATCCGCGCCACCCGCTCGATGTCCTCGCGCGTGGAGTGGGGCCGCGCGAATGCGATGTTCTCGGCGACCGTGCCGTCGAACAGGAAGTTGTCCTGGAGCACCACGCCCAGCACCGAGCGGTATTCGCGCAGCCTGATGCCGGCGAGGTCGCGGCCATCCAGAAGCACTCGGCCGCGCTGCGGCCGGTTGAAGGCCATGACCAGCGAGATCAAGGTGCTCTTGCCGGATCCGGAGGAGCCCACCAGGGCGGTCGTCGTCCCCGCGGCGGCGAAGAACCGGATCTGCTTTAGCACCGGGCGGCCTTCCACGTACTCGAACCACACGTCGTCCATCTCGACGTTGCCCCTGATGGTCCCGAGCGGCGCGAGCGAGCGGTCGTGCTCGTCCTCGGTGGCCAGGCGCCGGACCTCGCGGATCCGGTCCAGGCCGGCGAAAGCCTCGGTCAGCTGGGTTCCTATGGACGCGATTTGGATCAACGGCGCGGCCATCAGACCCGTAAAGAAGATGTACATCACGAAGTCGCCCAGGGTCATGCGGCCGCCGAGGATCGAGCCGCCGCCCCACCAGATCATCAGGACGCCGATGGCGCCCACGATCAGGGTGGCGAAGGCGCCGGTGCCGGAAACCGCGGTGAGCGACTTGGCGATGTTGCGGAACAGGCGGTGCGCGCCCTTGGCGAACACCACCCGCTCGCGGCGTTCGGCCGTGTAGGCCTTTACGATCCTGATGCCGCCGAGTGACTCGGCCAGTCTTCCGGTCACCTCGGCATTGATCTGGCTCCGCTCGCGGAACAGCGGCCGAAGGCGTTTGAAGGCGAGCGCCATGCCGCCGCCGAAGGTCAGGAGAATGACGAGGTTCACCGTGGTGAGGCGCCAATCAATCCAGAACAGCACACCCATGGCGATCACGGCCGTTACCAGGCCACCGGCCAGCTGCACCAGGCCCGTGCCCACCAGGTTCCTGATTCCCTCGGCGTCGGACATGATGCGCGAAATCAGCACACCGGTCTTGGTGGAGTCGAAGAACGCGACCGGCAGCCTGGCAACGTGCGCCTGAACGGTCTTGCGCATCTCGGTGATGGCGCGCTGGGCCGCTACGCCCAGGACCTGGGACAGCGCGAAGGAGGTGGTGGCCTGGACCAGCGTGGCGACGCCCACCGCGATCCCGAGCAGCGGCAGCATGTCGTGACGGCGATTGCCGATGACCTCGTCCACGAGGAACTTGGACGAGCCTGGAAGCACCAGTCCCGCGAGGCGGCTGATCAGCATCAGGGCCATGCCGAGCGCCAGGCGCCAGCGGTAGCGCCATACTATCTCCCGGGCTTCGGCCCACGCGTTGCGGAAATTGGGCTTCTTCCTCGTGGCTGCGGCAGAGTCGGTCATATGGACCGGAAAACTAATGGAATCGGAACCCGGGGAGCGTCCGCCGGCCGGCGTGCGCCCTCGCTTGCCCGCCGGATGGCGGCCCGCTAGCTATCGCCGATGCGCCTGTCCGACATAGCCATTCGCCGCCCGGTGCTGGCCTCCATGATGAGTGCCGCGCTGGTGCTGTTCGGCGCCATCGCCTTCAAGCGGCTACCGGTGCGGGAGTTCCCCGACGTCGATCCGCCGATCATCTCGGTGCAGACGTCGCTGCGGGGCGCCAATCCGCGGGTGATGGAGTCGTCGGTGACGGACATCCTGGAGGAAGAACTCTCCACGGTGCCGGGCTTGCGGACACTGACCAGCACCTCCTCGGAACAGAGCTCGAACATAACGCTGGAGTTCACGCTCGATCGCGACATCGAGAGCGCCGCGCAGGACGTGCGCGACAAGGTGTCGCGGGTGCGCGGCAGGCTGCCCGACGACGTGGAAGAGCCGGTGGTGGCCAAGCAGGATGCCGATGCCTCGCCGTTCATGAGCCTGGGGCTGTCGGGCGAAGGCTTCTCGATGCTCCAGCTGTCGGACATCGCCGACCGGATCGTGAAGACGCGGCTCCAGACGATCCCGGGCGTGGGACGGATCCAGATCTACGGCGAGCGGCGCTACGCGATGCGGATCTGGCTCTCGGCCCGGGAGCTGTCCTCTCGCGGGCTCACCGTCCAGGATGTCGAAGCGGCGGTGCGCGCGCGCAACGTGGAGGTTCCGGCTGGCCGGATCGAATCGGCCCGGCGGGAGTTCACGGTGCGCGCGCTGGGCGAACTGCGGACTCCCGAGGAGTTCGGCAACCTGGTGGTGTCGAACCGCGGCGGGCAGTTGGTCAAGCTGCGGGACCTGGCGCGGGTGGAACTCGGGCCCGAGAACGATCGTTCGGCGCTGCGCCTCAACGGTCGCGTCGCGGTGGGCCTAGGAATCGTCAGGCAGTCCCAGGCCAACATGACCGAGATCGCCGACCGGGTCCGGGAGGAGCTGCCCCGCATCCAGCAGCTGCTGCCCGAAGGCGTCGAGGTCATGGTCGGGTTCGACCAGTCGGTGTTCGTCAGGCGCTCGATCCAGGAAGCCGAGGAAACCCTGATCATCGCCGGCCTGCTGGTGGTGGCAATCATCTTCCTGTTCCTGCGGAACCTGAGGGCGACGATAATCCCGGGCCTGGCCATCCCGGCCTCGATCATCGCCACGTTCGCGGTGCTCGACGCGCTGAACTTCTCCATCAACACGGTGACGCTGCTGGCGCTGATCCTGGCGATCGGGATCGTGGTGGACGACGCGATCATCGTGCTCGAGAACGCGTACCGGCACCAGGAGGAATTGCGCGAGGACCCGGAAACCGCGGCGCTAAACGGCACCCGGGAGATCGCGTTCGCGGTCATCGCGACCACGGCCTCGCTGGTCGCGGTGTTCGTGCCGCTCACCTTCCTGTCCGGCACGGCCGGCCGCCTGTTCACGGAGTTCGCAATCGCCGTGGCGGGGGCGGTGATCATCTCCGGCTTCGTGGCCCTGACACTCACGCCGATGCTGTGCGCCAAAATCCTGCGCGTGCCGCAGCGACACGGGCGGCTGTACCTGTGGCTCGAGAAGGGGTTCCACGGCATGGCCGGCTTCTACGCCACGTGGCTGCGCCGCGCCGTGCAGGCCCGCTGGGCCGTGGTGGGGATCGGCGTGGCAAGCCTGGTCGTGGCGGGCTGGCTGGTCAGGACCAGCAAGCGAGAGTTCGTGCCGCCGGAGGATCGCGGCCAGTTCCAGGTGGCGATCACCGCGCCGGAGGGCTCGACGGTGCAGTACGTGGACCGCTACCAGCGCGAGATCGAGCAGATCATGCTCGGCGTTCCCGAGGTGCGCAGCGTGTTCTCGATCGTGGGCTCCTCCGGTCGCGCCAACACCGGCAGGATGTTCGTTAGGCTCGAGGACTGGTCCGAGCGCGACCGCAACATCCCGCAGATCATCGAGGAGGTGCGCCCGCAGCTGGCGGCCATCTCGGGCGTGCAGGCTTTCGCCAACAACCCGCCGGCCTTCGGGGGCTTCGGCCAGCCGGTGCAGTTCGTGCTCCAGCACCCGGACTTCGACTCGCTCACCGCCGGGATGGACGCGCTGATCCGGCGGGCCCGGCAGATACCGGGACTCATCAACGTTGACACCGACCTGCGTGTCAACAAACCGGAACTCACGGTGAGCTTCGACCGCGACCGCGCCGAAGACCTCGGAGTGCCAATCCGCGATATCGCAGGCACGCTCCAGACGCTGCTCGGCGGGCGGCCGGTATCCACGTTCACCCTGAACAACAAGCTGTACGACGCGATAGCGCAGCTGGCCTCCGGCGACCGGGCCACGCCGTCCGACATGACCGGGCTGTACGTCCGCGGCCGCGACGGACAGCTGATCCAGCTCGACGCCGTGGCGCAGATCCGGGAAGGCATCGGGCCGCGGCAGCTGAACCACTACAACCGGGTGCGGGCGGCGACGCTCACGGCCAGCCTGGCTCCCGGCTTCACGCTCGGCGAGGCAATCGACTCGCTCCAGGCCGTGGCCCGGCAAGCGCTGCCTGAGGGTTCGTCCACCTCGCTCGCGGGCGAGTCGCGCGAGCTGGAGGAATCGGGCAGCGCGCTCTACCTGGCGTTCCTGCTCGCTCTGGCGGTGGTGTTCATGGTGCTGGCCTCGCAATTCGAGTCGCTGGTCCACCCGTTCACGGTGCTGCTCGCCGTGCCCTTGGCAATCACCGGGGCGCTCATAACGCTGCGGCTGGCCGGCTCGTCGCTGAACCTCTACAGTCAGATCGGGATGATCCTGCTGATCGGACTGGTGACCAAGAACTCGATCCTGCTGGTCGAATACGCCAACCAGCTCAAGGCGAAGGGAATGGAGACGGTCGAGGCAATGCTGGAGGCCGGGAGAATCAGACTGCGGCCAATCCTCATGACCTCGGTGTCCACCATCATGAGCGCGGTGCCGATAGCACTCGGCCTGGGCGCGGGTTCGATGAGCCGCCGGCCGTTAGGCTATGCCATCGTGGGCGGCGTGTTCTATTCGACCCTGCTGACGCTCTTCCTGGTGCCGGTGGCGTACATCCTGCTCGACGCAGCGCGGGTGCGGCTGCGGCGCCCCACCCGCCGCGCACTGGCCGCCGCCACCTGCGCCCTGCTGGTGATCGCGGCCGGATGCGGTGGCGAAGCGGCCGGGAACGCAGCGGGCCGGGGCGCTACCGCGCGCGAAGGCCGCCCGCAGCGGGAACAGCCAGGCGGCGCGCGAGCCGCGGTGCCGGTGGAAGTCGTGACCGCCCGCACCGAGCGCGTCGAGGAACTCATCACCGGCACCGGGCAGATCGAGGCCATGCAGCAGATCGAGTTGCGCCCCGAGGTCGAGGGGCGGGTGGTCGAGATTCTGGTCCAGGAGGGCCGGCCGGTGACCGAGGGCCAGGCGCTGTTCCGGGTAGACGACGCCGAACTTCAGGCCCAGGTTGCTCGCGCGGAAGCGGACCGCGACCTGGCCGAGCAGACGCTGCAGCGCACCAGACAGCTGATCGAGCAGCAAGCCGCCACGCAGAACGACCTCGAGCGGGCCGAGGCGCAGGCACGGGCCATGCGGGCCCAGCTGGAGCTGTTGCGCCTGAGGCTGAGCCGCACCGTGGTGCGCGCGCCGTTTTCCGGCATCGCCGGAGCGCGGCGGGTGAGCGTCGGGGACTGGGTGAACAACCAGACCCGGCTCATCACGCTCCAGACGGTGTCGCCCATAAGGGCCACACTCAACGTGCCGGAGCGTTATGCAGAGCTGTTGAGGCGGGGCCAGCAGGTCGCCTTCAGCGTCGCCGCGCTGCGAGGCAGGACCTTCACGGGAACCGTCGACTTCGTTGACCCGGTCGTAACGCTCCCGGCGCGAACCATCCTCATCAAGGCGCAGGTGCCCAACGCTCGCGGCGAACTGCAGCCCGGCATGTTCGTCGAAGGCCGCATCGTCTCCGCCGTCAGGCACAACGCGGTCGTGATCCCCGAGGAGGCGGTGCTGCCGATCCAGGGCTCCGCGATAGTGTACGTGGTGCGGGATGGCCGCGCCCAGCGGCGAACGGTGGAACTCGGCGTGCGCCGCCCGGGATTCGTGGAAGTCGTGCGCGGCGTGGCGGCGGGAGAACAGGTGGTGATCGGAGGACTCGAGCGGTTGACGGATGGGGCAACGGTGAGGACAGTGCAGAGCTCGGAAGGCGCAGGGCAGAATTAGGGGCAGATGGCAACGCCTCTGCCCTCAGCCCTACCTCCCTATTATCAACACTCCCGCCATTCCTCCGAACTCATCCGGCTGCGCCGCCAGGCCCGGCGGGACTTCCCACACCCCACCGTCCACCCGGAGGTTGAGCCGGTAGATCCCGGACGTCAGCTCGAGCACCGCGATCCAGCTCCCGTCATCGGCGGCCGTCAGTGTCACCGGCCTCCAGTCCGAGAAGTCTCCCATTATTTCGACCGTACGGGCCTCGGGCGCGCGCACCCGCACCACGTAGCGCGATCCGGGCAGCGCCGTGAGTTCGAAGCGCGAGGCACCCGCGCTCGCTCGCGCGATTCGCGTCAAGGCGGCGATCCGGGAGCGCACCCGGCTCGCTTCCGGCTGCAGGGCGAACCGCAGCGAGAGCGTGGCGTACTTCCCGCCTGGATGGGCCTGGGCCGGGTCGGACGGATAACGCCCTCCACCGACCACCAGGCCGAAGCGCGTGGTGAGCCAGACCAGCGCGCTGGCCGACCACGAGCTGACATCCGGCAGGCCCGCCGCCCCGAACCGCCGCGCAAACGACCCGCCCAACTCGAGGCGGCCGGTGCTCCACTCGACACCGGTGGCGGCCTCGCGGTAGCCCGTCGAGCGCGTGGCGAAAAGGGTGTCGGGCCGCGCGGTCAGCGTATCCAGCCGCGCGGTGTTGATCTCGTTCTGGGTGAGCCCCTGCAGCCAGGCCACCCGCGGAACGCTGTCCACCACGCGGGCGGACACGAAGGAGAACGAAAACCGGGCGCGGCCGAGACTGGCCAGCAACCCGGCTTCGGCGCGCGCAACCGGCTGCGACCGGAAGCCGTGCCACGCCTCCCCGGCCGCGGCGCCGAGCCACAGACTGGCTCCGGGGGACGGGTAGATATGCAGCCGCAGCTGCCCCAGGGCCTGGCCAGATCTCAGTCCGGCGGCACGAACGCTGGCGTCGAACCGGGCCGCCAGTTCAGGAACCAGATATCTGCCTAACTGGGGAGTCCAGGCGGCGGCCAGCGTGCCCTGCCCAGTCCATCCACCGCGGTCGAACGAGGTCCACACGCCCCCGGCATTCACGCTAAAGGGGCGGGCCAGATGGGAGAACGCCGGGCTGAACACCACGATGGTGGAACCAGGCACGTTGTCGAAGGAAGCTGCGCCCGAGCCGATGTCGAGGTGCAGGACCGACTGGGCGCGCGCGGTCGCGGCGGCGAGTGTCGCCGCGAGCGCGCCCAGCAGGGTCGCGCAGTAGCCGCGCGCAATGGTCATGGCCGTGGCGGGGTCGCCGTCCCTGCCGGTGCGGTACGCTCCGTAGTAGCTCCCGGGCCCGCGGCTCCGGGCGCACCTGGTGGAAGCGTGCTCGGGAGGCCACGGGCGCGGACCGATGCCGCGATTGCCGGCGGGGCTCCCTGTTGAATATCGCGCTCGACGTTCCGGCGCAAGGCGAGGAAGTCGCCGTCGCGTGCGCCGCGCCGCGCCAGGGCCAGCACCGCCTCTCGGGCGGCATCCGCCGGGACACCCCGAGCCACCAGGTCCGTGAGCACCCCCAAAGGAACCGTCACTGGCTCGCCCCGCCGCGCCCCGCGGATCGCCGCCAGAGTGGCGCTGTCCGCCCCGGCCCGCAGCGCCTCCGCTCCGGCCACCAGCTCGCGCTCAGCAGCGTCCGGTCCCAAAGCCTGGGCGGCGCGCGACAGGTTGTTGAGGAGGGCGCGTACCGCCGCGACGATACGACCCGAACTGGCGCCCTTGCTGGCGCCCTCGAGCGCCCGGTCAATCAGCGGCTCAAGCGGCAACCCCTGGTTCCGCGCCGTGGCCAGTGCGCTCCTGACCTCGGCGGCAGTCGCAGGATCTAGTCGAGCGTCAATCCGGGTGTCCTGAGCAAGGCCAGGAACGGCTGCGATGGTGGCCAAGGCCAGAGCTGACAGCAGCAGTCGAGTCACGACCCTTGCTCTCCCACAGTAAGGATTGAGTTTGGCCGGCCGAAGTCGTCCTCGATCGCCCTGGGCGCCCCGGGATCGGCGTACCACCGGGTCCCGTCAATCACGAATGAGTACCGGTAGCGGCCGGGCGCCAGAGGCACCGTAACCGACCATACCCCCTCGGCGGCCGACCGCTGCAGCGGCAACCCGTCCGGCTCCCAGTCGTTGAAGTCACCGACCAGCGTCACGGTCCGGGCTTCTGGCATGATCAGCACAAACTGCACGGGCCTGAGGTCGGCCCCACCACCCGAGGCGACGCCGCCGGCACCCTGCTCGATGCCGAAGCGCCACGACGAAGCGACGATGACCGACCCCAGCATCAGGGCGACCAGCCCGGCGGCGATCGCAAAGGCGCCGAGTGGCGAGATGCTCACCTCCCGCGGACGGCGCAGCGAGGCCCACCACGCACTCACTGTACCAGGCCGCGGTTCGGCCCGCACCGCATCCATAACACGCCGGTCGAAGCCCGCACCGAAGTCGGGTTCCGCCTTCAGCACGGCCACGGCCCGCGCAACCACTGGATCCAGTTCTTCGCTCACTGCTCGATCACTCCCGAGAGCATGATCTTGAGCCTATCGCAGGCTCGCTTGACGCGCATCTTCAGGGCCGAGATTCCGGCGCCGGTCCGCTCCACCATTTCTTCGTAGCTCAATTCCTCGACATGCTTGAGGAGGAACGCCTCGCGCTGGTCGGCCGGGAGCTGCGCAAGCGCACGCGCTATCTCTTCTCTCCACGCCGCCCGGTCCGTGGTCGGACGGGTGCTGGCCCCCAGCATCGCCGCTTCATCCGCCACCACCAGCCGATCCCGGCGCACGCGCCGCCCGCGGTGGGTTCGGCAGCGGTTTGCCAGGATGCGGAACAGCCAGGCCCCGAAGCGCTCCGGATCGCAGCGGTGCAACGCCCGGTAGGCCCGGATAAAGGCCTCCTGCACCGCTTCCTCGGCATCTTCGCGACTGCCCAGCATGTGCGTCGCGAACCGCGCGCACCGGGGCCGGTAGCGCGCAACCAGGACGCCGAACGCCTCGACGTCCCCTGCGAGGACCCTACGGACCAGGTCGGCGTCCGGCACCAAGGGGCTAGACCCGGGGAGGGAGAGTAAGGTCACTGAAGCAAGGTAACGGTGGGACGGTGGGACAGTGGGACAGTGGGTTCCGCTGCTCCTCTCGCTCCAGCTGCGTTCCGCCGACGAACCGCACGAGCGGGCTCTGCAACTCCTGGGGCAGCTTGCCTAGCGTGGTGGCGAGGCACCTACCAAAGTCACTCTCACGGGCGTGGCAGTCGAAGTCCGGTTGCCGTCGCCCAGCTGGCCCTCGGTGCCGCGGCCCCAGCAGTAGATAGCCCCATCGGATGTCAGAGCGCAGGTGTGGGAAGCGCCGGCGGATAGCTGGACAAACGTTGGAGAGCCGCTGAGCGCGACGGGCGCCGGCGCGCAGGTCACGGGGCCTTCGCTACCCGGACAGGTCGCCGCGGCTACTGGGCCGGACTCTCCATAGAGGTTCGAACCCCAGCACCAGGTTCGGTCGGAGTAGTCAATGGCGCAGTTGTGGTCCCGGCCCGCGACCACTGTGCGGTACAGCCGGTCGCCATCGACCGGAACCGGCACCGGTCCGCCTGACGCTCCCGGGCTACCCAGCGCGCCGTGCGAATTGCTGCCCCAGCAGTACGGCACTCCGGAGCCGGTGAGCAGGCAGGAATGCGATGAACCGAGGGCGATTTCCGAGCCGACGAAGCCCGGTGCCGAAGCGACCGGAACGGGGCTACACGGTATCGCCGCGCCGATGGCGGGTGTGCACGGATCGCCGGTCTCCGCGCCGAGTTCGCCGGAGCGGTTCGAGCCCCAGCAGTATACGGCATTGGTGGTCGTTATCCCGCACGCATGAAACGCGTCAAGCTCGATAGAGCGATACGCCAGGCCGCCTAACACTCGGGAAGGAGTCGCCACGACCTCGTCGGTGACTCCGGTCCCGACCTGGCCGTAGTTGCTCCATCCCCAGCACCACGCGGCTCCAGTTGCGGCGATGGCGCAGGTGTAATAGCCGGCGGCTGCGATGCGCGTGAAAGGCGGTGCGCTGTCAACGCGCACCGGCGAAGCGGCACAGGAAAGGAACTGGAGGTTGTTGTTGCAGTTGACGGTGCGGGTGCCGAGCTCCCGGAAGTCATTTAGACCCCAGCACCAGGCGACTCCATCGGCGGTCAGCGCGCACGCATGGGTGTTGCCGGCGGCAATGGCCGCGAATGAGTGCCCGCCAGCCACGCGGACGGGGATCGCGGAAACCCCCGTGGTTCCGTTTCCCAGCTGGCCGAACGTGCCGTCACCCCAGCACCACGCCTCGCCGCCCGAGGCGATAGCGCAGGTGAATCCGTCTCCCGCCGCGACAGAGAGGAAGCGCCGCAGCTCCGGGCCCGACGCCTCGCGGCAGGCAGCGGCGGCCAGCAGGCCAGCTGCCAGGAACAACGGCGGGCGCATGAGGATATTATGGGTTCGAGCTTGCAGTCCCTCAACCCGGCACGTACATATCCGCTGATGGCGATCCTCAATCAAGTCACGCACTTGCGCCGCGCCGCCGGGGCCGCGCTGGTGGCAGCCGGACTGCTCGGCGCCCTGACGCCGGTGGTGCATGCCGCCGCCGTGGCGGCCGCCTCGTCCGACTCGAGCCACGTGGAACGGTCCTCCGAGCGGAGCTGCGCTCCGGCGCACCATGAGCCGGGCTGTCCGGTGTGCAAGTCGCTGCGACTGCCGGCGCTGGCGCCGGAGGCGGCGAAGCCCGCCGCGAGCGGGGCTCTCCACGGCACCGTCGTTCCCATCCGTGCAAACGATCACGCCAGCCGGGCGCACGGGCCGATCGAGGCTCGTTCCCCTCCCATGAGGAAGTCCAGCCCAGCATAACGGACGCGCGTTGCGCGTCCTGCCGGCCAGCGGGCCGGCGCATCACGTGGCACCAACGGGAGAAACGAGTAATGCTCTGGGGACTGCTGTTCGGCGTCTTGGGCGCAACATCCGCGACCGCCGGGTCGCTTGGCGGTACGGTCACCGATGGGTCCGGCAACCCGATACCCGGCGCACGGGTGGTCGTCGTCGAGGCTCGGCGCAGCGCCATCACCGACTCCGCCGGGCGGTACCTGTTCATCAACCTGCCGGGTGGCCGGTACGCGGTTTCGTTCGCGGCGATCGGGTTCCGTCCGGTGGTACGCACGGTGGTGGTGGCCGGAGACCGGCACGTTACGCTCGACGTCGAGATGGCCGGCGCCCTGGTGGAGCTGTCGGAGATCCAGGTTACCGCCTCGCCCCAGGCGACCACCACGCTCAGCTCACCGCAACCCATCAGCGTGGTGGGCGTCGAGGCGCTTGCCGAGGTGCCGCGGCTCAACCTAGCCTCGGCGCTGGAGAACCTGCCCGGACTGCGCAATCTCAGCACCGGTGCCGGTATCGGAAAACCGGTGATCAGGGGGCTCACGTCCAGCAGGGTCCTGGTGCTGTCCGACGGACAGCGGGTCGAGTCCCAGAGCTGGGGCGACGAGCACGCGCCCAATCTCGACCCCGAGGACGCCGAGCGGGTAGAGGTGATTCGCGGGCCAGCCAGCGTGCTGTACGGTTCGGAGGCCCTGGGTGGCGTGGTGAATGTGGTATCGCGGCCGCTGCCGGAAGCCATCGGCCGCGACCCGTTCATGAATGCCGTGGTCGGCTTGTCCTATTCGAGCAGCGGACGGCAGCCGGAAGGAACGCTGCGGGTCGAGGGGGCCCGCGCCGGGCTGGGCCTGCGTGGTTCGCTGACGGGCCGCAGGCTGGAGCGCACCAACACACCGGATGGCCCGCTGTTCAACAGCGGCAGCGAATCGCTGGGCGGCCAGCTCGCCGTTGGGTTGCGCGGCAGCCGCGGGTCCGGGCACGTCAGCTATGCGCGCAGGCGCGAGCGGATCGAGATATACGAGGACCCGGACGAAGCTCCGGGAGCGACGCCCTACCAGCAGGTAACGGACGATCGGCTGCAGTTCGAGGCCACCATTCCGTTAGGCGCCTCGCACCTGGACTTCGGCGCGGCGGCCCAGCGCAACGACCGGCGTGAGTTCGAGCAGGCCGGCATTGCGGAACCAGCGCTGGTGCTGACCAGCACGTCGGTCAGCGGCGATGTTCGGTTTCACCACGCCCCCCTCGGGAGGGTCGGCGGGATCGTGGGCCTCGCCGCTTCGCGCTCGCGCCTGACGATAGGCGGCGAGGAGGCTCTGGTGCCCGCCAATACCGCCACCCAGGTCGGAGTGTTCCTGTACGAGAGCGCCGAGCTGGGCCGCTTCAGCCTGAGCGGCGGCGTGCGGCTGGACTGGCGCGGACTCGACGTGGAGTCGAACGCCGCGCTGGGTGCCTCGGCCCAGCGGCGCGACTACTCGTCCGTGACCGGCAACGCCGGCGCCGTGTACCGGCTCTCGCCGCTGCTCGCGCTGGTTGCCAACATAGGACGCGGCTACCGGGCGCCGACGGCATTCGACCTGTTCGCCAACGGCGTGCACGAGGGAACCGCGCGGTTCGAACGCGGTGACTCGACCCTTGGCAACGAGACGTCGCTGAACACCGACATCGCGCTGCGCCTCCAGGCGGCCACTATCTCGGCCGAGATCGGCGCGTTCGTCAACTCGATTGACGGGTTCATATACCCCAATCCAACCGGGGCCACCGACAGCGCCAGCGGGTTCCGAATCTTCGACATAACGCAGGGAGACGCCCGGCTGACCGGGTTCGAGGCGGCGGCGGAGTGGCACCCGGTCGGTCCGCTGCACCTTCGGACCAGCGTCGACTACGTCAGGGGGACCAACCGGACGCTCGATCAGCCGCTCGCCTTCATTCCTCCGCTGCGCCTGACGTGGGGGGCGCGGCTAGAGCTGGGCGGCGGGGGAGGGGGCGCGATGCGCGAGCTGTGGCTGTCAGTGAGCGGTGAGACCAATGCGCGCCAGGAGCGCGCCGACCCCGAGGATTTCAGCCCGCCCGGCTACACGCTGCTGAACATCGGAATGGGAACGACGATCGAGATGGGAGCGCGCTCATTGGTGCTGTCCGCGCAGGTTCGCAACGCGCTCAACCGGCGCTACATCAGCTTCATGAACCGGTACAAGTTCTACGCGGCCGATTCGTTCTATGCGCTCGACCCCGGGCGCGACTTGGTGCTGAGCGCGCGGCTGTCCCTCTAGGGATTCGCTCCCGCCGAGCCGGCGGCCAGGACGGCCCGACCTTCCGCTAACAAGCGGTCGAAGTGCTGCTCGAGCGCCGCGTTAGCCCCGCGGCACCCGGCGACGACATCCTCGCACCAATCCAGGTACTCCGCGCGACGCGACGCCGTCCAGTCGGAGGGAGGCGAGTGCGTCACGTCCCTGACATTACAGATCTTGTCGGCGAGCTTGATGAGCTTGGCGCGATGAGAGGCGCCGCGGGCGTGTGCGATCTGGAGCCGCTTCCGTTCCGCTTTCGGCAGGCGCTTGTCGTCGGTCATTTCCTCGACCAGCCGCCGCACTTCATGGCCGAACCTGGCCTCGAGCTCCTCCGGGGTAGTCGAGGTGTCCTCGATCGTGTCGTGCAGCAGGGCCGCCACCAGGGTGACGACGTCGGAGATGCCGCCGATGCTGGACAGCACCTCGGCCACTTCAATGGGGTGATTGATGTACGGCGAAGCCTGCCGGTCCTTGCGACGCTGGTGCCGGTGCTTGTCAGCCGAGAACCGGAGTGCCTCGAGCAGCCGCGCGCTATCGTTCATGGGATTGAGAGGTAGGCACTGGCCGGCGCGTTGACAAGCGGGGCTCGGGCGGCGAATCTGCGCACCGATGCAAAAGCGCCCCCTCGGCCCCGGCGCGCCGCCCGTATCTACCATCGGCTTCGGCGGCATGCACCTGTCCATCTCCGGCCGACCCGACGAGGCGCAAGCATTGCGGGTCCTGGCCGCGGTGCTGGAAGCGGGGGTCACCCTGATTGACACGGCCGATGTCTACTGCCTCGACGACGGCGACCTCGGCCACAACGAGCGGCTGATAGCACGGGCCCTGAAAAGCCAGCCCTCGCTGCGCGACGGCGTGATCGTGGCCACCAAGGGAGGGCTGGAGCGACCGCGCGGAGCCTGGACCCGCAATGGCCATCCCGAGCATCTGCGCAAGGCCTGCGAGCGCTCGCTCGCGGCGCTTGGCGTCGAGTGCATCGATCTGTATCAGCTGCACGCTCCCGACCCCGCAGTGCCCTTCGCCGACAGCGTGGGCGCAATCGCGGAGTTGCAGCGTGAGGGGAAGGTGCGCTGGGTCGGGCTCTCCAATGTGAGCGTGGATGAGATCGAGACCGCGGAGCGGATCGTGACGGTGGTGACGGTGCAGAACCGGATGAGCCCGTTCTTTCGCGAAGCGATCAGCCGCGGTGTGGTCGAGGCGTGCGCCCGCAAGGGAATCGGCTTTCTGGCCTACAGCCCGCTCGGTGGCGGGAGACTGAACCGCAAGCTCCCACTCCACCCGGTGCTCGCCGGAATCGCCGAGCGCCATGGGGTGTCGGCCCACGCGGCGGCGCTGGCATGGGTACTGGCCCAGGGGGCGACCGTGATACCTATTCCGGGGGCACGGACCGTGGAGCACGCGCTCGACTCGCTGCGCGCCGCCGACGTTACGCTCGCGCCCGGCGAACTCGCCGCGCTCGACGCCGCCGAGTTCTCGATCGAGTGACTCCGGCCGCGGTGTTCGACGGGCAGCGCGCCAATGCGCGCGCGATGGCGCGCACCACGGCCGAGCAGCGGCGCGAGCGCTTGCGCCGGCTGGGCGCGGCCATCACGCGGCGCAGGGTGGAGCTGGCGGCGGCCGTCCGCGCCGATCTCGCCAAGAGCGACTTCGAGATCGAGCTGTCGGAGACGCACGTCGTGCTGGCCGAGATCGCCCACGCCATACGCCACCTGAGCCGCTGGATGCGTCCGCGCCGCACCGGCGCCAGCGTGCTGTTCCCCTTCGCCTCGTGCCGGATCGTGTACGAGCCGAAGGGCGTCGTGCTGATACTGAGCGCGTGGAACTACCCCTTCGCGCTCGCGCTGGCGCCGGTGGTCGGCGCTCTGGCTGCCGGCAACTGCGTTATCATCAAGCCGAGCGAGAAGGCGCCGGCTACCGCGCTGTTCCTCGCCTCGCTGATCGCGGAAGTGTTTCCGTCGGAGGAGTGCGCGGTGGTCAACGGCGGGGTCGAGACGGCGCGCGAGCTGGTGGCGATGCCGTTCGATCACATCCTCTTCACGGGCAGCGCCGGCGTCGCGCGGGAAGTATTGCGCGCGGCCGCCGACAACCTGACGCCGGTGACGCTCGAACTGGGTGGCAAGTCACCGGCCATCGTCGAGGTCAGCGCCGACGTTCGCAGCGCCGCCGAGTACGTTGTGTGGGGCCGCTGCATTTCAGCCGGGCAGACCTGCCTGGCGCCCGACTACGTGCTGGTGCACGAGTCGCTCGCCACGCGGTTCCTGGACGAATGCAAGCGGACCCTGGACCGGTTCTTCGGACCGGATGGCGCCGCGCGGCGCAGCTCACCCGACCTGGCGCGGATCGTGGACGACGCCCACTTCGAGCGGCTGACCGAGCTGATCAGGACGACGGTCGCCGCGGGCGCCACGATCGTGTCCGGCGGGGAGTGGGACCCGGCCGACCGCTACGTGGCGCCGACGATCCTGGCGGAGGTGAGCCCCGAGTCCAGCGTTATGCAAGAGGAGATATTCGGTCCAGTGCTGCCGGTCCTCACCGTCAAGTCCCGAGCCGAGGCCATCGAATTCGTGACCCGGCGACCGCGCCCGCTCGCGCTCTACCTGTTCGCGCGCGACCCTGCCGCCGCGGACGCGTGGCTCCGGGAGACGAGGTCCGGCGCCGCGGTGATCAACGGGACAATGCTCCACTACGGCGTTCCGCAGCTGCCTTTCGGCGGTGTGGGCGAGAGCGGAATGGGCGGTTATCACGGCGAGCACGGGTTTCGCACCTTCTCGAACGCACGGGCGGTGATGTACCACCGGGCGCAATGGCTGTACCGGCCGCTGTTCCCGCCGTACAACTCGACGCTCACTAGCATGGCGCGCTGGCTGCTTAGGAGGCTCGCGCCGTGAGGCCCGCCATCGTTGCGCTCGCCGCCGTCGTGGCAGCGACCGGCTGCGGCCGGCAACAGTGGCGGGACGTGGACCGGCGGCTCAACGCCGCTGCCGCGGGCCTGAGGGCCGACGGGTTCGAGC
>DATMBH010000046.1:0-6749 GCA_035559335.1 Gemmatimonadales bacterium
AGCGACTACGAGATCGAGACCTCCCGTAGCCGCCATGACGGCACACCAGGTTGCGACACCGGCAAGTGGGGCCGGCGCACGCCGGCCCCACAATACAAGCGCGGCAACGACCGGGAGCAAAGCCGCGGCATGTTGAGCCACCAGGATCGCCGGTATCGCCACCTGCTGCCGCTACTCGTTCAGCGCGCTGTCCGTGGGACAGAACGGAGGGCACGGGAAGAACTTTTCCGCCAGCTCTCCCTCGTCCAGGTCGTTTCCCAGTTCATCCACGCCGACCAAGATAAGCGACACCGTGCCGTTCGGGTTCATCCCGAAGTAGAAGCGGCCACCGACGCAGTCCTTCTGCTGGAGCACCCGCTCCAACGCCACCTTGGTGATGGCGAGCGAGTGAATCGCGCTCGGGTTGGCCTTGCGGTAGCGCCGGATCATCTCCCGCGCCTCGGTGAGCCCGATCTGGTGGTCGAAGTTCGGCCACTGCCGCTCCGTGGTGTTGATCTCGGGCTCAACCACGGTGGTCACAACTGCGGAGTTCTGCCACGACATACTGCCTCCTCGTCTGAGTTCCGGCCACTGACTGCCGGCCGTTCAGGTAGGTTGGAGGCAGATGGTGTGCGGTGAAACTAGGGGTATCCCTAGGGTCCACCCTGTGGGTTTCCCCAGTTGCGCCAGGGCCGGCTGGCCGCCCAGCGAGCCTGGCCGCGGGGAAAAGGCGGGCCGCCCCCCCGGGGGGGGCGGCCCCTGCGGTGCAGGCTTTACATGCCGGCTAGCCGGCGCGGGCCTTCCGGACCGCCTCGATGAGCGCGGGCAGAACCTCGAAAGCGTCGCCTACGATTCCGTAGTCGGCCACCTTGAAGATCGGCGCGTCTTTGTCCCGGTTGATGGCGACGATGGTCTTGGCCGTGCGCATGCCCGCCAGGTGCTGGATCGCGCCGCTGATACCTACGGCGATATAGAGCGAGGGACTCACGGTCTTGCCGGTCTGGCCGACCTGCTCGCCGTGGGGCCGCCAGCCGGCGTCCACCACCGCGCGCGATGCACCCACCGCCGCGTTCCCGAATGCCTTCGCAAGCTCCTCGATGAGGTGGAAGTGCTCAGGGCCCTTCATTCCCCGGCCGCCGGACACGACAATCGGCGCCTCCGCTACATCGAGCGACCCTTGCTCCGCGGCCTTGAGTTCCTTCACGATCACTCGCGCCACTGCAGTCTCCGCCGCGACGGTCTCCGTCGTCGGCGCCCCGGCGCCCCCGTGCCCTGGTGCCACGGGGAACGTATTGGGCCTTACGCTGACCAGCGCCGGCGTCGCGTCCAGCCTCACCATTTGCAGCGCCTTTCCGGCATAGACCGGGCGCGTGCATACCACCTTGCCGGCCTCCACTCCGAGTTCGGTCACATCTACAGCCAGGGGCACATCCAGCCGGACGGCCACCCGGGGCGCCAGGTCTCGGCCGCTCGCCGTCGCGGCGAACACCACGGCGGCATAGCCCCCGCGCCTGACCTGCGCCGCAACCGTGGCCGCGTAGCCGTCGGCCTGGTAGTGGGCGAACGAGGGGTCTGTGGCTACCACCACCCGGTCCGCGCCGGCACCGCCCAGGTTTGCGCTGGTGGCATCGACTCCGGGGGCGCCGACGACTAGCGCGTCCACTCTTCCGCCAAGGCCATCGGCCAGGCGGCGCGCGGCCGTCACCACTTCCAGGCTCACCTTGCGTAGCGAGCCGCCCTTCTGCTCGGTTACCGCCAGTACGTTCGCCATCACAGCACCTTCGCTTCCTCGCGCAGCAGCCGCACGAGTTCAGGTACCGCCGCTGCTCCTTCGCCCACGATTCTCCCCGCCGCGCGCTCTGGGGGAGGGGTGAGCGACTGCACCATCAGGCGCGCTGGGCCCAGCTGCGCCGGCTTGATGTCAATCGGCTTCTTCTTGGCCGCCATGATTCCTTTCAGGGCCGGATAGCGTGGGTTGTTGAGCCCCTTGTCGCAGGTGAGTACGGCCGGCAGCTGGAACTCGACGACCTCGAGGCCGCCCTCGGTCTCGCGCTCGGCGAGCCCGCGTCCGGCTTCGATCTCCAGCTTTACGACCGACGTGACGCAGGGCATGCCCAGCAGCTCCGCGACCATCGGACCCACCTGATTGTTGTAGTCATCCACCGCCAGCTTGCCGAACAGCACCAGGTCCCAGCCGCCGCCCTGGAGTTCGGCCGCCAGCGCCTTCGCCACGGTCAGGCCGTCGGCCGGGATAGGGTTCGCCTGCAGCAGCACGCCACGGTCGGCCCCCATTGCCAGAGCGGTACGCATGGTCTCCTGAGCCGCGTCGGGGCCGAGCGAGATGACCACCACTTCTCCCGAGCCCGCCTTCTCGCGGCGCTGCAGGGCCTCCTCGACCGCGAACTCGTCGTAGGGGTTCATGATGAACTTGACGCCGGCCTCGTCGATTGACGTTCCGTCGGCGCCGGGCCTGATGCGCGTCTCGGTGTCCGGGACGCGCTTGATGCATACTGCTATCTTCACGGTCGAAGCTCCTTGTCTGGGGCGATATGGCGGTAAGGCGGCAGGCCGGCGAGAACTCGGTGCGTGTGCCGCGAAACCAACCGCCTCTGCCGTCCTATCGTCTTGCCGCCTCTACTCAAACGCATTCAACCCGGTCACAGCCTGCCCGAGCACCAGCGTGTGCACGTCGTGCGTGCCCTCGTAGGTGTACACGCTTTCCAGGTTCGCCATGTGGCGCATCGCGGAGTACTCGACCAGGATGCCGTTGGCGCCCAGGAGGCGGCGTGCCTCGCGGGCGCACTCGGTGGCGATGTCGCAGTTGTTGCGCTTCGCCAGCGAGACCTGCTGGGGAGTCATGGTCCCCCTGTCCTTGAGCCGGCCCAGCTGCAAGCACAGCAGCTGTCCCTTGGTTATCTCGGTCAGCATGTATGCCAGCCGCTGCTGCTGCAGCTGGAAGCCGCCGATCGGCCGGCCGAACATCACCCGCTGCTTCGAGTAGCTGAGGGCCTCGTGGTAGCAGGCCATGGCGGCCCCGATGGCGCCCCATGCGATCCCGTAGCGCGCCTGCGTCAGGCACATCAGCGGACTCTTGAGGCCGGCCGACTTGGGAAGCAGCGCATCCTTCGGCACGTGCACGTCCTCCAGCACGAGCTCAGAGGTGTCGGAGGCGCGTAGCGACAGCTTGCCCTTCTGGTCGCGGGCCGTGAACCCCTTCGCGTCGGTCGGCACGATGAAGCCGCGGATCGAATCGGCGTCGTCCAGTTTCCCGGTCTTGGCCCAGATCACGGCCACGTCGGCCGTGGACCCGTTGGTGATCCACATCTTGGCGCCGTTGATCACCCAGCCGTCCTGCGTCTCCCTCGCGACGGTGATCATGCCGCCGGGGTTGGAGCCGAAGTCAGGTTCGGTGAGGCCGAAACAGCCGATGATCTCCCCGCTCGCCAGCTTCGGCAGGTAGTGCTTCTTCTGCTCCTCCGAACCGAAGGCGAAGATCGGGTACATCACCAGGGCGCCCTGAACCGAGGCGAACGACCGCACGCCCGAGTCACCGCGTTCCAGCTCCTGCATGATCAGGCCGTACGCGACGTTGTTCAGGCCGGCGCAGCCGTACTCCTCCGGCAGGTTGGCGCCGAAGAAGCCCAGCTCGGCCATCTCCGGCACCAGATGCTTCGGGAAGCGGCCCTCGATGTAGCAGTCGTTGATCACTGGGATGAGCTTGTCCTCGACCCACTGGCGCACGGTGTCGCGCACCGCGCGCTCCTCCTCGCTGAGCAGCGAGTCAATGTCGTAGAAGTCTACGCCTTCGAAACGCGGCGCCATCAGTCATCGCCTCTGTTCTGTGAGTTGCCGCCCGGCAGCCTGCGCCGGGCGAACGGCACGGCACCCACCGCCTTCGCCTTGCGGCGAAAGCTCGGGCCGTGGTCCACCGGAAGTCCTTCTGCGTGCTGCCAGAGATGCACCATCTCGTGGAGCAGCGTCTGCTCCACCTCCCGCCAGTCAGCCGCCAGCAGATGGCGGCGGCTCACCGTCAGCGCCACCGGCGCGCCGGTCTTGGGACCGAGCGTTATGCAGGCCAGGCGCGTGCGCATCCGGCCGGAAAGCCGTAGTGGCGGCGGCACCAGCCGGCCCTCGAAGTGCCGCGCATTCAGGCGGGACACGATGCCGCGCACCCGCGCCAGCAGGGCCGCATCGTCGCGGGGCCGGTAGACGGGATGAAATCGCAGCTCCGCAGCGCGGGTGGTGCGCGCCTTCGTCACCGCGGCGCCCCGTACAGCAGCCGATACAGGCCCAGCTCCACTACCTGACTGAACCGCACTGTCCTGCGGAACGTGTCCGGCGCGAGCGTGGCCAGCTTTACCGAGCGCACGCCGCCCAGGTTGGCACCCGCCACGTCGGTCAAGTACTGGTCGCCCACCATAACAGTCGCATCCGCTCCCACTCCCAGCTCCCGCACGCAGTAGTCGATCAGCTGCGCGTCGGGCTTGCGCACCACCATGGCGCCCTGCGCCAGGCGCGATTCCAGCTCCTCGGCGCTCCAGGTGTCCGTCCCGTCCAGCCTCCTGCGGTACAGCACCTCGCCCCGGAGCCGGTAGGCGCGCAGCAGCGGCACCTCGGGAAAGATCTCCCCCAGCTGGCGGAACCGCTCCTCCCCCGAATTGGAGAGGATCACGTGCCTCAGTTCCGGATTGCGCAGCAGCGAGCGGAACGGTTCCTCGACCTGCGGCTCCAGCGTGGAGCACCGATCGCCCGTCAGCGTGCCGTCAACGTCCCAGATGATCCCGCGAATGCCGTTGGATCGCAGGAACTGCTCGTCGAGCGCCGCCAGCGACGGCAGGTGCCAGGTGGGACGCATCCTCGCCAGGAGCGACGGCAGGCGCGGCAACACCTGCACGAACGTCGTGAAGCTCGAGGCGCCGGTGGCAAGGGAACGCATTCCTCAGGCCACACGCTCCGCCACGGCCAGCGCGAACTCCATGGTCGTTGCCTTGCCGCCCAGGTCCGCCGTCCTAAACCCGGAGCGAATCGTGTCGATCACCGCCTGGCGTACCCGCCGGCCCGCGTCCATCTCGCCCAAGTGCTCGAGCAGCATCGCGGCCGACAGCATCAAGGCCGACGGGTTGGCCTTGTGCTGGCCCGCGATGTCCGGCGCGGTGCCATGGACCGCCTCGAAGATCGCGGCCCGACTGCCGATGTTCGCGCTCGGGGCCAGGCCCAGGCCGCCCACCAGCCCCGCCATCTGATCCGAGAGGATGTCCCCGAACATGTTGGTGGTGACTATCACGTCGAAGTCCTCCGGACGCATCACCAGCTGCATCGCGGCGGCGTCTATGATGCGGTCGTTGCATTCGACGTCGCCCGCATAACGCTTCGCAACCTCCCGGCCCTCCTCCAGGAACAGCCCGCTGACCATCTTGAGGATGTTGGCCTTGTGCACCAGGGTGACCTTCGAGCGCCCGTGGTGACGCGCGTACTCGAAGGCGAACTCGACCACACGGCGACACCCCTCCCGCGTGACGATGGCCATACTCTCGGCCACGGCTCTTGGATCGCCGCCGACCTCCACGAAGTGCTCGACGCCAGCGTACAAGCCCTGCGTGTTCTCCCGCACCAGCACCAGGTCGATGTTCTCGTAGCCGCGGAAGGGGACGATCGTGCGCACCGGCCGCACGTTTGCGTACAGATCGAACTCCTTGCGAAGCGCGACGTTCACCGACCGGTAGCCGCCGCCGACTGGCGTCTGGAGCGGCCCCTTCAGGGCGCACTTGGTTACCCGAATGGACTCGATTACCGGGTTGGGAAGCGTCTCGCCGCGGCGCTCGAGCGAGGCGGCGCCGGCATCCTGCCGGTCCCACGCGATCTCGACACCGGTAGCATCGAGGACCAATAGCGTGGCATCGGTTATTTCGGGGCCGATGCCGTCGCCGGGGATAAGAGTGACGGAATAGCGCAAGGGCGGGGGTTAGTGGTTAGGGACTAAGGGAGCAACCGCTGTGGCGGCGGCAGCAGCGAGTGCGGCTTCCGCGCTGGCCTGCGCGGAGCCCACCAGCCGCCCGCGCCAAACTACCGCGCCGGTACGGGTGTCGACGGCCGCCAGCAGGTAGCTGGCACGCACCGCTCCGGGGGAGCCGGTGAACCGCACCGCCGGCGGCACGATCGCGTAGCGAGCACCGGTAAGCGCCGCCAGTGATCGCAGCTGCGACCACAGCGGATCGGGCACTTGGGCCAGGCGCGGCGAGACGATGTACGACGTGGCTACACGGTCTGGATCGAGGCCAAGGGCCGGGGACTGGCGGGCGGCGCGACGCTGCTCGGCAAGACCCATCCAGCGCACCTCGCGCGCGTCGCGGCGCAGCGCGCTGTCCAGCTGCGCATTGGCGGCCTCGAGCAGCACGGTGCGGCGCGGCTCCAGGTCCCGCAGCGCCGCCTGGGAGTCGCTCACGAGCACCGCGCCCACCGTCATCAGCAACGCGCTGGAGCCGGCCAGCGAACCAACGGGAATCGGGGCGATTGCCGTGGCGACAAACGGATCTTCCGGCGCGGCGCCCTGCTGCCCGGAACGACAGCCAGCACCTGCTATCAGAGCCAGTAACAAGACACTATTGAGTAACCGTCGCGACATTATACTCAGAGCCAAGCAACCCAAAGGGGACGTGCCGAGGAGCGCGCGGAAAGCTAACTGAGGGCTTCTCCCCCGTCTACGCGAATGATCTCGCCGGTAATGTGCCGCGCCGCGTCGGTGCACAGGAACACGATGATCTGGGCGATGT
>DATMBH010000047.1:0-9303 GCA_035559335.1 Gemmatimonadales bacterium
CCCCGCTTCAACCAGCACCTCGAGTCCGGCCGGCACACCGTTGCGCCCGAGCAGGACGGCGATCACCGGGATGTCCTTCCGGGTCGCGGCCGCCTCGGCGATAGCAGAGGCGACGTCGCGGGCCTGGATGCCGAGTGGCGGAATGAACGAGGCGATCACCGCGTCCACGTTAGGGTCCTGCAGCACGATCTTGATGACTTCGCGGTAGGTCGGCGCCTTGGCCGATGCTATCAGGTCCACCGGGTTGCGGACCGCGGCTTCTTCGGCAGCCCGCTGGCGAATCGCCTGCTGGGTTTCAAGCGCGAGTTCCGGCACCACCAGCCCGCTCGACTCGCACGCGTCGGCCAGGATGATCGCCGGCCCGCCGGCATTCGATACGATCGCGACCCGGTTGCCCCGCGGCATCGGCAGGCGCGGGAACGCCATGGCGTAGTCGAACAGCTCCTCGACAGTGTGCGCCCGGATGACGCCGCACTGCTTCATCAAAACGTCCACGGCAAGGTCGGTGCCGGCCAGCGCCGCTGTGTGGCTCGAGGCCGCACGAGCGCCGGTGGCGGTGCGCCCGGCCTTGACCACGAAGATCGGCTTGGTGCGGGTGATCCGGCGTGCCAGCGCCGCAAATCTCAGCGGGTTTCCGAAGCTCTCGAGGTACATGAGGATGGCGCGCACCTTGGGATCGTCCGCCCAGTACATCAGCAGGTCGTTACCGGAGACGTCGGGCTTGTTTCCCACCGAGACGAACTGGTGAATTCCGATGCCGAGTTCGCGGCCGTAGTCGAGGATGCTCTGCCCCATGGCGCCGGACTGGCTCACCAGCGCCACCGGTCCGTGAGGCGGCATTTCGGGCGAGAAAGTGGCCAGCATCCGGATCTCCGGGTCGGTGTTCAGCACACCCATGCAGTTGGGGCCCACCATCCTCATGCCGTAGCGCCGCACCACCTCGAGCAGCTGGCGCTCGCGTTCCACTCCCTCGCCGCCCACCTCCGCAAAACCAGCAGTGATCACCACCAGGCCCCTGACGCCCTTCCTGCCGCACTCCTCCGCCACCGCTACCACGAACTGCTTGCGGACCACGATCACCGCGAGGTCTACTGGATCGGGGACCGCGGTGATGGACGGATAGGCACGGATCGAGTGGATGGACCCGGCATTCGGGTTCACGGGATAAATGGGCCCGTGGAAGCCGGCCTTCACGAGGTTGTCGAGGATCTGGTAGCCGATGGTATCCGGCTGCCGCGAGGCGCCG
Source organism: Gemmatimonadales bacterium (assembly GCA_035559335.1). GTDB lineage: Bacteria > Gemmatimonadota > Gemmatimonadetes > Gemmatimonadales > JACORV01 > DASXPG01. The sequence continues at coordinate 1,247 of DATMBH010000047.1, forward strand.
ATGACGGCAATGCTGCGCGGCCTGAGGATCGCGTCTAGCACGCTGGAAAGAATAGCAGGCAGTGGGACAGTGGCACAGAGGGATAGGGCTGTGTCTCTGTGCCACTGTCCTACTGTGCTTCTAGTCTTCGCCCAGTGGCCTCTTGCGTAGCACCAGCAACCCAAGCGCGAACAGGCCAAGGCTCCATCCTATGAGCCAGGCCCACTGACCTGTCGTCAGGCTGGTTTCGTCCGTCAGGTGGTTGGGTGGCAGGATCGCGTGCAGGAATCCGCCAAATGGCGAGGCATCCTTCGGAAAACGGTGCCGGAGGATGCTCGTCACTCCGATGGCCACAATCATCCACATCCAGTCGCGGGGCGTAACGGTCGAGAGCGCGAACATCATTCCGCCGATCAGCAGGCCCAGCGCGGCGCCGGTCACCGCCAGCTTCCACTCCCACACGGGACCGATGGTGAAGGAGAAGATCGCCAGGAAGCCAGCAGTGTAGATCAGCATCGAGACCAGCGCCAGAAAGGCCGACTGTCCGTAGAACCACAGCGGGCTCACCGGCTTGGCCAGGTAGAAGCGGTAGAAACCCTTGGTCCTGTCCTCCGCCACTATGCCGTGGAACAACACCACCACGGCGAGGCACGCGAATTGGAAATACATGCCTTCCGCTATCTGGGCGATCTGCGACGGTGGCGGGCGGTCGTCTCCCATCGCGAGCGAGATCGAGACGCACATGGCGGCCACGATCAGCAACGGAGCGAGCAACCGCGGCCCAGTGCGGTCCAGCACCATCCATCCCAGATACCGGAACGCGTTGCGGCTCATCATTCCTCCGCCCCCACCGCCTTGCGGAACACCGCCTCCAGCTGCGAGCGCTCCGGCACCACCGCCACCACCTGGACACCGGACTGAATGAGCCTCTGGAGACCCTCGTTGAGCGCCGTCAGGTCCAGCGGCGCCGTGCGGTACTCCTCGCCTTTCACGTCGCGGACCTTCTCGGCACCGGGGAAGACCTCGGCGACAAGCGCTGTCGGAGTCGCGACCACGACCCGGTAGATGGCCAGCGAGCCGGTGGCGCGCGCACCGATCTCGGCGATCTGCTGCAGCTGGCCGTGGTCGATGATGCCGACCCGGTCGGCCACGCGCTCCAGCTCGTCGAGGTTGTGCGATGCTATTACCACGGTGCGGCCCGGGCGTCTCAGTTCGCGGGCTATGTCCCGGAACCGCTGGGTCCAGATCGGATCGAAGCCGTGAGTGGGTTCGTCCAGAATGACCAGATCGCTGTCGGAAACCAGGGCCTGCGCCAATCCCAACCGTTGCAAGTTCCCCTTGGACAGCTGCTTGACCTTCTTGCGGCGGTGCTCCGCGAGGCCGAGCGTGGCAATCGCGGACTCGATGCGCTCGGGACGCTGGTGGGAGGGCACGTCCGCCAGCACCGCATAACGGGCCAATGCCCGCTCGACCCGCCATCCGGGCGGGATCGCCACCAGCTCGGACAGGTAGCTCACGCCACGGGTCTCCACGAAGTCGCGCGGCTTGAGTCCGTCGATGGTCACCCGTCCGCTGGTGGGCTGGAGGAAGCCGAGCAGCACGTTGATGAGCGTCGACTTCCCGGCCCCATTCGGTCCGGCGATGCCGAAAACCTCGCCGGTGCCGATCTCCAGGGAGAACTCCGAGACGGCGTGCACCTGCCGCCGGCCCAGCAGCGACCGGTAGGTCTTCGAGACGGACTCGAAGCGAATCACCTGAGAATCCTGAGGTGCCCCGCTTCCGCGCAGCCGCGGATCAGGCTCTCCGCATCGGTGATTCGGACCGCGGCGCCGAGCTTCGCGGCCCGCGCCGCTATGTACTCTTCGACGGGCCGGCCGGAGAAGGCCAGATCGTCGTCGCGCATCGAGCGCACGATCTCATCCCAGGTGCCGGTGTAGACCGTGCCGTCAGCCAGCGCCACGCGGTGGATCTCCGCTCCCCGCACGCGGCGGTGCATCTCCTGCAGTTCGGTCAGCAGGGTCCCGAACAGCTCGAGTTGCGAGGGGTCGCGGCCGCCGCTGCCGTCCGGTCCGGCGGCCTCCAGTTCAGCCAGGAGCAGCTCGGTGGGATCCGACGTGTCAGCCAGATCGGCCAGGCGCACCAGCCATGGCTTGAGCTCCGGGTCGTCGTCAGGCAGCCGGTAGATGGACTTCTTCAGCTCGATGGTGCGCCAGATCCCCAGCTCATCCCAGTGGTCTTCCGGTCTGGCGTGCTCGAACTCCGCCAGCGCCTGCTCGTAGGCGCCGCGATCGTAGAGCAGGTTGGCCAGGTACACGCGCGCCTCGATGTGCCCGGGGTCCATGGCGATGGCGCGGCGCAGCCATGTCTCCGCCCTGGATTCCTGCGCCAACCGGTGGAGGGCGTAGCCCACGCAGGCCGTGGCCTCGGCGCTCTCCGGGTGCGTCTGGCGGGCGATTTCGAAGAACCGATAGGCGTCCTCCACCAAGTTGTGGCGAAACAGGGCCCGGCCCATCTGGAGCACGATCTCGAGGTCCTCGCCGAAGCCGAGCTCGATGACGCGGTCGTAGCACTCCAGCGCGCCGTCGTGCTCACCGAACTTGAGCAGCGTCTCGCCAAGGCCGGCCAGCGCGTCCTCGTGCTCCGGCTCGATCTCCAGCGCGGCCGTGAACTCGCGACGCGCCCAGGCATATTCCTCGCGTGCGAGCCGGGCGTAGCCCATGCCCACGTGAAGCTCGACCGCGTCGGGATAGAGGTGGAGACCCTGCCGGAGAAGCTCTACGGCTTCGTCGTACTGGCCCTCGTTGTACAGCTGGTGTGCGCGTTCGTCAAACTCGTCCGAGCTCCAGAACGCTTCGGGCAAGGCTGGGCTCCGGGGGGAGGTTGCACAAGCATAAGAAACCAACCCCCTGCCGTGCAAGGGTTTAGTCACTCTAGCGCCGACCCGGCGCTGGAGCTACGCTATCTGACCTACGTTACCCGAGGCCCCAATGAGACTCCGGATACGTGCTCCATTCGCCCTGATGGTTGCGGCTGCGACGGTTTCCTGCGACCGGATCGGCCTGGGAGGTGGCGGCAGCGCGTCGCTGGGCAACATGCCGACGCTCTCGATAGGCGAGGCTAAGTCGGGCGAACTCCCGCCGGCCGACTCGCTGATGCGCGGCATACGCGGCCCCTACCAGATGTGGGAGCTGCGCGGCGAGCGGGGCCAGCGGCTTATGGTGGAAGCGAGCTCGGGGGCGATTCCCAGTCTGTTCCTGTCGGTGCGCGACGCCGACGGCTACCCGGTTGCAACGCCGCAGGGTTTCGGCGACAACAGCCGGCGGCTGCGGGTGGTCCTGCCCAGGACCGGCAGCTACATCGTGGTCGTGCATGGCGGCACTCCGTCGGCTCGAGGCTCTTACACGGTGAGTGTGGCCGCCTGGCCTGCCCCGGAGGCGCCGGGCGCCGGCTCCAGTTCATCGCTGTCGGTCGGCGAGACCAAGGACGGTTTGCTCGAACCCGGCGACGAGATCTCCGGAGACGGACCCTATCGGGACCGCTGGGCCATCCAGCTCAACGAAGGCGCGCGGGTGCGGGTGGAGATGAGCTCCGGCGACATGGACGCCTACCTATATGTGTACGGGCCGGATGGCAGCCTGGTGGCGCAGAACGACGACGCGCGCGGCCTCGACGCCGCGCTGAGTTTCAGGGCGACGCGCAGCGGCAGGTATACCGTCATTGCCAGCAGCGCTGGCATTGCCCCACGCTCCGGCGCCTACCGCCTCTCGGTCAGCGAGGTGCCGGCGGGCGCCGAGCCCGGTCAGGTGCTCGAAGTAGTCGAAGGAACGCCGGTGGACGGTCGCCTGGAGTTGGGCGACAGCGTGCTCATGGGCAAGAACGCCGATGTGTTCCGCTTCACTCCTTCACGCACCGGCATGTACCAGATAACGCTCAACTCCGACGACATGGACGCGTTGGTGGAGGTCAGCGACGAGTTCGGGATGCAGGTGGGTCGGGACGACGACTCGGGCGGAAACCGAAACGCCCGCCTCCTGACGCAACTGACAGGAGGCAGGCGTTACAGGATCATCGCCACCAACTTCGGAGGCATGACCGAGGGGAGCTACCGCCTATTGGTCACTCCCATGCCGTGATCGGGGACGAATTGCTTCACGGACCTCCCCGGACGACGATGCGATAGGTGCCGGTCGCGGGCTCACCGCCGAACGAGTTGGCGAGGACCCGGTACGTCCTTCCGCCACGCACCTGGAAGGTGAGCAGCGAGTTGGTATCCGTGCCGCCATCGTCGTCGGTGGCCAGCCGGTTGCCCTCCGAATCGGTGAGAATCAGGTAGGTGTCGAATTCCGCCGAGCGCATGTCGATCGTGATCTGGCCATCACGCGCGGGGCGAAGCAGGTACACGTCGGCGTAGGTGCCGTCTCCCACGACGCTGTCGCCGGCTTCGAGCCGACCCACCTGAAGCCGGTCGAGCCGGATCTCCATCACGCGTCCCGGCGGCGCGGCCGGGTCCGCCAGCTCCAGCTGCAGCTCGTAGAAGCCGGTCTGCTGCGACTCCCCGAAGCTGCGAGCCTGAATGCGGTAGCGCCCGTTCTGGGCGATGCCGGCGCTGATGAACGAGTCGGTACCCTCGCCGCCATCATCGTCGCTGGCGACCAGGTTCCCGCGCGGATCGTAAAGTTCGAGGTAGGCGTCGAATTCCCGGGAGATCATGTCGAGCAGGACAGTCTGTCCGGCCCGCGCATCGAACTCCCAGGTGTCGGTGAAGCCGCCGCCGTCCCGGAGATTGTCGCCTTGCTCCAGACGTCCCATCGCGCGCTCGCCGGGCCGGAGCCTGGCGGAGCGGCCGGGACCCGCGGGCGCCTCGGCGACCACCAGTGACACGCTGTAGAGGCCGCCTTCCTGCGACTGCGAGTATGGTCGCACCTGAAGCGTGTAGGTGCCGGTTCGCGGGAGCGTGTGGGCGATGCGGCTGTTGGTCCCCTCGCCGCCGTCGTCGTCCGAGGCCAACACCGCGCCGGCATCGTCGAGCAGCGTGGCGTAGACATCGAACTCCGTTGACATCACGTCTATCCGCGCTATCTGACCCGCGCGGCCCTGGAACACCCATACGTCGGTGAGGTAGCTGCCCTGCTGCTGATCGCCGGGCTCGAGGCGTCCCTCACGCGTCTGGCCGCTGCTGATCGTGGCACGTTCGCCGGGCTCGGCGAAGCGGCCGGTCTCGTCGCTCAGTTGCAGCTGGTAGCTGCCGACAACCGGGTTGTCCGGATAACTCGTCGCAACGATAGTGTAGCGGCCCGCGGTCGCGGCCCGGAACGAAACCACGGCATTGCCTTCCGGGAGCCCGTCGTCGTTGGTGCCGAGCAACACGCCGTCGGGGCCGTACACGACCAGGAACGCGTCGAAATCGGATGAGCGCAGCTCGGCGCGTACCCGCGCCCCTTGCCTGACGTCCACCTGCCACCGGTCCATGTAGCCGCCGTCCGGACCGAGGTCGTCGCCTGGTTCGAGGAGTCCCTCTCCGCTAGATCCTATCGCCAGGGTCGCGCCCTGACCCGGTGGTGCCACTTGGGGAACGTCCCACGGCCTCGCGGTCAGCGAGTAGTTGCCGCGTCCATTCTGGCTGAAGGCCGTCGCTATCACCCGATAGCGGCCGTCGCGCGGCAGGATGACCCGCAGCCGCGAGTCGGTGCCTTCGCCGCCGTCGTCGTCGGACCCGACCATGAAGCCTTCGGCGTCGCGCACCACCAGGTAGGTGTCGAATTCCGCCGACCCCATATCGATGACCAGGCGCTGGCCGCGGCGTCCCTCGAGCGTCCAGATGTGATACGGCGCCCGGCGGGTCCGGCTGGTCGGATCGGCGTCACCGAGAACGCCGGTGACGGACTGCCCGGGAACTAGGGTCCGCTCCTGCGCCGCGAGCGGTGCGACGAGAAGCGCCAGCAGGAGTATTGACGGCGAGGTACGCATAGTCCCGGTCCGGTCAGAGGGTGAACAACCTAACGTGCCGGCCCAGCGAGCTCATCGGCCAGAGCGCCGGCATCGTAGATCCTGCGAAGGGCCTCGATGATCCCGCGGGCGTCAACCCACACCGAGCGGCCGCGCGCTTCGGTGAACAGGAACCGGGCCGGCAGCCCCTCGACGTTGCCATCGAAGATCAGGCCGACCACTTCCCCGTCGCGGTTGAGCACCGGCGAGCCCGAGTTGCCGCCGATGATGTCGTTGGTGGACACGGCGTTGAGCGGCGTGTGCAGCCGCAGCGAATCGCGTCGCTGAATCCAGCGTTCGGGCAGGTTCCAGGGCGAACGGCCCGAGAACCCGTAGTGGCGATCGTAGAGCCCATGGAACGTCGTGAACGGCTGGGCGAAAGTGCCGTTCATCGGGTAGCGGCGGACCTCGCCGTCGCTGATCCGGAGCGAGAACGTAGCGTCCGGCGCCACCGAGCTGCCGAATACGGCCAGCAGCGCGCGTGCGATGCGTTCGTTCTGCTGGTCCTCGCTCTCCACCAGCGCGTTCCACTGCTGCGTAAGCTGGCGCTCCAACGGGTCTATGACGCGTGCTAGAGCGAGAAACGGTTCGGCGCCAGCAGCGGCAGTGATGCGGGACAGCGCCTCGGCCGGCTGGCCCGCTATCAGCGAGCGCCGCTGCTCGGCCGTGAGCAACTGCGACGCGCTCACCATGGCACGCGCCGCCGCTTCAGGAGTGCGGCCCTGCAGCGCAGCTCGAAGCACAGGGTCGTTGGAGGGGAGTTCGGCCTGCATCGCGGTGAAGTAGGCGGTGAGCAGCCGGATTTCCACCATCGTGTCAATCGGCGTCGCGGAGCCGATGGCGCGCTCGAGCGAGGCCCGATTGGCGTCCCGGAACGGCTCCAGCCGCAGCGAGTCGGGCCGGGCCATTTCCACCGGCCAGCGCAGGATCTGGCCCGCCAGATTCAGCAGCCGCGACCCGTACGCTCCGAACCCGTGATAGCGGCGCCGCACGTCGAGCGAGCGCATCTGGGAGCGGATGCGCGCAATCTGGTCCCAGGCATCGCCGTACTGGCGGCGCAAAGTGGGATCGGCATTGACGCGTGAACGGAACGTGCTCTCCCACTCCCGCTTGCGCTGCATCAGCTGCGGGTCGAGCAGGCCCGACTGATAGCCCCCGATGGCCTTCTGGCTGTTCTGGAGCGAGAAGATCGTGTTGCGCAGCCGCGCGGCCCGCTCCGGACTAGCCCTGCCTATCGAGTCGTACACGCTGATCAGGCGGGCTAGCTGCGCCAGCTGCACCGGATACTGCACGTCGCGAAGGTATTCCAGCTGGGCAATCGTGTTCAGGCGACCGGTGGACCCCGGGTTGCCAACCACCAACACCAGGTCGCCCTCGGACGCTCCGGTCCTGCTCCAGCGGAAGAACTCGGTGTGGGCCGGTTCGCGGTTCACGTAGGCCCGGTAGAAGCTGACGTCCAGGTCGTGGCGGGGGTAGGTGAAGTTGTCGGGGTCTCCGCCGAAGAACGCGATGTCCGACTCGGGGGCGAATACCAGCCGCACGTCGCTGAACCTGCGGAACCGGTACAGCTTGTACTGGCCGCCACGGTACATGGGCACCATCTGGCACACCAGGTCAGGCGCCCCGCCGGTGCAGCGTTCCTCGAGCCGGCGGATCGTCGCCGTCCTGAGCTCCGCGGCGCGTGCCGGCGCCGCGCCGGCCGGCACCGCGGCGTTCACCGAGTCGGTGAGGTCAGTAATCGAGAGCAGCTGGTCCACCCACATATTCGGACAGGGGCGTTCGTCCTCGCGGGTGCGGGCGTAGAAGCCGTTGCCCAGCAGGTCCTCGCCCTGACGGGTTACGCCCTCGATGCAGGCCCGGGCGCAGTGATGGTTGGTCATGATCAGTCCGTCGCCGGACACGAAGGACGCCGTGCAGCCTGGTTGCCGCAGCGCTGCCAGCCTCACGTGGTCAAGCCACTCGGGAGTGGGACGGAAGCTGTAGCGCCGCGCCCAGTACTCCAGCGGCGGCTGGTCGAAGGTCCACATCTTGCCGGTCTCGAGTCCGGGGTATTCACCGGCACCCTGGCTCGGAGTGGCGGGCTGCTGCGCTGC
>DATMBH010000048.1:0-5642 GCA_035559335.1 Gemmatimonadales bacterium
CCGCCGGCACAGCGGCGGCACCACGCGCCGCAGTCGGCCCATGCACCACTCGCACACCGCCTCACCCGGGCGGTCGCAGACGAGGCACGTTACCGGAAGCAGCAGCGCCTCGAGATCCAGCGCCGCCTCCCGCGCCGCCGCAAAAATACTACCGGCCAAGCGCATCCTCTACCGCGTGGCGCATCACGTCGGTCGGCGCCGGAACGCCGAAGAAGCGCTGGAAAGCGGCGGCGCCCTGCCCTATCAGCACGCCCAGTCCGTCGCTGGTCACGCATCCGCGCTCGGCGAAGGCGCGGGTCACCGGAGTGCCTCCCGGCGCATACGCCAGGTCGAGCACCACCTTCGGCTGGAAATCGTACAGGTCCGGCGGAACCTGGCCGGCTAGCTGGGCGTCGAGCGGGACAGTGGAGATCATCAGATCAACGGCGCCGTCGCGATGTACCGGGTGGCAGTCCACACCCACGCTCCAGGCCCACTCGGCGAACACTCCGCTGCGGCCCTTGTCGCGCGATCTGACGGCCAGGTGGGCCCCAGGGAACTCCTCGCTCACGGCCACTGCGCCCGCCCGCGCCGAACCGCCGGTTCCCACGACCAGCACGCTGCCCACTGGCGTGCCCGCGGTCAGGCGCCTGAGCTCCAGCCTGATGCCGTCCACATCGGTGTTGTCACCGCTGGGGTGGTCCGGGTCCCCCCAGATGGTGTTGCAAGCGCCGGTGCGACGCACCGCGTCGGTGGGATGGTCTACCAGCCCCGCCGCCTGGAGCTTGAACGGCAGCGTGACGTTCAGGCCGCCGCCAGCCGTGAGGATTCCGAACACCAGACCGGGAAGCGCCTGCGGGCTGGAGCGGGCGGCCACGTACACCGCATCGAGGCCTAACGTGCGGATCGCGGCATTGTGCATCGCCGGCGAGAGCGTGTGGGCTATCGGGTCGCCCACGACCGCGTAGATCCTGGTCGTACCGCTAATCCCCATCCTTCTTCTTTCCGCGCTCGGCGATCAGGCGGTCCATCGCCTCGGTGAGCAACTCCTGGAGCCGGTCGAAGGTCGAGCGGTACTCGTCGAGGTCTCCGCCGAAGGGGTCCGGCACTTCAGCCTGCTCGCCGCTTATGCCGGCGAATTCGCCCAGCAGTTCCGTCTTCCCCTGCCCTCCCAGCGCTTCGGCGCGGCGCTGGTGGCCGCGGCTCATTACCAGGACTAGGTCCGCCTGGGCCACCAGATCGGCCGTGAGCTCCCGGGCCTGGTGAGCCGAGAGGTCCAGCCCATGCTCCAGCGCAATCAGGTAGGAACCTTCGGATGCCGGCGCGCCGTCATACGCCGCTGTCCCCGCCGACGATACGGTCACGTCGGTCACGCCGCGCTCGCGCAGGATGCGCTTCGCGATCGCTTCGGCCAGGGGACTGCGGCAGATGTTGCCGGTGCACACGAACAGCAGGTGCATCAGGACTCCACGGACGGTACGATGGACCTGAGCCGTTCCAGGCTCACGGCGCCCTGCCTAACGATGCGAGGCGCAACGCCGGTGCAGTCAACGACCGTGGACGGCGCCGACTCGGCGATCGGCCCACCATCGAGTACCACCAGCCGGCCTTCCTGCACGGCTTCGGTGAACATTGTGAGAATGGGCGGAGCCGAGAGCGAGGCAGGCCGTCCCGGCAGGTTCGCGCTGGTCGACGTGATGGGTGCGCCCAGCGCCGAGGCCAGCCGCGCCGCCCCGCGATGCGATGTCCATCGCACCGCGATCCCTCCCTCGGGACCCCGCAGCAGGTCCGGCAGCACTCCCTCACCACCCGGCAGAACCAGCGTGAGCGGGCCGGGCCAGAACGCCGCCGCGAACCGCTCTGCGGCGTCCGTCAGGCGCAGGCGCACCGACGCGAGCATCTCGAGATCCGAAACCAGCAGCAGGAACGGCTTGCCGGGCTCCCTGCCCTTCAGGGTTGCCAGCGCCTGCACCGCATCCCAGCCGGTGGAGGAACCGAGCCCGTACACGGTTTCGGTCGGGTACGCTATCAGTCCACCGCGCGCCAGATGCCCGACCACCTGGGGCAGTGCGCGCTCGATCTGCTCGGCGCTCCCAAACGCCACTGTCCCCCTGTGCCTCTGTGCCTCTGGGCCCCTGGTCATTTCACCAGCGCCTCGGCAACCACGAAATCATCCGCAGTGGTCACCTTGATATTACGCGGGCTTCCCGCCACCACCCGCACCGGGAAGCCGAGCCGCTCGCACAAGGCCGCGTCGTCGGTAGCCGATGGTAGCGCATCGCTGCGGGCGCGCTGGTGCGCCATTTCGAGCAGCTCCCGCGGGAAGGCCTGTGGCGTCTGTACCGTTACCAGACGCTCGCGAGGCACTGTGCGCTGCACCAGACCTGCTGCGTCCGTCTCCTTGATGGTGTCCGAGATGGGCAGAGCCGGCACGGCGCAGGCCCCGAGCGCAGCCACGGCCAGCACCCGGTCGATGAGGTCCGCGTCCACCAGCGGCCGGGCCGCGTCGTGCACCAGAACGAGCTTCGCCTCCGCACCCAGCAGCGCCAGGCCGGCCGCCACCGAATGCTGCCGTTCGGCTCCGCCGACAGCGAGCCTCAACCGCTGTGACACAAGAGGTGCGAGCCACTCGGGCACATTGGCGGCATTGGCTGCGGGAAGCACTACCACGATCGGCCCGACCCTGGGATGACTGGTGAAGGGCCGCAGCGCCCTGAGCAGCATCGGGACACCGCCTATGGGCCGGAACTGCTTGGGTTCACCCTCGCCGGCCCGCACACCGCGGCCGCCGGCAACGATGATCGCGCCCGCGTCAGGAGTCGTCTGCGACGGCGGCGGGAGCATCGGCTTCGCGCGTCGAGTAGTTGTCGAAGCGCGTGTACGCTGAATGGAAGTACAGCTTGACCGTGCCCGTCGGTCCGTTCCGCTGCTTGCCGACTATCACCTCGGCCTGGCCGCGTAACTCCTCGCGCTCCAGCTCGTCCTTGGCATACATCTCGGGGCGATAGATGAATAGTACTACGTCGGCGTCCTGCTCGATGGCGCCCGACTCGCGCAGGTCGGAAAGCTGGGGACGCCGGCTCTCGCCGCCACGCTGCTCAGGTGCGCGAGAGAGCTGCGACAGCGCGATGACCGGCACGTTCAGCTCCTTGGCCAGGGCCTTCAGCGACCGCGATATCGCGCTGATCTCCTGCACCCGGTTCTCGGAATACTCCGGTTCCCGCATCAGCTGCAGGTAGTCGACCACCACCAGCCCGACGTCCTCCTCGATTTTGATGCGCCGGGCACGCGAGCGCAGCTCGAGCGGGGTCAGCGCCGCGCTGTCGTCAATCCAGATAGGCGCCGAGTTGAGCACTCCAGCCGCCGTGGCGATCAGTTTATAGTCCGCATCGCGCAGCGTGCCGGTGCGAAGCCGGTGCGCGTCCACCCGCGCTTCGCTGGTCAGCATCCGCTGCACCAGCGATTCGCGCGACATCTCCAGCGAGAACAGGGCCACACCTACGCGCGCCTCAATGGCAGCGTGCAGCGCCACGTTCAGCACGAACGCCGTCTTCCCCATAGATGGACGCGCGGCCACGATCACCAGGTCTCCCTTCTGGAAACCCGCAGTCTTCTGGTCCAATTCTATGAACCCTGACGGAACGCCCGTGATCGAATCTGCGCGCCCATGGAGCGCTTCTATGCGTTCCATCGTCGGCCACAGCAGGTTCTTCAGCCGTTCGAACCCCTGCACCGACCTGGCCTGGCCGATCTCGAAGATCTTGCGCTCGGCACGGTCCAGGACCTCGACGGCCTGCTTCCCGCCCTCGAACGCGTCCTGCACTATTTCGGTGCCGATCTCGATCAGGCGGCGCAGCAACGCCTTATCGCGCACTATCCTGCAGTGGCTTTCCAGGTTGGCCGCAGTGGGGACCACGTCCAGCAGGTAAGCCAGGTACTCGATGCCACCGGAGGTCTCCAGCTCCCCGGCTCGCTGCAGCGCTTCGCGCAGCGTGATCGGGTCCACCGGAGTGTTGGACTTGGTGAGCGCCGTGATGGTGCGGAAGATCGCCCGGTGCGACCGGCTGGCGAACATCCACTCCTCGAGCAGCTCGACGGCGCGCAGCGCGGCGTCCGGCGGACCGTTCAGGATCGCACTGATTACTCCCTGCTCGGCCTCGACGCTATGCGGGGCCTGTCTTCCGGCGAGCGGATCAGCCGGTGTCGCCGTCGAGGATGCGGCGGGCGATGCGGACGTCATCCCAGGTTGCGCCCTTCCAGTTCGGGTTTCGCAGCAGCGCCGCGGGGTGATATGTCACCACTACCGGGATGCCCCGGTAGCGGTGCACCTTGCCGCGCAGATCGCCGAGCGAGGCTTGCGTATTCAGGAGCGTGTTCGCCGCAGGCTTCCCAAGGGCGAGGATGACCTTCGGCCGGATAAGCTCCAGCTGACGGTGAAGATACGGGGAACAGGCCCCCACCTCCAACGGCTCAGGCGTGCGGTTGTTCGGCGGCCGGCACTTGAGGACGTTGCAGATGAACACCTCCCCGCGCTCCAGCCCGATCGAGCGCAGGATGTTGTCCAGCAGCTGTCCGGCGCGCCCGACGAACGGGCGTCCGGTCTCATCCTCGGTCTGACCCGGCGCCTCGCCCACACACACCAGGCCGGCGTGCGGATTCCCCTCGCCCGGCACGGCGTTGGTGCGGCTGTGGCCGAGCGGGCACTTGGTGCACGCTCGCGCGAGCTTCGCGACCGCTTCCAGGCTCTCGCACTCGGCGATCGGGTCGCGGCTGAACAGGTCGCTGCGAGGAGGCGGAGCGTCCACCGAGAGGCCGGGTGGGTAGAGGGCCGGTAGAGCGGTACGGCGATTGGACGGTGAGCCCGAGGCCTCAGGGCCAGCCTGGTCCACGCGTTCCTCCGCTTTTCCACGCTCCCGCCCTACAGCCTCGGCGCCTATGACCAGCTCCCTCTCCCCCATCTCCGCCAGCTGCTCGAAGTAGCGACGCGCGCTAGTCACGGTGAGCCAGCATCTCCCCGACGCGATCCAGGATCGCCTCGGCCACGGATTCCTTGGACTGGAGCGGCAGCGCTTCGGCACCCTGTGCCGTGAGGAGTGTGACGCGGTTGGTCGTTACCTCGGGACCGGCGCCTGGCTCGGTGGCGTCGTTGACCACCACTAGGTCGAGCGCCTTGGCCTTGAGCTTCTCGCGCGCGTGCGACACGGCATCACCGGTCTCTAGCGCGAAGCCGACGATCACCGCGCCCTTGCGGCGCGCGGACCGAGTAGCGGCCAGCACGTCCTCGGTGGCCTCCAGGTCGAGCCTCAGGCCGCCGGAGGCGCGCTTGAGCTTGCGGGCCGACGGCGCGGCGGGCCGGTAGTCGGCCGGGGCGGCAGCCATGAGCAGCGCGTCGGCGCCGGGCAGCGCCTCTCGCACTGCGCCGGCCAGCTGCTCGGTGGTCTCGACGCGAACCAGGTCCACGCCGATGGGCGCAGGGAGCTGCCCCGGCCCGGCGATCAGAGTGACATCGGCTCCGCGCAGCCACGCGGCCCGAGCCAGGGCAAAACCCATGCGTCCGCTGGAGCGGTTGGTCAGCACGCGCACTGGATCGAGCGCCTCACGAGTTGGTCCGGCCGTCACCACCACCCGCCTGCCCGCGAACGGCGCGCCACCCCGCAGCAGGC
>DATMBH010000049.1:0-4529 GCA_035559335.1 Gemmatimonadales bacterium
CTCGAGGTCGTCGAGCGTGAGGTACGGGCGGCCAGCCAGCGCCGGGTGGGACCTGACAAGCGTCGTCTTGCCCGTCTGGCGTGCCCCGAGCAGGACGACCACCGGCATGACACCGAGCGCTGCGTCCAAGGCCCGGGCGGCAGCTCGCGGGAGCAAAGAGGCCCGAGGGGCAATTTCCATGTACGTATGATAATCATACTGCGAAAGTAATGCGAGATCGGGCTGCGCAACGATCCGCGGGGATGGCTCCGGGGGATGGCTCCGAGCGAGCGCGCGGCTGCGTTGCGGTGGGCGGGGAGTTCCTAAACGGTGCGGACGTCCCGGGAGCTGGCCGCTGCCCGTGCCGATCGCCGTGCGGTCAGCCTCGGGCGGCGGCAGCACCCCTGCCTCTCAGCCCGATCCTCGAAGCCAGCCGGGATGCTCAGCTGCAACATCCCGGCCGCCTCATGTCACCTCTCACCTACCTCGGCCTGATCTCCGAGATCATCAACTGGGCAGGCGTCGTGCTGGTGCCGTAGGTGCCGACCCAGATCTCATAGCGGCCGGATGGCGCGTTAGGCAACACCAGCAGCGGGTTGCCATTGCCATAGCTGTCGTCGTCGCACCGCCAGGAGCCGTCAGGCATGTTCACCAGCAGCGTGATGTCCGAGCCGGCCGTGGCATAGATGTACAGGGTCCGCGAGTTGTTGCCCGAGTACACCAGCCTTACGTCCGGGGCGCCCGAAACGTACCCGTAAGTGCAGCCGCCGACGTTGACGCGCAGGCTGCCACCAGCCGTCAGCGAGGTGGTGTGCGGGTCCGGCATGAAGCCGCCCGACAGGTTCACCGTGCCGTAGTTCGGGTTGGCGTTGATGTCGATTGCGCCACCGCCCCCGCCCCCACCGCCGCCACGCGGGTCGATCTCGGAGATCATCAGCTGGGCCGGCGCGGTGCTCTGGCCGTAGGTGCCCACCCAGATGTCGTAGCGGCCCGAAGGAGCGTTCGGGATCACGACGAGTGGGTTGTTTCCACCCAGGCCGTCGTCATCACAGCGCCACGAGCCATCGGGCATGTTGATCAGCAGGGTCACGTCACTTCCGGAGGTGGCGTAGAAGTATAGCGTTCTGCCTCCACCCGCCGAATAGTGCAGCTTGTAGTCGGGCGCGTTGGCCACGCGTCCATAGCTACAGCCCTGAATGCTCGGTGATACCGAGCCGCCCGCCGTCAGTGAGCGAGTGTGTGGGTCGGGCATGAAGCCGCCCGAGAGCTGGACCTCGCCGTAAGTGGCCGGCGCGTTCGGGCTCTGCGCAGTCGCATCCCGGCCCACGATCAAGGCGGTGCCGACCGCAACTGCTGCCGTTAGCCGATGCATCCGTTTCCTCCCTCTGAAGATTGTGAAGAACCTGCCGCGCCGCTGGGGCAAAGCAACGTATGGCGCGGCCATCAAACCTGCAACCGAGCAGGCTTCCCGCGGCCGCCACCAGAGGGCGTGCTTGTCTAAACCCACTGCCGGGGACGAGTTTACACGCCTGCCGACCGGGTAGCTCAGCTGGCAGAGCAGCGGACTTTTAATCCGCAGGTCGTGGGTTCGATGCCCACCCCGGTCACCTCGTCATTCCCGGTCCGGCGCAACCGACAATGCGCCGGGCGATCCACCACCCGAAGGAGCGTTCGTGTCCAAGATCTGGCTCGACGGCCGGTTCGTTGAGAAGGACGAAGCGAAAATCTCGGTGTTCGACCACGGCCTGCTCTACGGCGACGGCGTGTTCGAGGGGATCCGCGCCTACAACGGGACCGTGTTCCGGCTGCGCCGCCACGTGGAGAGGCTGTACGCCTCGGCACGGGCGATCCTGCTCACCATTCCCATGACGCCTGAGGAGATGTGCGCCATGGTGAACGAGTGCCTGCGCGTCAATGGGCTCGGCGACGCCTACATCAGACTGGTGGTGACCCGCGGCTTCGGCGACCTGGGACTGGACCCCCGCAAGTGCCCGCGCCCGACGGTGTTCTGCATCGCCGATTCGATTGCGCTGTGGCCTCCGGACACCTACCAGCGCGGGCTCTCGGTCGTGACCGTGCCGACTCCCGTCAACGCTCCCCACAACCTCTCGCCCCAGATCAAGTCGCTCAATTATCTGGCGCACATCCTGGCCAAGGTGGAGGCCATCAACGCCGGCGCCGACGAGTCGCTGATGCTCGAACCCAGCGGCACCGTCGCGGAAGGCTCCGGCCAGAACGTGTTCGCTGTGACCGATCGCACCCTGCGCACACCTCCCGGCTACGCCGGTATCCTGCGGGGCGTGACCCGCGAAGCGGTGATCGAGCTGGCGGGCCAGGCCGGTTACCAGGTCCAGGAGTGCGTGCTCAACCGCTACGATCTTTACACCGCAGACGAGATGTTCCTGACCGGCACCGCTGCCGAGATCATCGGAGTCACAAAGCTGGACGGCCGCCCGATCGGGGACGGGAACGTGGGGCCCATCACCAGGGACCTCGCGACACGTTTCAGCCAACTCGTGCGCAACTCGACTTAGGTAACATCGGCAGCCCGTGTTGCCAGATTGGCACTTTGCTTGACCCCCGAGTGCCTTGACGACGATATTGCCCCGCCAATGACGCGTAACTTCATCTGGATTACGGTGTTCGGCGCCGTAGCTTGCGCCTCCGGTGCCCAGCAGAGGCTAGCGCGGCAGCCCGAGGCAGCCCCGGCCCCAGCTCCGAGTCCGGCCACGGACGAGCCGCCGCAAGCTCGCCAGCAGGCAACTGAGCCGGCCCCGGCCCCAGCCCCGGTCCCATCCAGTCGGACCGCGCCACCAGCCACCGCGGCGAGGGAGCCACAACGGCCCAGGCAGGTTGACACGCCCGACAGTCTCGAGGAGGCGTTCCTCGACTCGCTGCGCTCGGCCAGCGCAGACACCGCTCCCCGCGTGCAGGCCTCGGTAAGTCGCGAGGCGGTGCGGGAGGAGGCGCGCACGCTGTTCGGCAGGCAGGGCGGAGGTCCGACGTGGGACATCGACGTCATCTCCTACCAGTCGCACGAGCGGGTGCAGTACTGGATCGAGTGGTTCAGCGGTCGGGCCAGGTGGCACTTCGCGCGGTACCTGGAGCGCCTGGGCCGCTACGACTCGATGATCAGGCACCGGCTCGCCGCGGCGGGCCTGCCGCAGGACATGATCTACCTGGCCATGATCGAGAGCGGTTTCAGCCACTCGGTGCGCAGCCGCGCCGGCGCGGTCGGACTGTGGCAGTTCATTCCCCAGACGGCACGGCGCTACGGCCTAACGGTCGACGCCTGGGTGGACGATCGCCGCGATCCGTATCGGTCAACGGACGCCGCGATCCGATTTCTCTCGGAGCTGAACAACCGGTTCGGGTCGCTGTACCTGGCGGCCGCTGCCTATAACGGCGGCCCGGGGCGGGTGATCAACGGCCTGCGGCGCTACGATGTGAGTCACGCCACCGGCGACGCCCAGTTCTTCGCGCTGGCCGACGAGACCGCAGCGTTCCGCCGCGAGACCCGCGACTACGTACCCAAGCTCATCGCCGCGGCGCTGATGGCGAAGGAACCCGAGCGCTACGGCTTCACCGGCCTCGAGCGATGGGAGCCGCTGCGCTACGACTCGGTCGAGGTGTCGTTCTCGGTAGGCATGGATGTGCTGGCTCGGCTGGCGGGCACGACCCGGGAGGTGATGGAGGACATGAACGCGCGGTTCCACCGCGGCGTCACGCCTCCCGACCGCCGCGTGTGGGTGAGGGTCCCCGTGGGCACGGCCGACTCGGTCGCCGCGCGGCTCGAGGTGCTGCCGGCACGCGACCGCGTCACGCTGCTCTACCACACCGTCGAGCGCGGTGAAACGCTGTCGCGGATCGCGCGGCGCTACGGCGTCAGCGTCGAAGATCTGCGCACCGCCAACCGGGTGGGTACGCTGATCCGGCGCGGGCAGCGGCTGGTGATTCCGATGTCGCTGGCGCGCACTAGCGAGCCGGCGGCGGCCTCGCGGCGCGCTGCCCGAAGCGCGGCTCCCCGCGTTGCGGCGCGCGCACCCAGCGCAACGAACGGCAGGGGAGCAGTTCGCAGAGTGCACATCGTCAGACCGGGCGAGACGCTGAGCGAGATCGCGGAAGACTTCAATGTGCCGCTGTCGCGGCTGCTGGAGGCTAACGGCCTCGGCCGCCGGAGCCTGATCCGCCCCGGCCAGGCGATCCGGATTCCTTCGCGCTAATCCGCCAGTCGCCAGAGCGGCCACCCGATTTCGCGACGACCTTGAGGCCGCCGATCTCCGTCCGAGGGTCGGCGGCCTTTACCATGTCGTGCACCGTGAGCAGCGCGACAGCGCAGGCGGTGATGGCCTCCATCTCCACGCCGGTGCGGGCGGAGACCCGCGCCGTGGCGCTCACGCGCACGCCGGGAAGCTCCGGATCGGTTTCGGCCCTAACGCTGACGTGGGTCAGCGGCAGCGGATGGCAGAGAGGGATGAGCTCGGACGTTCGCTTCGCGGCCGCTATGCCGGCCAGCTCCGCGGTTCGCAGCACGTCGCCCTTGGCGATGC
>DATMBH010000050.1:0-10568 GCA_035559335.1 Gemmatimonadales bacterium
GCGAACACGATCGGCATAACGTTCGCCGTAAGCAGCCGCAGCGGGATGAACGACTTCTGCCCTTCCCGGATTCGCCCGCGGCCCATCACCTTGCGCGGTATTTGGATCGGTATTCGCCGCGCCGCCACGATGATCATGACCGTCACGGCTGTGACGGCCAGCATCACCGCCAGCAGCACCAGCAGTCGCGGCACGGTCATCGCGCCGGTGCTAATAAACTCGAAGGTTTGGAACGTGGCCGGGAAGAAACTCTCGATGATCGAGAAGAAGATCATCAGGCTCATCCCGTTGCCGATGCCGCGCTCGGTGATCTGCTCGCCGAGCCACATCACGAACGTGGCGCCGGTGGTAAGGACGAACATGGTCTGGAACCGGAACCCGAAGCCCGGATCCACGACCGCGCCCTGGAGCCCCTCGAGGAATATCGCCACTCCCCAACCCTGCGCGGCGCTCAGCCCGATGGTCAGGTAGCGGGTCCACTGATTGATCTTCTTGCGGCCTTCCTCGTCCTTCTGGAGCCGCTCGATCGTCGGGAACACAGCGCCGACGATTTGGAAGAAGATCGAGGCCGAGATGTAGGGCATTATGCCCAGGGCGAACACGGTGGCCCGCGCCAGACCGCCACCCACGAACAGGTTGTAGACGCCGAACAGCGTCCCGCTCTGGTTGCGGAAGAAGTCGATCGTGGCCTGGGCGTTGACGCCGGGTGCCGTTATGTGCGCGCCGACCCGGTACAGCACCAGGCACAGGAGCGTGAAGAGCAGCTTCTCCTTCAGCTCCGGGATCTTGAAGGGATTCGGAATGGCAGGAGCGGTCACGCTCTACGCCTCGATCCTGCCGCCCGCCGCCTCGATCTTCGCCCTGGCCGCCCCGGAGACGGCGAGCCCCCGGACCACCAGGCCCCGCGGCGACTCACCGTCGCCGAGGATCTTGATGGGTTCCGAGGCCGACGCCACCAGTCCCTTACCCTCCAGGATTTCGGGAGTAATCTCGCCGTTGGCGAACACCGCCAGGGCCTTGAGATTCACCACCTGGTTGGCCGTCTTGAAGGGATTGGTGAACCCGCGCTTCGGTACCCGGCGCGTAAGCGGCATCTGGCCGCCCTCGAAGCCGGGACGCGTCTGGCCGCCGGTGCGGGCCTTGTGGCCCTTGTGGCCCTTGCCGGAGGTCTTGCCGATCCCGGAGCCGGGGCCACGACCCACCCGCTTGCGCGACTGAGTGCTTCCCTTGGCGGGCTTCAACGATCCCAGCGTCACCTTGTCAGGCATCTCTCTCCCCTGCCGGCGTCACCTCGACGAGGTGCCGCACCTGAAAGAGCATCCCGCGGATCGCGGGCGTGTCGTTCACTTCGATAACGTCCTGGTGGTGCCGCAGCCCCAGTGCCTGCAGCGTGCGCCGGTGCACCGCCGGCCTCCCACTGCCGCTGCGCACCTGCTTCACCCGCAACCTTCCGGTGGCCTGCTTTTTTTTCCGTCCCACTGTCCCACCGTCCCCCCGCCCCACTGTCTTATCCATGGACCACCTCTTCCTGCCGTGGCCGGTAGCCTATCGTCTCCGGCTCCACGCCCCGCTCGCGCGCCACCTGCCGCACGTTCACCAGCTGGCGCAGCGCGGCGACCGTGGCCCGCACCATGTTGTGCGGGTTGTTGCTGCCCAGGCTCTTGGTCAGGATGTCGCGGATCCCGGCGCACTCCAGCACCGAGCGGACCGGGCCGCCGGCGATGATCCCCGTACCGGGCGTGGCCGGCTTGAGATACACCTTTCCGGCTCCATGGTGCCCCAGTACGTCGTGCGGGATCGTGCCGCCGGTGCGGTGCACATAGAACATGCTGCGCTTGGCCGACTCCACCGCCTTGCGGACGGCCTCGCTGACCTCGTTCGCCTTGCCGGTCGAGACCCCCACCCGGCCGTTGCCGTCGCCCACGGCCACCAGCGCGTTGAAACTGAAGCGCCGGCCGCCCTTCACGACCTTGGCCACGCGGTTGATGCTGATCACGTTCTCGACCAGGTCCGAAACCTCTCGCTCGCGGCGCTCACGCCGCTCGCGCCCCTGGCCGTGGCCGCCGTGTCCGTGGCCATGACCGTGTCCGCCACGGCCGCGGCCCCGCGGCGTTCTGGTCTCGCTGCCTGCGCCCTCGGCGGGCGGCGTGGTTTCCTTCTCGTTCGCCATCTAGAACTCCAGTCCGCCCTTGCGCGCGCCTTCGGCCACCGCCTTGACGCGTCCGTGATAGGCGTAGCCCGCGCGGTCGAACACCACGCGGCTGATTCCCGCGGCCTTCGCCTTCTCGGCGAGTAGCATCCCCACCGCGAAGCCCCTGGCCACCTTCCCCTTGCCCTCCGGCTTCACGCCCTCGGTGCGGTCGGCGACGCCCAGCAGCACCCGGCCCTTGGTGTCATCCACCAGGTGCGCGTAGATGTGCTTCAGCGAGCGGAACACGACCAGGCGCGGGCGCTCCGGCGTACCCGCAACCTTGCGCCGCACCCTGAGATGGCGGCGGCGGCGCAGCTCTTCGCCCGTCCTGGGCTTGCGAACCGTCCTCACTTACTTGGCCCCCGTCTTGCCGGCCTTGCGCCGGACCTTCTCGCCCTGATAGCGGATGCCCTTGCCCTTGTATGGCTCCGGCGGACGCACGTCGCGGATGTTAGCGGCGACCTGACCCACCAGCTCCTTGTCGCACCCCGACACCTTCACCACCGTCGGCTGTTCGGCCACCAGCTTGATGCCCGCCGGAGCCTTGAACTCCACCTGGTGCGAGTAGCCGACCGTCAGCAGCAGGCCGTAGGGCTTGGTCTCCGCCTTGTATCCGACGCCCTGGATCTCGAGCGTCTTCTCGTAGCCCTTCGTGACCCCGTCCACCATGTTCGCGACCAAGGTGCGCGACAGCCCGTGCAACGCCTTGTGCCGGCTCTCGTCACCCGGCCGGCGCACCACGACGGCACCTCCCTCGACTGCGATCTGCATGTCGGGATGGAAGGTGCGCTTCAGCTCGCCCTTGGGGCCCTTCACCGTGAGGGTGTTGCCCTGTACCGAGCAGGTCACTCCGCTCGGGATGGCCACGGGCTTCTTGCCGATGCGTGACATGGCCGCTCCCGCCTACCACACCACGGCGAGCAGCTCGCCGCCCATGTGTGCGCTGCGAGCCTCGCGATCGCTCATCAGCCCCTTGGGCGTCGAGACGATCGCCATGCCCAGCCCGTTCTTGACGCGCGGGATCTCGCGCGCGCCGACGTAGCGGCGCAAGCCCGGCGAGGACACCCGCCGCAGTTCGCGGATCACCGGCTGGTCGCCGCTGTGGTACTTCAGGTACAGTCGCAGTATGCCGTGGCGCCCGTCGTCCAGAACTTGGAAGTCCTGGATGAAGTGGTTGTCACGCAGCAGTCGCGCGATCTCGACCTTGAGCTTCGAGACAGGCAGGTCGACCCTGCGCTGCCGGGCGAGACTCGCGTTGCGGATGCGCGTCAGCATGTCTGCGACCGGATCGGTCATTCCCATTCCGACAACTCCCTTGGTTGCTTTCAACCCGGAGTCAGCGGCCGGACGTCAGGGGTCAGATGCCCCCGATTCCCGACCCCGACCCCTGACCCCTGACCCCTGACCCCTACCAGCTGGACTTTCGGACGCCGGGGATCTCGCCCCGCAGCGCCAGGTCGCGGAAACAGATGCGGCACAGCCCGAACTTTCGCAGATAGGCGCGTGAACGTCCGCACCTCTGGCAGCGCGTGACCTTGCGCGTGGAAAACTTCGGCGGCCGCTTGGCCTTCTCGATCCAGCACTTCTTAGCCATTGTCCCCCCGCCCTCAGGCGACCAGTACCGGCGTCTCGCCGCGGAACGGGAAGCCCAACTCCCGCAGCAGCGCCAGCGCCAGGTCGTCCCGCCCGGCGTCGGTCACGATCGTTATGTCCATCCCGTGGATCCGCTCGACCTTGTCGTAGTCGATCTCGGGGAAAATCATCTGCTCCTTGATGCCGAACGTGTAGTTGCCACGCCCGTCGAAGCTCCGCGTCGGCAGTCCGCGGAAGTCGCGAATGCGCGGGACCGCGATGTTGATGAAGCGGTCCAGGAACTCGTACATCCGCGCGCCCCGCAGCGTCACGGCGCAGCCCACCGGCAGCCCTTGCCGCAGGTTGAAGTTCGCGATGGACTTCTTGGCCCTGGTCACCACCGCCTTTTGCCCGGTGATCTGGCCCAGCTCGTTGACCATCGCCTCCAGCGCCTTCTGCTGCTTGCCGCCCTGGCCGAAGCCGACGTTGAGCACGATCTTCACCAGTTTCGGGATCTGGTGCGGGTTCTTCAGCCCGAACTGCTTGGCCAGCGCCGGCCTGACGTGCTTCACGTAGTGCTCGTGCAGCCGCGCCGGCGGCGGCGCCATTTCGGCGCCCCGGTGCCCCGGCGTGTCGCTGCCTCGTTCCTTCTCGCTCATCATCTCACCCTCGGTACCGGCTCACCCGAACGCACCGCGATGCGCTCGACCGTCCCGTCCTTGTCCACTCGCCGCCTCACTCGCGTCGGCGCATCGGTCTTCGGGTCTATCAGCATCACCTTCGAGGCCGGGATCGGAGCGGCGAAGCTGATGATCCCGCTCTCCTCGCCCTGCTGCCGCGCCTTGCGATGCCGCTTGACGACGTTCACTCCTTCGACCACGACCTTGTTCTTCCGCGGCAGCACCTTCAGCACCTTGCCGCGCTTGCCCTTGTCGTCGCCCGAGAGCACGATGACCAGGTCGCCCTTGGTTATGTGCATCTTGGGACTCCGGCGAGCCGGCGAGCCGGTGAGCCGGCGCCTCTTGCTCTTGTAGTACTTTAGAGGCTTCACCTTACAAGACCTCCGGCGCCAGCGAGACGATCTTCATGAACTTCTTCTCGCGCAGCTCGCGGCCCACCGGGCCGAAGATGCGCGTCGCCCGCGGCTCACCCTGCTCGTTGATGATCACCGCCGCGTTCTCGTCGAACCTGATGTAGCTGCCGTCGCGACGGCGCGTTTCTTTCGCCGTCCGCACCACCACCGCGCGGGCGACCTCGCCCTTCTTCACGGTGCCGGTTGGCAGCGCATCCTTGATGGCGACGATCACCACATCGCCCAGGCCCGCGTAGCGGCGCTTCGAGCCGCCGAGAACGCGGATCACCAGGGCGCGCTTAGCGCCCGAGTTGTCCGCGATCTTAAGGATCGTTTCCTGCTGGACCACGGCCGCCTCCCCCTACTTCGCCCGCTCGACGATCTCGACCACCCGCCACCGCTTCAGCTTCGACAGCGGGCGAGTCTCCTCGATGCGCACCTTGTCGCCCTGTTTCGCGCCCGACTCGTCGTGGGCGTAGAACTTGCGGGTGCGCAAAGCCTGCTTGCCGTACAGGCCGTGGGTCACGCGCCGGGTGACCGCGACCACGACGGTCTTGGCCATCCGGTCGCTCACCACCGTGCCGGTCCTTACCTTGCGCCGGCGCAGAGCCGGCCGCTGCTGCTCGCTCATCGTCACTTCGCCTTCCCGGCCAGTTGCCGTTCGCGCAACACGGTCCGCAGCCGAGCCACCAGCCGCCGCGCCTTGCGCAGTTCCATCGGGTTGGGCAGGACTTCCGTCCCGGCCTTGAACCGCAGACCGAGCCGCTCCTTCTCCAGCTCGGCGATCTTCGCCTTCAGCTCGACATCCGTCATCTCGCGGATCGCCTCGAGGCGCAGCTTCTCGATGGCCACGACTCAGTCCTCCCGCACCACGAAGCGCGTGGTGATGGGCAGCTTGGCGGACGCCAACGCCATCGCCTTGCGCGCAATCTGCTCACTCACACCCTCGATCTCGAACAGCACCCGGCCCGGCTTGACCACCGCCACCCAGCCTTCCGGGTTGCCCTTTCCCTTGCCCATTCGCGTCTCGGCCGGCTTCTTGGTGATCGGCTTGTCCGGGAAGATCCGGATCCACAGCTTGCCGCCGCGCTTCATCTCGCGCGTCATCGCCACCCGCGAAGCCTCGATCTGCCGGTTCGACACCCAGCCCGCCTCGGTGGCCATCAGCCCGAAATGGCCGAAGGCGACCGTGTTGCCGCGCTGCGCCACGCCGCGCACCCGGCCCTTCATCTGCTTGCGGAACTTGACCCGCTTCGGCGCCAGCATGAATCAGCTCCCGGTGCTGTAGGTGCGGCCGCGGCTGTCCTCCACGACCTCGCCCTTGAAAATCCAGACCTTCACCCCGATGGTGCCGAAGGTGGTCTTGGCGGTGCTAGTGGCGTAGTCCACGTCGGCCCGCAGCGTGTGCAGCGGCACCCGACCCTCGTGGTAGCCCTCGACCCGCGCGATCTCGGCGCCGCCCAGGCGCCCGCCGCACTTGATCTTGATGCCCTGGGCGCCCATGCGCATCGCGCTCTGCACCGCGCGCTTCATCGCACGGCGGAAGCTGATGCGCTGCGCCAGTTGATGCGCCACGTTGTCAGCCACCAACTGCGAGTCGAGCTCGGGACGCTTGATCTCCTCCACGTTGATCCCGATCTCCTTGCCGGTCAGCTGCGCCAGCTCGTCGCGCAGCTTGTCGACCTCGGCACCGCGCTTGCCGATCACCACTCCCGGGCGACCGGTGAACACCGTGACCACCACCTTGCCCGGCTTGCGATCGATGTGCACGTCGCTGATGGCGGCGTGCTGCAGCCGGGTCTTGAGGTAGGTACGGATCAGCTCGTCCTCCTTCAGCAGCGTCGGAAACTCGCGGCCCGCGAACCACCGCGAACGCCACGGTTTCACAATGCCGAGCCGGAACCCGTGCGGATGAGTCTTTTGT
This sequence comes from Gemmatimonadales bacterium, assembly GCA_035559335.1. Lineage (GTDB taxonomy): Bacteria > Gemmatimonadota > Gemmatimonadetes > Gemmatimonadales > JACORV01 > DASXPG01. The sequence continues at coordinate 6,760 of DATMBH010000050.1, forward strand.
CCCACGCGCTACTCCTTCGTCGCCACGCGGATCGTCACGTGGCTGGTCCGCTTTCTGATCGGCGTAGCCCTGCCCTGGGCCGCCGGCATGAACCGCCTTAGCGTCGGTCCCGGGTCCACGGCCGCGTACGACACGAACAGCGAGTCGTGGTCGAGATGGGGCTCCTTCTGCTCCGCGTTCGCCACCGCCGACTGCAACACCTTCGAGATCTGCCGCGCGGCGTGCTTCTTAGAGAACTTCAGGATCGCGAACGCGTCGTTGACGTTGCGGCCGCGGATCAGATCCACCACCAGGCGCATCTTCCGTGGCGACTGACGTACCGTCCGCTGGATCGCGTGCGCTTCCATCACGCCTTGCCTCCGCCCGAGGCCGGCGCGGCCGCGGGGGCCGGGGCCGCAGCCGCGCCCTCGAGCTTGGCGGTCTTGTCCGCGGTCAGCTTGCCGCTGTGGCCGCGGAACAGCCTGGTCGGAGCGAACTCGCCTAGCTTGTGACCGACCATGTTCTCGGAGATGTACACCGGCACGAACTTGTTGCCGTTATGTACCGCCAGTGTGTGCCCCACGAACTCGGGCGTGATCGTACTGGCGCGGGACCACGTCTTGATGACCCGCTTCTCCTTCTTCGCGTTCATGCTCTGGATCCGGCCGAGCAATCGCTCGTCGACGAACGGACCCTTCTTTACGCTACGTGCCATTACTGGGTCGCCTTCCCGCGCTTGCGTCCGCGGATTATCAGCCTGGTGCTGGCCTTCTTCTTGTGACGGGTCTTCACGCCCTCCGGCTTGCCCCACGGGCTCACCGGCGGACGGCCGCCGCTGGTCTTGCCCTCGCCGCCGCCCAGCGGGTGGTCAACCGGGTTCTTGGCCACGCCGCGCACCCGCGAGCGCCGCCCCAGCCAGCGGGTCTTGCCCGCCTTGCCCACGCTCTCGAGCTCGTGCTCGAGGTTGCCCACCTGCCCGATCGTGGCGAAGCACTCCCTACGCACCATCCGCACCTCGCCGCTCATCAACTTCAGCGTCACGTAGTCGCCTTCCTTGGCGACCACCTGCGCCTCGCCACCGGCCGCGCGGACCAGCTGCCCGCCGCGGCCTCGCTTCAACTCGACGTTATGCACCGACGTGCCGAGCGGCACCTCAGCCAGAGGCAGCGCGTTGCCGAGCCGGATGTCAGAACCCGGACCCGCTACCACCGTGTCACCCACCTGCAGCCCGCGCGGGTGCAGGATGTAGCGCTTCTCGCCGTCGGCGTAATGCACCAGCGCCAGCCGCGCCGAGCGGTTCGGATCGTATTCGATCGCCGCCACCCGGCCGGGCACGCCGTGCTTGTCGCGGCGGAAGTCGATCCGCCGGTACATCCGCTTGTGCCCGCCGCCCCGGTAGCGCGTGGTGACGTGGCCCTTGTTGTTGCGGCCGCCGCTCTTGCGCAACGGCTCCAGCAGCGTTTCCTCGGGCTCGGTCTTCGTGATCTCCGCGAAGTCCGAGATGATTCGGAACCGCTGCGCCGAAGTGACCGGCTTGAGCTGCCTGATTCCCATCGCCTCAGCCCTCGAAGATCGGAATGACGTCACCCTCCTTCAGGGTGACGTACGCCTTCTTCCACGCCCCACGGACCCCCGCCCTGCCGCGGCCCAGGCCGCCCGGACGACGCTCCTTCGCGCGCACGTTGATGGTGCGCACGCCGGTCACCGTGACACCGAACATCTGCTGGATCGCCTGACGGATCGCGGGCTTGGAAGCCTTCAACTCGACCTTGAATGTGTACACCTTGCGCGCGCCGTACAGCGCGGAACTCTTCTCGGTGACCAGCGGCTTGATCACGCTGCGCAGGTTTTGCGACATCGCTCAGTCCTTCTTCCTGCCCGGCTTCTTCACCGGCGCCTTCCTGGTCGTCGCCTTCTTCGCCGCTGGCTTCTTCGCCGCCGGCTTCTTCGCCACCGGCTTCTTCGCAGCGGCCTTCTTCACCACGGCTTTCTCTGTGCCCTCCGCAGCCTTCTGTCCCCTCCGCACCCTCTTCTTCACTGGCCCCTCGAAGACCGCCTCGCCACCCTGCTCCAGCTTCCCGAGCGCGGTCTCCTCGACCACCACCGCGTCGGCCTTCAGGATGTCATAGGTGGAGGCGTCTGCATAACGCTTAACCTCGACGCCCGGGATGTTCCGGGCCGAGAGGTACACGTTGCGCTTCTGCTCACCCGTCAGCAGCAGCACCTTGTGCCCCGCCAGTCCCATCCTGGCCAGCAGCTGCGCCATGCGGGATGTCTTCGGCTGCTCGAAAGACAGCGGCGCCACCACCCGCAGCGACCGCTCGAGCGCCCGCGCGTTGAGCGCCGAGGCGCGGGCCAGCGCCCGCACCCTGCGCGGCAGCGCCAGCGAGTAGTCGCGCGGCTGCGGCCCGAATACCGTGCCGCCGCCGGGCCAGTTGGGCGCGCGGATCGAACCCTGGCGCGCCCGGCCGGTACCCTTCTGGCGCCACGGCTTCTGGTTGCCGCCGCTCACGAACCCGCGGGTCTTCGTGGCAGCCGTCCCCTGGCGCTGGTTGGCCAGGAACGTCTTCACTGCCTGGTGCATCACCGCCTCGTGCACACGCCCGTCAAACTGATCAGCGGGCAGTTTCACCGCCCGCGGCCGCGGCGTGCCGTCGGCCTCAAAGGCCAGCACCTCGAGCTGGGTAGCGCCGGTCACCTTACTTCTCCTTCTTCACGGTCACGATGCCGCGAGGAGGCCCCGGCACCGCCCCGGTCACGAACAGCAGGTTCCGCTCCGAATCAACCTTGGCGACCGTCAAGCCGATCTGGGTGCGGCGCGCCGCGCCCATATGGCCCGGCATCCTCTTGCCCTTGATGACGCGCGAAGGGTCGGTCCCCGGGCCCACCGAGCCCGGCTTGCGGTACCGGGTGTTGCCATGGGTGTTGGGGCCGCCGCCAAAACCGTGGCGATGTACCACGCCCTGGAACCCGCGCCCCTTCGAGGTGCCCGTCACCTTCACCTTCTCGCCCGGCTGGAACGCGGCAACTGTGACCATCGAGCCCGCCGCGGGAGCCTCCCCCGCCACGGCAAACTCCCGCAACACCCGCGGCACGACCTGCAGCCCCGCTTTCTGGGCGTGGGCGCGAGCTGCCTTCGAGACGCGCTTGAGCCTGGCCTCACCGAACCCGAGCTGCACCCGGGTCGTCCCGTCCGCCTGGCGCACCTGCACCACCGCGCACGGCCCGGCCTCGATGACGGTCACCGCCTGAAGCGTCCCGTCCTCGCCGAACAGCTGCGTCATCCCGAGCTTACGCCCGATTATCGCGTTCATTCGCGCCCTCTGTCCCTCTGTCCCACTGTCCCACCGTCCCACTGTCCCACTGTCTACTCGACCTTTATCTCCACATCCACGCCGGCCGGCAGGTCCAGCTTCGTCAGGGCGTCAACCGTCTGGGGCCGCGAATCGAGAATGTCGATCAGACGCTTGTGCGTCTTCAGCTCGAACTGCTCGCGGCTCTTCTTGTCTACGTGCGGGCTGCGCAGCACGGTCCAGCGCTGCGTCTTGGTCGGCAACGGGATCGGGCCCGTCACCTGCGCGCCCGTCTTCTCGGCCGTGCGCACGATGTCGGCGCTGGCCTGGTCGATCACGGCGTGATCGAACGCCCTCAGTCGAATCCGGATTCTACCGGCCTTCACGGGATCGCTCCTACTCCAGGATCTTGGTGACGACGCCCGCGCCCACGGTGCGGCCGCCCTCGCGGATCGCGAAGCGCAGCTGCTCCTCCATCGCGATCGGCGTGATCAGCGTGATCGTCATCTGGATGTTGTCGCCCGGCATCACCATCTC
>DATMBH010000051.1:0-8370 GCA_035559335.1 Gemmatimonadales bacterium
GCGGTTATGCCTTCGAAACTCCTGGCACCATCCCTCCGTAGGGGCTGGGTACTTCAGTGCCTCCCTCCCACAGAGGAACCGCCATGTTCAGCCTGCTTCTTCCCCAGCGCATCGATAATACATATCGAGGTTACAAGCTCGGGCTCTGGCTCTTCGCCGTGGTCGTGCTTATGAAAGTTGCCATGAGCCTGAACTCCGTCTTCAACGGTTACTCTGTGGCGACTTCAGCCGACGGAATCCCCCTGGACACATTCCCATCCGGCGCCGCGCGGACGGTGGTTGCCCTGTTCGCGCTCTTGGGGCTCTCTCACTTCATCTTCGCCTTGCTAGGCGTATTGGCTTTGGTTCGATATCGTAGCATGATTCCCATCATGCTTACGCTGCTCTTGCTGCAGCAACTGAGCAAAAAATTGATTCTTCAGTTTGTTCCCATTGTCAGAACCGGAACGCCGCCAGGATTCTATGTGAATCTCGTACTCCTCGCCGCGATCATTGTTGGCCTCGCGCTATCGTTACGGAGCCAAGCCACTGGAAGCGCTACGGTGGTCGTCCCACCTGGCGCCACCTAACGTGATCGGTTCGAGCTGAACCGCAGCCCTGCAGTGATGCTGGCGGCTGCGAAGTTCGCGCGCATCGCCTCCACTGCCTCGAAGCAGCCGATGCCGACGAGCTCACGATGGAAGTCGCGTTCGAAACGGAGACTGCGCCAGGACCAGCGCTCAGTTGCGGGAACTCGCTCCGCGCGCTGCGGTAACCCACGCCCAGATCCGCTCTGCTCTGCTCAGCTCCCCCGCGACATCGTCCGGCAGGACGAACCGCTCCTGCACCAGCCGCTCGACGACACGACGGACGCGGGCCAGATATTCGTCGCGGTTGCGGTAGAGGACCTCTACCGAGGGGCGAGGGTCACCGGCAGTGCGCCGCTCCACCTCCGTGCGCGGCAGGGGAACGATCGACCCTTCTTCGCTGACGAGCGGCGCAACGGCCGCGGCAGCACCCGTGTTGAGCTGCCAGGGCAGATATGTCGCCAGCGGCACCTCGACCTCGTGCATGCGGATGCCGTCAATCTCGTTGCCGATACTGTCCACCTGGCCGACCTGCACGGGATACTGGCCTCCGAGTCGCGGAGGCTCGAAGTCGATGATCCCCTCTGGCCACCGGGGGCCAAAATCGAGGTGGTGGATCGGCACGGCAGCACTAGGCACGGCAACGCCCGGGATGTGCGGGAACCGCACCGCGTCGGCGGCAACGAGCGTCCCGCGCGCGATCGTGGGGTATCGCGACGGCGGGGGCTCCCGGCCGCTGATTATCCACTCGATCATCGCCGTGAGGAGCGCGCGCTGCACCGGTCGTCCCTCGAGCGGGTTGACGCGATACAGTGTAGTTCCGGGCGTGCGAGCATCCTCTTCCGGGCCGAGATCGCGCGCGTTGGCCGAGTGATCTGCAGACGCGAGCACGTAGCGGCGCTCGTTGGGCAACAGCGAGATGTCGTGCGTGCCGTCCGGGCTGATGTGCGTGAGCGAGGCGGCGCTCCCCCAATACTCGTGCCCACCGTCCAGGTAGAAGATCCGCGGCAGCTGCGTCGAATCACCGGCATGTGCGAGTAGGCCATCTCGCGCACCGGTGACGGGATCGGTGAGCACGGCGCTCGCGAAGGGAAACAGACGCGTCGGGTGGTTTCCCGAGGCCGTCGAGGGCTGCGCGAACCGGTGGTTGAAGCTGCCCCGTGAGCCCCCGGCCATTATGATGAACAGGCCGTCGAATACCCGCTGCCCACCGCTGCCCAGGTGAAAGCCCTGATACACGAGGTGCCGGAGGAACCGCCCGGACTGCGAGAAGCCTCTCGCAACGACATACCGCGTCGGCGCGATGCTGGTCGGGTCGTCCCTGAGGTACTCGGCCATGTCGCGAACTGCCGCGAGCCCCGCGCCGACGAGGAGCGGGTCCGCCGACCGGTACACCAGCTCGTAGATCCTCCCCGGCGCGAATCCCCCAGCGAGGTACACGTTGCCCGGATCCGCCACGACGCGCTCGCCGTCCAGCCGCGCGAAGCGCCATGACGCTCGTGGCACGACCGCCGGATCACCGAGCGGATCGGCTCGCACCAGGAGCCGGTGCTCTCCCCCGTCCGGGTCGAGCACGGGATGGCTCGCCGCCGAGGTAACGGGCAGCACCGTGGTCGGCGACTGCACGACCCACCGGGTGCGGACCAGGCCGGCAATCCGACGCGTTGCGTCCCCTGCTCGCGGGGCGTGGAGACGGAGCGTGGCTGGCCCAGGTGACAGGTCCGCCTGCCAGCCGAGATGGACTATGGTCAGCCCCATCCGCAGCAGGTAGCTGTTCTCGCCACGCATCGCCGAAGCTGCCGGGACGTTGACCAGCGAGCCGCCGCCGCGGTTCGGAATCTCGAACAGCGTCACTCCGCTTCCGCGTCCGCTGTCCACCGGCTTGTAGATCACGAATTCCGACCAGACTTCCACCTTCCCGCGCGCATTCCTCGGAGCGAACCGGAGGTCCACGATGAGCGCGTCGGCCGGGTGTGCTGGGTCGAACTCGAAGAACACTCGGCCGACCAACCGCTCGTACGCTCCGGCGCTGCCCCAAGACACCCCGCCGGCGAGGACCTCGCGGCGATCCACCTCGACGCGAACGACGTCAGCGGCCGCCCGGGATCCTGCCATAATCAGCAGGACCGGGGCGAGGAGGAGAGACGCCAGCCAGGAGCAACCCCTGCGCAACGGCGCCGGAGGAGTCCCGCGGTGGCAGGCATCCGATGGCGCGCTGGCCGTTACGTACCGCTTGTGCAGATCCAGCCCAACCCAGGACATCGGAGCCTCCTGTTCGCGACCACCCAAAGGTGATGCCCCAGGTCCAAGCCCCAGAATCCACTCAGGAGCCTGAGAGCGGTCCCGCGCTTTCATATGGTCGGGTTAGCCAGCAGCCATGCTTTCGTATGATTGCAACATCAAGCACGCGTAGCTATGAGAGATAGTCCCAGATGCTCGCGAGCACGAGAAGTGCCAGGACAGTCCAGAGGATCGTGATCCAATCCAGCGGAGCTCCTACCAAGAGTTGCAGGACCGGAAGCACGGTAAAACCGAGCGCAAGCCAACCGCCCCGCCGTTCCCCACGTTCCAGGAGTATGCCCGTCCAGAGGAGTCCGCCACCTGCGATGAGTCGGACTCCCAGAGCAATGGCCAGAACCGGCCCGCTCACGGGCATGGGCTGGGCGGCGAAAAGAGGAACGAGCGCCAGCGCCAAGTTGGTAACGCCGTCGAGGATGAAGCTCCAAGCCGCCACGGTAATGAGAACTGGTGGCGCGGTACTTATGGGGGCAAATCGATCTTGTGGTTTCATCATTTCATATGGGTGTTTGGCTAACGACGTCGCGTTGCTTCAGGTGCAGCGTTGGCCCACAGCTTGCGGTGCCTCGCTCACTCGATCCCCGTGCCGCCGATGCCCCTCCGCGGCGCGGGCGGCCACTCGCTGCCACCTGGATGTTCGGCCACCGTGGCACACCCACACGAAGTTCTCCGGGCTGGCGGCTGTGGGCCTGACCTTGACGCAGGCCGACAGGGCTGTCGCAGCTGCAAACAGTGTGGCAAGAGCGAGCCGATTCGCTTGCATGTCCACCTGCCTTTTGCAAACCCCAGTGACGAGAAGGTGCTCGGTGCAGTCCAACGAAGTCGAAATGAGCTGTGGGCCGCGGCGCCAACCTCCGGGCACGTCAGCGCTAAGACTCAGCGCCGCAGCTCGTCCGCTCCGTTTCGGTACTAGACGGCTGACGACGGGCCGCCGGACGGCTTGCGCGTGGTGAGGCCAAAGGGCACGTAAGCCGGGCACCACCCGACGAAGCTCGTAATGATGAATGCAATCGCGACGATCCCCAGCACGATAGCGAGCGTCCCGCTGATAGTCCCGGTGAAGTAGAGGATCGCTACGGCCAGCGCAATGAGAGTCCGAATGGCGCGATCTGCTGTCCCCATGTTCTTCGTCATATCAGCCTCCGCGGTAGGGATCTACGTTGGGGTCAGTCCCCTCGCAAGTATAGTATCAGGAGCGTCAGACTGGCGAACACGGCGGCGCAAAGGAGACAGGCTGCAAGGAGCTTCAGTACCGTGCCGCGTCTGATGGCCACCCTGTCAGCCGTCTAAACGGACTGGCATAAGCTGCGCCGGGGCCGCCGGACGGAGTGCGCAGCGCGACGGATCGGCGGTGCAATTCATTCTCTTGAATAACGCCTTTCCAATTGAGGGGCAAGCGAATGGCGGACGACCTGATGCCCGATCTGGGGGCCCCGTGCCAGCTTCATGCCCTAGCTAGGCAACACAGTGCGCTCGTGACCGGAGCGGCGCGTGTACCATAGCCACCATTCCGCCGCTGCGGCGCTGAGTTCCATGCCGATTGGCAAGGAAACACCCGGCGCTCGATTGCATCATCGGGTGTGGCGGTGGCAGGTAGCAGCTCGACGGCATCCAAGATCTTCTGTTACCCATGTCCTTGACTGCTCATTATCCCACTGGAAGAAGCTACGAATTCGCGAACCAGGCTGGCGCACTTCTCCGCATCATCCCACCATGGCAGGTGTCCGATGCCAACAACTTCGAGTCGTGCGGACGGCATGATATCTGTAGCCGTGCGCCCGGCATCCAGCGATCCAAAAGGATCATTCTTGCCCCAGATGTAGAGTGTTGGCTGCATCACCCCGCGAAGTTCGCCCTCCGTGATACGCACCTCACGACTTGATCCAGTCAGTCTCAGAAAACGACGCAGGAGAGTGCTCCAGGACCGCTGGACATTCGGCAAGTTACCAAAGCGATACCAAGCTTCAGCTTCCACCTGTGACCAACGCTGGCCAACTTCGGATGGGTGGCCGAGGATCCGGGGAACATCGCGCGCCTTCGTCGGGCTTGCCGGGGACATCAGCTTGACCAGCGCGCGGCCGAGAGCGGGAAGGCTCATGAGGCGCATGGGGAACGGAGCTGACGTGTTAAGGATCACTGCTGGACAGCCAATCATTACCATACGAGACACACGCTCAGGGGCTGCCATCGCCAGCTGAAATGTCCACCAGCCACCCATTGAATTCGCCACAAACGCCGCTTGACGAAACCCTGCCGAGTCGAGAATCGCTTGAAGCACGTCGACCGCAAGCTTGCGAACATCTACTTGAAGAAAATCAACGCCGTCACTAAGCCCGCCGCCGGGACGATCGAGGGTGATGCATCGAAACTCGGTGAGTCTGGCCATGAGCGCCGCCCACCCCAACGCCTCACCCAGTCCCCCTGGACGAAAATCAGGGGCTCTCCGGTGGGATCTCCGCACTCGAGCATGCGTACCCGCAGCCGGGGCTCATCGATGCCGACGAAGCGCTCGACCATGGTTAGGCCATAGTGTTGCCACAGTTCACGCTCGGCACTGCGTGCTGCTGTGATTGCTGGTTCGGCTGTGGCCATGTCTGGTGGATGATCCATCACAAAGAGTACCTCCATCAATGGCCTGGCTAACGTGATCGCGTTGAGCTGCGGGCCGCAGCGACGGGAACCACCATAGCACCGAGCCTCACGTCGATGCTAGATCGGCCGCGGCCTGGATGTAGCCCTGGCCGAGGCGTACCGTAACGCTCGGCAAAGTCAGCGCCGCAGTTCGCTGCGCAGCGGAGCCGACCTGTGCCGGCTAGAACCTGCCTGATCTTGGCGGCTCGCAGGCGCCGCTCCCTTGCGGCGGCCCCGGCGCCAGCTTCATCCCCTAGTTAGGCCGCAAGACTAGCTGTCGCGGGGGCGAAGATGCCACACGATCGGGCCCAAAACCGCAGACAAGGCCGCAAGGATGAGCGTGCCGAACCACAGCGAGTCCCAGGCGTCTGCGGGGGATTCGTAGTCGATGATGCTCAGGTGGAGATGCACATAGGCGAGGACAGATGCTAGGCCGACTGCGCCGTAAACGACGAGGCCGAGCGAGCCTGCGATTATCGACCGACCCCACCACCGGTCGCGCACCGGCCATAGCAATGCGAGAAGTGGGGCGGACAGCGTCGCCGCAGCGAAGTAGGAAGCGAAGATGACTAGTCCCGTCAGGACACCACGCGGAGCGACGGACAGCAACCCGGTTGGGCCGTGGCGGATGAGCTCGACCACCGCTGCGACTAGTCCGATGGCGGTGACCATGATGCTCAGCCCTAGCGCTAGGCTGAAGGTGAGCTTGAAAGCCATGGGGAGGGGCATATCGCGGTTCACGCGGGAGCCTTGCGTTCTAACGGATTGGAGCTAACCTGCGGCCGGCGCTGGTCCACATCTCACGTGTTCACGCGCGCGAGCACCGGCTGTCAGGCCAGCTCCCCGTTAGCTGGCGTGGCGACGACACCAGGTTGACGCGCCTCAGTGATGCGCGGCGTATCCGGCCGCAGGGTTTCGGAAAACGAAGTACCCCATCACGGCCACTCCAATCGCCAGGACGAGGAAGCCTGGGACTGGATCCCAGCCTCCGAAGTAATTGGTCAGCATCGCCTTGGTGGATGACGGAAGGAGCGCCCCCACCAGCCACAGCCCTAAGATCGCGATAGCCACGACCCGCGCTGGACCCTTGAGTCCGATGGCCACCAGCAGCAGCCCGGGAGGGAGCACAAGTACGGCGGCCAGCCCCAGCACGTTCGCCAGCAACGTCTCGCCCCTTAGGCCAAACAAGCCCAGAAGGTTCAGCACGAAGAACCCCACGAACGACGTGAACAGGAGGACCAATCCCGCCATTCCCGCCTTCCCAAGACGTGCGCGCTGTTGCGCCCAGAGGCCAGTGAGGCCAGCAATCACCAGCAGGTCTGCGGGCACGTGAAGGTAGCCTCGCAGCGCGTTGGAGGGGTCGTTATGCGGAAAGTAGATTAGATCCGCGGCCTGGAGAAGGCCTCCAAGCAGGAGGCACAGCCCCATCCACCGGATCTGCCTCTCGGATGGCGCGATCATCGTTCCCCTCCTTTCCAGAGGATCGGCACGGCTGGCCCGGATCGCCTCGAAGCGCCAGCTCAGGTCATCCAGGATGCCCAGGCAGGCCCTGAGCAGAATCTCCATTGCGGCGAAGGCCGCGGGCACGCCGCTGTCCTGCGCATCCTGATGGTGGTCCCAGAGGTCAGCTGCACAGAGCGATGCACGGCCGATGGTTCCATGCGGCGCCAGTTAAACAGATCAGAGTCGAGCTGCGAGCCGGCGTTTTGGCTGCGCCGTCTCATTGGCCTCCAAGGGTTTACAGAACTCCCGTCGGCGGCCAGCCGGCTCGACAGCTCCAACCCCTAGTGAGAGCGCAGTGTACCAGGGTGCCACTGCGGCTCACCTAAGATCGTGTCGACATGAAAGCGGCGGCCCGAAGCCGATCCAGATACCCGCTCCCAGCGCAGAGTGTCTACTCGTGTCACCAACTCAAAACTGTCTCGCGTCACCCAGTGCGCATGATGTCTGTCAACGTCGCAGTCACAACTCGGTGTCGAGCCGCTTCGCAAGACCAAGCGACCACTTGGCCAGGCGCGCACAACGGCCGTTTCGTGGCGGACGCTGTCGATCGCCAGGTACAGCAGAAACCTCCCATCAGGTGCAAGGCTGACGTCGCGGAAGTAGTGCACGAGGTCCCGAGGGAGACGGTGCCGGGCGATGCGGCCCGTTCTTGCGGCGAACCGAAACGTGTATCGGTGGTCCGAAGTTCGGCTGCCTACAAGGCCCACGAGCAGCGAGTCGCCGATCGTGAATGGCAAGGGCTCGATGACATTGTCGATGACCGCTCGCCGCGGTCCGTAGCGGACCTCGATCTGCGCAGCTTCCAGCGAGTCGCCCTCCATAGACGAGACCCACGATGTCCCGATTCGGCGCCACTGTATGCGGCCCTGAGCTGCTGGGTTTAGCAGAACAAGGGCACACGCGAGTACGAGCAGCTTACTGAGCATGGGGCTCCGCAGCGCTGCGCTCTAACGACCCTGGCTTAACCTGCGTGCGGGCCAGCCGCACTAGGGCCTCTCTGACTCGGCGATCGGCTGAACGACCGCGTCGCCACGCACGATGTACTCACAACCCGCCAGAAGGCGCTCGGCCAACTCGCAGGCGGCCCACACGTCCGCCACGCCCAGGTCCAGCTGGCGCATGTAGCCGGCGAGGATCTCCGAAACTCACTGCGCCACAACAGTGGTGCCGCCCAGGCCGGATCGGGAGGAGTCCAGATACGCTGGTTAGGCCGCATCCTTTACCTTAACTAACATGCTTTCGTTCACCTGAACGGCGAATGGACAGAAATCGTTGAAGACCCAGACTCCGCCTGGGGCGGCTGCCTCAAGCACGAGCCGACGAGCGGCCTGATACTCGGGCCATGGAACGTCGCTGTTATCCAGGAAGATGT
>DATMBH010000052.1:0-9989 GCA_035559335.1 Gemmatimonadales bacterium
TCGGGACTGACCGAGGCGAGCGGCGGCGGTGGAGCATCGAGTATGTCCAGCACCACTTGCGGGGGAGTTCTGTAGCGTTCCTGAGCGGGTGACTGCGTGACTGCGAGAAGAAAAAGGAAGGTAACCAGCACCGTGCGACGCATCAGACCCCCCAGGCTCCGCCGATGGCATGCCCAACGAGCAGTTCCAGCAGCAGCAACCCCCCGGCGACGAGCCACCACTTCCACCGCCTCCACACCAGCAGATGGAGCGGCGGCTCGTCACGGGGGGAACAGGCTTCCCACGAGCGCTGCGCGCCGCAGATCAGCGCGCGATTCACCTCATCAGCCTTCATTACCGCGGAATATCAGCGGTTCCGGCTACGGACGGAACTCCGTGAGCCTCATCTCCATGCGTTCGCCCTCATCCACCACCAGCGTGCGCAGCGGCAGCGCAACCGTGGGCGAGACACAGCTCTCCATGCTGACCTGGTTGTTGGTGCGCACCACGATCAGCAGACCCCCCTGCCCCGCGTGGGAGCACTGGCTCTCCACGCGCACCGACATGCTCTCTCCGCCGCTCGAGCTGCTCCAGCCGTCGCCCACGCTGAGCTGGCGGCCGCCCATCAGCATCCACGAGGCCGGGTTGAACAACAGCACGCCTATCGGTCCCATCGTCATCAGCGGACCGAAGTACATGGCCGCCCCCGGGCCCTCGGCGCCGACCGGCACTGTGACCGAGCTCGACCACTGGTCGGTGCCGAGCTGTCCCTGGACCGACATTCGCACGTTGCCCGCGCCGGCCGGCTGCAGCTCCAGTACGTAGAAGCCGGTCCTGGTAGCGTTGTTCTCGGTGACCGACACATCGTAACGGAACCGCTCCGTGCCGCGGAACTGGTACGGCGTCCACATGAAGGGCCCGCCGGAATACGCGACCGCTCCCGAGGGAGCGACGGCGGGCGGCGCGGCCGGCGGAGCGGCCGGCGCCGCAGCAGCCGGCGCGCCCAGCGTGCCGATCCGATCGCGCATCTGCACCACGCCGGTAACCAGCTGGCCCACCGCATCCTCGGTGAACTGCCCGATCAGCGTGCGCCGGAAGTCGTCGCGGGTCATGTCTATCAGCCCGCTCGCGTCAATCAGGTTGGGGACCTCGATCTGGATCGCCAGACCGCTGCGGCTCCCCTGCGCGTGCCCGGGAACCACGCCAAGCACCGTGCCAGACTGGACGTCGATCAGCCGCGCCTCCAGCGTCACGACAGCCACCGTGGTCCTGCGCCCGATGTTCACCCGCACCGGGCCCACGCGGGGACCGCCGCCAGCCGTTCCGCTCGCGGTACCGTACACGACCAGCGAGCCAGCGACCACTGCATCCGCGCCGGCCGCGCGGCCCGCGGCCACCGCTGCCGCCGGGTCCATCGTGAATGGGATGGAACCCGACGACTCGACGACCTGGATCCCGCCGGCCGCCGCCAGGCGCGCGCCGATCAGCCGCGCGATGCTGCGACCCACGTTCACGTTCTCTCGCCCGAAGATCTCGCGGAAGCCGCTCTGGACCTGGGTCTGGTCGAAGTCCATCACCGCAATCCGCTTCGGCTCCTGTGCCGCAGCTCCCCGCCAACCGGCCGCCATCACCGCCATCGCCGCCGCAATGAACCTGCGTCCGGTCATAAGTTGACTCCTTTCAGCGTTTCCAGCCTGGGTACGTGTTGTGCGCAATCCTCGCTGCGCAGCGACACGCTACGCTACGCGGGCCGCCGCGTCAAACACCGGTCGCTGATCGTGGCCCGACCCGCTACTTTCCGGGACCGTTCATCCAGCAAGCGAGGATGTCGTGCCGGTCATCCCTTCCTTATACAGCCCGCCGGTTCAGCCAGGTGAGTTCATCGTCCCGCCCCAGGCCGCTCCCGACGAGCGCATCGAGGTGGGTGTGCTGTTCGTCGGAGGCGGACCCGCGGGCCTGGCCGGCGCGATCCGGCTCGCGCAGCTGCTGGAGTCGGCGCCGGATATCAGGGACGGCCTGGGCGAGGTCCCGATCGCGGTGGTCGAGAAAGGGAAGTACCCGGGCGCCCACCTCGTCTCCGGCGCCGTGGTGAACCCGGTGGCGTTTCGCCACCTGTTCCCCGAAATGAGCGACAGCGACCTGCCGTTCCGGGGCGCGGTGAGCGGCGAGGCGGTCTACTTCCTGACAGCTCGCGGCTCGATACGGATTCCGACTCCCCCCACCATGCGCAACCATGGCAACTACACCGCGTCCATCGCAGAGATCGGCAGGTGGCTGGGAGAGAGGGCCGAAGCGCTCGGTGTGATGCTGCTCAACGAGACCACCGCCACGCACCTACTGGAACAGGACAATGCGATCCAGGGCATCCGCACCGGAGACAAGGGCCTGGGCCGTGACGGCACACCGCTGTCGAACTACGAACCGGGCACGGAGATCCACGCGCGGGCCACGGTGCTGGCCGAGGGTGTCATTGGCCACCTGACGCAGTCGCTGGTGCGCGCTCGCGGACTCGAGGGCGACAACCCGCAGATCTACGCGCTGGGTGTGAAGGAGGTGTGGGAGGTCGCGCGACCGCTGGACCGGGTGATTCACACCATGGGCTGGCCGCTCAGCAATCGGGCCGCCGACCGCGAGTTTGGCGGCACATTCATTTATCCCATGGGTCCCTCGCAGGTGTCGATCGGGTTGGTGGTGGGGTTGGACTACGCCGACTCCTCGCTCTCAGCGCACGACTTGCTACAGGAGTTCAAGCTGCACCCGCTGGTGCGGCCGATCCTGGCCGGCGGATCGCGGCACGAGCGCGGCTGGGGCGCGAAGTCCATTCCCGAAGGCGGATGGTACGCCATTCCACGCCGGCTGGCGGTTCCCGGCGCACTACTCAGCGGCGATGCGGCGGGACTGGTGAACGTGCCGGCCCTCAAGGGCATCCACTACGCTATGTGGTCGGGCATCCTGGCCGCAGAAGCGATCTTCGCGGCCCTGAAGGACGGACGCGACCCGAAACAGCAGGGCGTGCTGGACGGTTACGACCGCACCGTGCGCGAGAGCTTCATCGGGCGGGAGATGTACCGGGTGCGGAACATGCGCCAGGCGATGGGCGCGGGGCTGGTGGTGGGAGGCGCGCTGGCAGGACTGATGACGGTTACCCGCGGCCTGCTGCCGGGAGGCCGGTTCCGCTCCGAGCCTGACGCCGCGCACGCGGTGCGCGCCGGGCGGCGCAAGTACGCCAGGCCGGACGGGAAGCAGACCTTCGACAAGCTCTCGAGCGTGTATGCCAGCGGCAACCGAACCCGCGACACCCAGCCCAACCACATCCGCATCAGGACCGACGTGCCCGAGGAGCTGGCCAGCGCGTGGATCGCGATGTGCCCGGCGGCGGTGTACGAGTGGTCAACGGACGAAACCGGCGCGCGGGTGCTGCGCGTGAACCCACCTAACTGCGTGCAGTGCGGAGCGATCAGCGCGAAGGGCGGACGGTTCACCCCGCCCGAAGGGGGAAGCGGGCCGGAGTACACGGTCACTTAGCACAGAGCAGAGGGCAGAGGACAGAGGCAGAGCGGTCCACGGGGCGTAGTCCACTGTTCTCTCAGCCGCTCTTGCCTCCGTCCTCGGGCCTGATCAGCCATGGCTAGAATTCTCATTCTCGGTGGTGGTTTCGGCGGCATGTACACGGCGCTCGGTCTCGAGCGGCGGCTGCCCCGCGGTGCGCACGAGATCGTATTGGTCTCGACGGAGAACTACATGCTGTACACGCCGCTGCTACCGGAAGCGGCGTCGGGGGCGCTGGAGCCGCGCCACCTGGTCGTTCCGCTGCGCACCGCGCTGCGACGCACCCGGGTGGTGCTGGCGACGGTCACTGATCTCGACGTTACCGCGCGGACGGTGACGGTGCAGCCACCGGAAGGAGACGCTCACAGCCTCTCCTGGGACCACCTCGTTTTCGCGCTCGGCAGCACCACCCGAATGCCGGCTTCGGTGCCGGGCTTGCGCGAGCACGCCGTGGGCTTCAAATCGCTGGCCGAGGCGATCTGGCTGCGTAACCGCCTGCTGGCGCATCTCGAGATGGCCGACGCCGCCGCCAACTCCGAGGAGCGTCGCGAGCTGCTCACCTTCGTGTTCGTGGGTGGTGGCTACGCCGGGACCGAGGCTGCCGCCGAGCTGCACGCGATGGCGCACGACGCGCTGGCGTTCTATCCGGGAATCAGCGCTGGCGAGATCAGGATCATGCTGCTCGAGATCGCGCCGATCATATTGCGCGACCTGGGCGAAGAGTTCGCGCGTCGCGTCCAGGCGCGGCTGATGCGCAAGGGAATCGAAATCCGCACGGAGACTGGACTGCGGTCGGTCCAGCCGAATTCCGTCACGCTCTCGACAGGGGAGACGGTACCGTGCCGCACCGTGGTGTGGACCGCCGGGGTCGCCGCGCACCCTCTTACGCAGCGCATCCCCGGAAACAGGGACCAGCGGGGGCGACTTATCACCGATCCAACGCTCGCGCTCCCGGGACTGCCCAGCGTCTGGGTGCTGGGCGACAGCGCGGCAGTGCCGGACCGCAAGGCAGGCGGCGCACATGCGCCGGCCACGGCCCAGCACGCCCTGCGCCAGGCGCGCACCCTGGCCCGCAACCTTGCGGCGGTGCTGACCGGCAGCGGCGCCCCGGCGCCGTTCGCGCACGGCAACCTCGGCATGCTCGCCGGACTCGGCAAACACGACGGCGCGGGGCGGCTGTTAGGCTTGCCGGTGAGCGGCGCGCTGGCGTGGTTTATCGTCCGGACCTACCACCTGTTGCAGCTGCCGACGCTGTGGCGCAAGGTGAGGGTGGTGATCGACTGGACGATAGCGTTGTTCTTCCCGAGAGACATAGCGCAGCTAGGCTCGCTGGGGAGCGTAGGCGGTAGGGCGGAAAGGCGGCAAGGGGGTTAGTGCCCTCTCAGTGCCCCGGCCAGGAACTCCGCCGCGCGCCGATATGCCGTCACCCAGTTCCGGTGCAGCAGGAAGCCGTGGACATCGTCCGGGAACACCAGCTCCTCGACCCTCACGCCGCGGCGGCGCAGGCGTAGCGCCAGGTCCGTGGTCTGCTGGAACTCGACGTTGCGGTCGTCGTCGCCAGCGATCAGCAGCAACGGTGAACGCCACCGCCCGATGTCGCTCACTGGCGAATTGCGGCGGAACAGCGCGATTGCCGAGTCGCTCACGCTCCAGCTGCGGGTGGCGCCGATCTCGTCGGCGTAGTCGTGCACGCCGTGCAGGTCCACGCCGGCGGCGAACCAGTCGCTGTTGCGGGCCAGGCCGAGCGCCGTCAGGTAGCCACCGTACGAGCCGCCCCACAACGCGATCCGGGCGGTGTCCACGTTAGGTTGTGACCGCGCCCACGCGGCTGCCGCCATCACGTCCTGGTATTCCGACAGTCCGAACCGCCCGCGCCGCGGCGCCTCGCGGAACGCGCGGCCGTAGCCGACGCCACCGCGGTAGTTGACCGACACCACCAGAAAGCCGCGGCTCGCCAGGTACTGGTTGAACGCGTAGGCGTTGTGGTAGTAGTAGCGATCGTGCCAGCCCAACAGCATCTGGCGCTGCGGGCCGCCGTGGAAGAACAGGACCACCGGCATCAGCCCGTCGCGCTGCGGCGGGTGAAACACCTGCAGGTGGATGGCCATGGAGTCGGCTGCGCGCACCACCACCTGGCGAGGCTCCACCAGCGCCTCACGCGGGAATTCGTCGGGAAGCGTCCAGCCCGCGAACGGCTCGGGCCTGCCGTCCACCAGCATCGCGGGGGCCGCGGGAAGCTGCCAGTCGGACCTCAGCACCGCGACGCCGCCGTCGGTGAGCGCCGGGCCCCACTCGATCCCGGGGCCCGACGTCACCTGCTCCGGCTCGCCGCCCAACACGCTCACCCGCTGAATGTGGCGTCGGTCTATGTCACCGCAGTTCGAGGCGTAGTAGATGGTGTCCAGCGTTGCGTTCAGCACCACGTCCTGCACCTCGCAACCTGTCGGCGTCAGTCTTATCGGGCTCTCCGTCCCCACCGTCCCCACCGTTCCCACCGACAGCAGTCCTATCCACCCGCTTTGCTCCGAGGCCACCAGCAGCCTCTCGCCAGCCGCCCACTGCAGCGTCCACGAGCCGGCCAGCCCGGGCAACCCGCCGTCGTCATTGGCGGGTGAGCGCCACACCTCGCGCGCGGCTCCTGAGTCGGCATCGGCCACCATAACGGTGAACGGCGGTACGCCCTCGCCCTGGACCGGTGGCAGCGGCAATCCGGTTGCGTACGGCAGACCGCTCCTGCGGATGAACGCCAGGCGGCGGCCGTCCAGCGACCAGCGCGGGAAGTCGTCTCGCCAGGTGCCCGGCGCGATCCACGACACTCGCCGCTCGCCCAGGTCGTAGACGCCGATGAAGCTGTGATCTTCCCGCCGGCTCACGAACGCCAGGCGGGTGCCGCTCGGGCTCCAGACGGGAGCGGCACTGCGGCCGCGCGCGCGGAACATGATTTGGGGCTGCCCGGCCGCGCGCAGCGGCGCCACTCGGATTGTGTCGCGGAGGATAAACGCCACGCGATCGCCCGCGGGGCTCGATACCGGCGTGTGGCCCGGCCCAATCCGGCGCGGGGCGCCGATGCGCGGCACCAGCCACACGGCCTGCTCGGTGCCCGCCGGATCGCTGGTGGGATTCACTGGCACGTCCCGCGCCCAGTTGCCGCCGGGCTCGCCGCCGCGCACTACCAGCACCGCACGCGAGTCGCCGGTCCAGGTTAGCTGCGACAGCGGCTGGCCGTCATCTGCATTCCAGCGGGTCAGCCGGCGCGCGCGCCAGCGCGGCGCCTCGGCCACCCACACGTTGCGCGCGCCGCGCTCGTAGCCGATCCACGCGACGGCGCGGCCGTCAGGCGATGCGACCAGCGAACCGGCGAATGGCGCCGAGAGGACATCGGCGATCGAGAAGGGTTCCGGTAGGTCCTCGCGACCGCGCTGGCCGGATAGCGGCGCGGCAAGAGCCGCGCCCCAAGCCAGCGCAAGGCACAGCACCCTCATTGTTGCTGAACGTTCTTCAGGAAGCTCAGGTCGTGGCCCTTGGCCTTCAGCATCCCCTCGAAGGCCGTCTTGTCCACCGACTTGATCCAGGCCTCGTAGGGCTCGACGATCTTCTTGTCCACCAGATCGAACAGGGCGTCGTTCATCGTCACCATGCCGAGCTTCTTGTTGGTCTGCATCATGGACGGGATCTGGAATGTCTTGCCCTCGCGGATCAAGTTACTGATCGCGGGAATCGCGATGAGTATCTCGCGCGCCGCCGCCCTTCCGCCGCCGATCCGCTTCACCAGCACCTGCGCCACCACGCCTTTCAGCGACTCGCTCAACATCACGCGGATCTGGCTCTGCCGGTCGGCGGGGAACTGGTCGATGATGCGGTCGATGGTCGATGGGGCCGTGGTGGTGTGCAGGGTTCCGAACACCAGGTGCCCGGTCTCGGCCGTCTCGATCGCGATCTCGATCGTCTCCAGGTCGCGCATCTCGCCCACCAGCACGATGTCCGGGTCCTCCCGCAGGGCGGCGCGCAGCGCCCGTTTGAACGACTGGGTGTGCAGGGCCACCTGCCGCTGGGTGATGATGCAAGACTTGTTCTCGTGTACGAACTCGATCGGGTCCTCAATCGTGATGATGTGGTCGGTGCGCTTGCGGTTGATCAGATCGATCATCGCGGCCAGCGTGGTGGACTTGCCCGAGCCCGTTGGGCCGGTGACCAGCACCAGGCCCTTGGACAGGAAGCACAGCTTCTGCACCTCCTCGGTCACGCCGAGCTCCTCGACGGTCTGGATCTTGGTCGGAATGACGCGGAACACCGCCGCCGGTCCCTTGCGGTCCTTGAGCACGTTGCCGCGGAACCGTGCCAGCCCCAGGATCTCGTAGGCGAAGTCGGTATCGTTGGTCTCGGTCCATTCCTTCTTGTTGCGCTCGGGCATGATGGAGAACAGCAGCGCCTGCATCTCGTCCACGGTCAGGGCCTGGTAGCCCTCGAGCCGCTGCATCTCGCCCGACTTGCGGATGATGGGCGGCTCGCCGACGCGCAGGTGCAGGTCCGAGGAACCCGACTTCACCAGCTTGGTGAGCATCTCCTGGATGCGCTCTTCGGCGGCCGATGCCTCCTCGCTCACGCGAACCGACGCGGCACGGGGCGCGCTCTCCGGCACCGCGGCCGCGGCGGCGGCCATCATCGCCTCCATCGGCATCGCGATCGCCGCCGACGAGCGGCGCGGCTTGGCGGGCCCGATCGACACCTGCACATCGTTAGGCCCGAGGTGCATCAGTTCCACGTCCACGCGCTTGCCGTCCACCACGTAGCCGAACGCCATTCGGCTCTCGGCGTCGAGATGGTCCTTCATCCCGTCCGGGGCGATCTCCCGAACCAGTGCCATGATCTTCGGCTTGGTAAGGGCTTCCTTCGTCACCGGTCGGTCATTGCCGTCGACCTCGAGCATGACGGCCTGCCCGCTCTGCATCCGCAGCGCAGAGGCGCTGTTCTGGAACATCGCCTGAACGAACTTGTCGAGGACCGCCATCAGGACTTCACCTCAGGGGCCGGGAGGTCCGGAGCCGGGGGTGGCGCTTGCGGCGCCTTGATCCCCATCTGGCTCTCACGTAACACGCGCTGCGCCATGCGCTCGGCCGCGGCCTTCTCGGCCTCCTTCTCAGCGGCGCGCCTCAGTTCTTCCTCGTGGCGCTGGCGCTGGTCGGCCTCGATGGTGGCCTTCATCACCCGCTCCAGCATCACCTTGAAACCCGTGATCCCTTCGCGCATCGTGCGAGCCCGCATGGTCTGGCTGCCGCGGGCGCACTGGACCGACAGGCCGCCGGCCTGGTCGGCAAGCGGGCCCAGATTCTTCATCATGGCCTGCTGCCGGATCTGCTGCAGCTGGCGCACGATCTGCTGGGAGATGCTGTCCGCCTCCTTCTTCGCGGCGGCGTATTCCTCCGCCTTGCGAAGCAGGTGGTCGCACTGCAGCAGCAGGTTCTCCATGAACACCACTTCCTCTTCGACTTTCGCCGACAACTTGCGACCAGCCATTTGGACCTACCCCCTGTTCCAGACCAGCACCTGGTCGAGCGATTTGCGCACCAGGTCCGGCACCCGCGCCCCCGGCGCCGGATACCCCACGGGCATCACCAGGAACGCCCGTTCGTTGGCCGGCCGCTGCAGGAGCTCCCCCAAAAACTGCATCGGACTCGGCGTGTGCGTGAGGGTCACCAGTCCCATGTTGTGAACCGCTGCGATGAACAGCCCCGCTGCGATGCCGCACGACTCCTGCACGTAGTAGTGGGCGCGCCGGGTCCCGTCCGGCCGCAGCCCGTAGCGCTGCTCGAACAGCACGACTATGTAGGGCGCGTCGGTGAGATGGGCCTTGACCGCGTCAGTTCCCAGCGGGCGCAGCGCCTCGATCCACTCGCGGCCCATGCGACCAGCGTAGTTGACCCGCTCCTCGTGCTCGGCCGCCTCCCGGATCCGCCGCTTGAGTTCCGGGTCGTCCACAACTACGAAGGTCCACGGCTGCTGGTGCGCGCCCGATGGCGCCGTGCTGGCCGTCATGACCGCCAGCTCGATCAGCTCCCGCGGCACCGGCTCGCGGGAGAAGTGGCGGGTGGTGCGCCGGGCATTCATCAGCTCGTAGAACCCGCGCGAGCGCTCCAGCATCTCGGCGGGCTCGCGCCTCACGTGCCTGAGGGCCACAAACCGCGCCGTCCCCTCCGTCTCCTCCGTGCCCCCTGTGCCCCCTGTGCCCCCTGTGCCCTCCGTGCCCTTCGTGCCCTCCATCATCTAATCGCCTCTCTCAGAACCCTTCCATTCACCCGCTCCATCGGAGCAATCCCAAGCAACCGGGCCAGCGTCGGCGCGATGTCGGTCACGGCAGCGCGTTCCTGATACAGCCCGGGCCGAATGCCGGGGCCCCAGAGCAGGATCGGCACCCTGGTGTCGGGATCGCGCGGCTGCCCGTGCTCGGCGATGCGCAAACCGGT
>DATMBH010000053.1:0-6413 GCA_035559335.1 Gemmatimonadales bacterium
ACTTGAGGAAACGGCGCTTGACCTCGTCGTGCTCTACTACCTCGCCACGATCCAATTGATCTAGCCCGCGCTGGATCTTGGATAAGAAATAGACGCGCTCCATGACGTCCTCGAAACTCGCGTCCGGGGGGAGCTGCTCGAGCGCGTCGATGACTCGTTGCTTCACGGTGGGGGCCGTCATGGCGAACCTCAATCCAGGGCCATCTCAAGGTTGCCGTCGAAAGGCAGGCCTCTCAAGGAGACTCACCGGCGCGGTCTATGGCGCTAAGCTCCGGCCACAACGCCGGCGGGCGCAAGGTCGCCACAGTTGAGGCACCGAGATCATCAGGCGAGCAAACGCAATTGTTCCTTGCTTGTCTCAGGCCACCAGCTTCAGCGCCGGGTTAGGCTGCACGGATTCGCCGAGGTATTAGACAGGCGTTCTCTCTTTCCGCGGCGGCAGACCCTGTGGGGCTGGCTTGCCTTCGCGTAATGCCAAGGCCATCCGTTCCAGAAAGTCCAGGCGCTCGTCCAGTTCCTCGTACTGTGATGCCCTTTGCTCCAAGGCGTCAAGGCGGGCGCGCAGGTCCTCAATCTCGTCGCTGGAGGGGGCCCGTGGAGGATTCCCGATCCGCCTTGCTAGCGACGTGATCAGCATGAACAACCCGCCGCAAAAGGTGAGGGTCATCATGGCGGCGAAGAACTTCAGAATGTCGGGATCCATGGCGCCTCTCGCGTCAGCACGGGAGCGTACAGCCTAACCCTCTACTTATGTTGCGTGCCGATCCTTGGGCATGCAAGAACACCAGCTTCATCCGTCAGAGGGATCGCGTTTGCCCACCTTGCGGCCGGCGCCTTGGAATGCAACAGTCCGTAGCCAGACCCTCCCGCCCGACCTCAGCAACGCGCCCGACCAGCAACTCACGGCCTGGTCCCTCGAGGGCCACGAAGAGGCGAAGACCGCGCTCCACTGTGCCTCCGAAGACGGCCAATGCCACCACATCGGTCGTCACCACGACGCGGAACGGTTCGCCGGCAACCCGGCCACCGGACTCACACGCCCTCCCTGCCGCCCAGGAGAAGCTGTTTGCCGGCTTCCAGGGCCTCGTGCGTCCCCGCCAGCGCCAGGACGTCTCCGGCGCGCAACCGCTCGTCCGCATTGGGGATGACCACGCCGCCCTCGCTCCGGGTGATCGCGAGTACCGTTGCGCCGGTCAGCCCGCGCAGGTTGAGATCGGCCAGCGTCCGGCCGATCACCGGATTTCCGGGATCGATGCGGACGGCGACCAACGCCCCCAGGCCTGGAAGCAGTTGATGCGCCCGTTCCAGGGTTAGAGCCTCCGGTCTGGTGTCCCGCCCGCGGGACTGCGCGGCGAGAACCTCGGCGATCACCTGCGCGCCCGCCCGAACATGCCCCTGGAGGTTGGTGGCGGTGCGCCAGAAGGTGACGCCGAGCACGGCGAGGATCACCGCCAGGACGGCGCCCCCTGGCACGCCCGGCAGAAACGGCTGGGTAAGCGCCAGGAGCGGAACGGCCACCAGCATCACGCTGGCCAGCTGCAGCGTCACCACCATCGCTCGCCGAGGGGCATCGGCGAAATCCACTCGCCGGTCTTCCCGTGAGGGCAGGGCGACTCGGGCGATCGCAAGGCCGAGCCGCCGGCCCACGCGGAGCACACCAATAGCGAACGGAGCCGTCAGCGCCACCACACCGGCGATGACCGCCGGCCGCGCCAGCACCGCAGGAATCCCCACGCGGTGCTCAACAAAGGCGATCACGCTTCCCAGCGCTGCGGACGCCCCAACGATGATGCCCGCCAGCGCGGCCCCGTCCAGCGCCAGAAGGCGGAGCAGCCGTCGGATGTGTGCGACAGCCGTGCTTCCTCGCGGGGCGGAGCGAAGCCCCTCGATCCAGCTTCCGTAGAGGGCCGCATAGGTCTGGAGTTGGTTGGGCAGTTTCCGATCTACCCACGCCGCCACCGGCCCCGAGCCGCGAATCAACCAGGGAGTGAGCAGCGTCGTGATCGCCGACACGGCCACCGCCACCGGGTACAGGAACTCCCCCGTGGCCTGGAGCGAGAGCCCCAGAGCGGCGATGATGAACGAGAATTCGCCGATCTGGGCCAGGCTCATGCCGGCCTGAACGGACGTGCGCACGCCGAGCCCGGTCACGAAGCTGCCCAGCGAGACACCCACCACCTTGCCCAATACCACTACAGTCGTAAGGACCGCGACCGCGGGCCAGTGCCGCACGACCAGCGCCGGGTCAATCAACATCCCCACCGATACAAAGAACACCGCGGCGAACACGTCGCGCACCGGCTCGACCAAGTGCATGACTTCCTGCTCTTCGCCTGACTCGGCTACCAGCGATCCGGCGATGAACGCGCCCAGCGCCACCGAGTAGCCCAGCTCCTGGGCCAGCAACGCGATGCCGAAACAGATACCGATACAGGCGACCAGGATGGTCTCGCGTCCTCGCAGGCGGATGATGGCACGCACGGTCCGCGGCACCAGCAGCATGCCCACGCCCACCAGCCCTACCAGAAATGCCGTGAGCCGGCCGACGGTCGCGGCCAGCGGGCCCGCCGACAGGCCGCTGCCCGAGGCGACCCCCGTCAAGACGGCCATCAGCAGCACGGCGATCAGGTCCTCGATGATGAGGATCCCCACGACCACGTCCCGCAGCTTGCCCGTGACCCGCTGTTCATCAAACGCCTTGGCGATGATGGTGGTGCTCGAGATCGCGATCACGGCGCCGGCGAACAAGCTTTCCAGCGTGGTCCACCCAAAGAGTCGTCCCACAGTGAACCCCAGCCACACCATCATGCTGGTCTGCAGGACCGCGGCGAGACCGGCGGTGGGCGCGACCTGCACCAGCTTGCGAACACTGAACTCGAGTCCTAGCGAGAACATCAGAAGAATGACGCCGAGCTCGGAGAGGGTCTGGACCACTCCGCTGTCGGCCACCAGCGGGACCGGCACGTGGGGTCCCACGATCAGCCCCGCGATGATGTACCCCAGCACCACCGGTTGGCGGAATCGCTGGAACAGGACCGTCACCACCGCGGCTACCGCCAGGACGATCGTCAGCGCCTTGAGGAACGCATGCACGTCGTACATCGGACTAGGCCGGATGGCTCCGGACTGGTGTGCTGGGGAGCGGCCGCGCTCCGCCGGCGTCTTGACCCGGCCGGCGGCGGTCGATCCGGAGCAGCAGCGGCGAGGCCACGTAGATAGAAGAGAATGTGCCGACGGCGATACCGAAGCTCATCACCAGGGCGAACAGCCGAATGACCTCGCCCGCGAAGAACGACAGGACCAGAGCGGTCGCCAGGGTCGTGCCCCCCGTGAGGATCGTCCGCGGCAAGGTCTCGTTGACCGACAGGTTGCGGATGTCCAACAGGTCCCGCCAGCGGTGCTTCCGCAGGTTCTCACGCACGCGGTCGAAGATGGCGATGGTATCGCTGAGGGAGTAGCCCAGCAGTGGTGCCCGTCTCAGCGTTCTTGGTGGGACTTCGGTCTAGACCTGAGGCCTCCAACGAAGCCGCACCCCTGCCCCAACGTTCCCAGCAAACCGCTGCCTGTTCCGCTCCGCTAGAAACTGGACCCGAACGTCACATACCACCGCGGCTCCCGCACCGTGTTCCCCACCCCCGACGTGAACGGCACCGCCCCGCCAAGCCGCAGGCGCAGCGGGACGTCGTACGACACCGCGAGATCCAACACCGCCTCGGCCCCCAGGTCCCCGAAGTCCAGCACCGAGCCGTCGACGTACCGCGCCCGCGCCGCCTCGCCGAACGCCGCGAGCGAGATCCGATCCAGCCCGAACGGCAGCCGCCATACCCCCCGCCCCACGAGCGCCAGGGGAATGCGCAACTCCACCGCACCCGCGCCCACGCGATCGAACCCGCCCATCTCGTCGTAGCCCCGAAGCGAGAACTGCCGCCGCCCCGAACCGAGCGTATACCCGGACACGACCCTGAACACGTCGCCTGACTCGCCACCCAGGTCGAAGTACGCCCGGTTGGGACCCCGACTCACGCCACCGGCGGCACGCGCCGCAAGCACCCAGTGCGCGAAACCGGGGAGCGGCAGCGCGACATACCCGTTCACCGCGCCCCTCGCCTCCTCGGACCACCCCTGCCCGCCCAGCTCCCTCCTCCGGCGATACGCCACCCCCACACGAGCCCCGTTCTCCGGCGAAATGGCGAGCGCAGGGCGACTGAGGTGCTGGGCCGACAGCGACACGACGCCGTTCACGTAATCGGGCAGCGCCGGAAGCGTGAGCGAGACGGGACTGTCGTTCCGCAGCGCGTTCGTCTCCAGCTCCGCCCCCACGCGCACGGCGGCCGCGCGGCGCCAGCGCAACCACCGGAGCGTGAGCCCCGCGGTCGCAAACTCCTCGGCCAGCGCCAGAGACACCCGCTGACCGGTTTGCTGCACCGTGCCCAGACGCGCGCTCCAGTCCAGCTCGTAGGAGAGGTCCAGGCTCGCCGCCTTCCACCGCGTGTACTCCAGCGCGAGCACGCTTTCCCACCGGCTGCGATCGGGCGCGACCGCGAGCAGCGCGCCATAGCTCGCGCGGCCCAGAGCGTCCACGCCGGCAATCAACGCGCCGCCGAACTCGCCGGCCGTTCCCGCGTCGTGAAACACGGGAAGCCAGAAATGCGGCCGCAGCGACGGCCACGACGTGTACCCCGTGCGCCGCGCCTCCACCGCCCCGGCCGGGGCCGCGGGAGACGCGGGAGCCATGAGCAGCGCCGTGCGATCCACCGCGGCCGGCTCACCACCCGCCGCGGGCCGCTCGATCAGCGCGAACCCGTCGGCCAGCACGGTGGCGTACACCAGCTCGCCCTTCGGCCCCACACTCGCGTCACGCGCGCCCGTGGGCTCGTCGGTGAGCTGTCGCACCGTGCCATCGGCCGGCCGCCAGGCGAACACCTGCGCCAGGCCGAGCCGCTCGGACGTGAACAGCAGCTCCGACCCGTCGGGAGTCCAGCGGGGATCGTCGTCCGTCCAGGCATCCTGCGTGACCGGCACGGCGCTCGAGGGATCCGCCGCGCGCCAGGCCACGATGTCCCACTGGCGGCCGTCGTGTCGCGCGCCCGCCATCCAGTCGCCCGCGGGCGACACGGCGAGCCGGGCCCACTCCACGGCCGGGGGCAGCGCGACGGCGCCGCGCGTCCCGCCATCCGCGAGCGACACGACGCGGGACGCATCGCTCGCCACGTCCACGGCGCCGACCGTCCCGCGAGCCAGCGCGAACGGCCGCGCCAGGCTCTCCGAACCGGAGATCCGCCGCCACGATCGCCCGGGCTCCCAGCGATACAACCCGCTCCGCACCTCCACGGCGTTGCGGTAGTCGAGGTTCGATACGACGAGCGCGTCCGCATCCACCCAGGCGAGGTCCACGCCGGCGTTGACGCGGTGCGACGCCAGCGCGCGCCCGCTCGCGCGCTCGCGCACGATCACCCGCGCCTCGTTCTTCCCGTCAGCGTGGAGATAGGCGAGCCGCGTGCCGTCCGGCGAAATCCTGGCCCGGGGTTCGCCACGCAGGCCGCGCACCAGGACGCCACCCCGCGGCTCGCCGCTCGTGGCCCGCTCCCACTCCGCGCGTAACCCGTCCCACACGTCGCGCACCGGCGCCCCGCCCGCGCGGCGAACCGCACCGGACACGCGGAAAGGGATCAGCTGGCCCGCGGTCCGCTCCACCAGCCGCGCGGGCACCGAATCCCCGTGATCCCGGGCCAGCCGCTCGAAGAAGAACGATCCCCAGGCGTACGGCAGGAATCCCGCGGGCCAGCGCGGACTCGCGAGCGTGGCATCACCGGGCAGCGGCCAGCGATCCCGCGCGGCGGCCGCGAGCAGCTGGCCATGCACGCCCCCGCGCAGCCGCCCGGCGGACGTGAGCTTCGACTCGTAGTACGTCGCCAGACCCTCGGCCACCCACGAGGGCTGATACGCGTTGGGGAACAGGCCCGGCGCCCGGCCGAAGATGCGCTGAAACAAGCGCCACACCCCGCGCGAGCGATCCCCATGAAACAGGTGGACCAGCTCGTGCGTGATCACCGTGCGGAGCCAGTCGTCGTAATGGCCCAGCACCACGCTCCCCGCCGGCGGCACCGTGAAGATCGTGATCCGATTGGAGGGGACCACGGACGCGAACCCGTTCGTGAAGTCCACGTTGTCCGCGAGCGTGAGGTCAATCGTGCCGCGCGGCGGAACCAGCTCCGACGCGAGCGCGGCGTACGCACGCTCGGCCTCCGCGGCGGCCCGAAGCGCCAGCGCGTCCTGCCCGGCCCGCGCATGCACGCGGAAGTGCGTGGTGTGCCAGGTGTGCCAGGAGCCGGAGGGATCAACCTGAGCCACGGCGGGCTGGGTAAGGAGAACACACACCGCTAGCGCCGCAACAAGGCACACGGCCGACCCGC
>DATMBH010000054.1:0-7671 GCA_035559335.1 Gemmatimonadales bacterium
CCGCCGCAGTTCCGCCAGATGGGAGGGTCGGTCCCTGTCTACTTCGAGGCGGCGGCGGTCATAACTACGCTGGTGCTGCTGGGTCAGGTGCTGGAACTGCGCGCCCGCAGTCGCACCTCGGGCGCGATCAAGGCGCTGCTCGCGCTGGCGCCCACCACGGCGCGGCGGATCGAAGCCGACGGTACCGAGCGGGATGTCCTGCTGGCGCACGTGGTTGCCGGAGACCGGCTCAGGGTGCGTCCCGGCGAGAAGGTGCCGGTCGACGGGCGGGTGCTGGACGGCTCCAGCTCGGTGGACGAGTCGATGCTGACCGGCGAGAGCATTCCGGTCGAGAAACGCCCGGGCGACAGGGTGACCGGAGGCACTGTCAACGCCACGGGCAGTTTCGTTATGCGCGCCGAGTCGGTCGGCTCCGAGACGGTGCTGGCGCGGATCGTGCAGATGGTCGCGGAGGCGCAACGCAGCCGCGCGCCGATCCAGCAGCTTGCCGACCGCGTTTCGGCCGTGTTCGTCCCGGCGGTCATCGTGGTGGCGATCGGCACGTTCGTGGTGTGGGGTCTGTGGGGGCCCGAGCCACGGCTGGTCCACGGACTGGTGAACGCTATCGGCGTGCTGATCATCGCCTGTCCCTGCGCGCTCGGCCTGGCGACTCCGATGTCCATCATGGTGGGCACCGGTCGCGGCGCCACTACCGGGGTGCTCATCAGGAACGCTGAGGCGCTCGAGTTGTTAGGCGCGGTGGACACGCTGGTGATCGACAAGACCGGAACGCTCACCGAAGGCCGGCCGCGGCTCGAGACGATCGACCTCGCGCGCGGTTTCACCGAGGGCGACGTGCTCGCGGCGGCCGCCTCGCTGGAGCGCGCCAGCGAGCACCCGCTCGCCGCGGCGGTGACGGCGGCGGCGGCCGAGCGCCAACTGGCGCTCCACGAGGTCTCCGACTTCGAGTCGCGCACCGGGCGCGGGCTGGTCGGGCGGGTTGCCGGGCGCCGCGTGGCGGTCGGAAACGAGGCGCTGATGCGCGAGCTGGAGGTGGACGTGGCTGGTTTGGCGCCTGCGTGCGAGGCCCGTCGCGCCGAGGGCCGAACCACAGTGTACGTGGCGGTCGACCGCGCCGCCGCCGGACTGCTCGGCATCAGCGACCCGATCAAGCGAACGACTCCAGAGGCGGTGCGCCTGCTTCAGGATGACGGCGTCAGGCTCGTTATGCTAACTGGCGACAGCCGCCGCACGGCCCAGGCGGTGGCGGCGGCGCTCGGCATCGAGAGCGTCGAAGCCGAGGTGCCGCCGGAGCGCAAGCGCGACGTGGTGCAGCGGCTGCAGCACGAGGGGCGCGTGGTGGCAATGGCCGGTGACGGGATCAACGACGCTCCGGCCCTGGCCCAGGCCCACGTGGGCATCGCGATGGGTACGGGCACGGATGTAGCCATGGAAAGCGCCGGAGTCACCCTGGTGCGCGGCGACCTGAGGGCGATAGCGCGGGCACGCCGGCTGTCGCGCGCCACAATGAAGAACATCAAACAGAATTTGTTCTTCGCGTTCGCCTACAACGCGCTCGGCGTGCCGGTGGCGGCCGGAGTGCTGTATCCCGCGTTCGGGCTGCTGCTCAGCCCGATCATCGCCGCGGCGGCGATGACGTTCAGCTCGGTGTCGGTGATTGCGAATGCGCTGCGGCTGAGGAAGGTCGATCTCTGATCGGGCGTGATGGGCTAGGGGTGAGGGGTACGGGGCGCGAGGCGAGGAGCAATGGGTGCGAGGGATGGGTGATGGGTGAACGCGATCGCCTGGGTTCGCGTCCCCCCCAACGTCTCACCCCTCACCCATCCCCTCACTCATCACATCTTTCGCCTTACGTATCAGTACGCCACCTAACGCTCCACCCTGAGGCAGCCCATCGCCAGCCGGTGGCCGTCGGCCCCGACCTGCTGGCGGAACAGGTCCGCGAGGTCGGCGATCGTGGCCGTCCACCAGCCGCCGTTGAGGGCCTCGCCGCGGTCGCGCGGACCCTGGTAGACGCCGTCCTCCTCGCGGTTGAGACACCACACCCTGCGTCCCAGCCTGATGTCTGCCGTCTGCGCCTGCCTGGTGCGCCAGAAGTGGCGCGTCCACACGGTCTGGCCGGCGGTGTACCCTGCCCCGGAGCCCACCACCAGGAACTGTGCCTCACCGCGAGAGGTGTTGGTTGGCGCTATGATCATCCGACCGACGGCCACGTAGGCGCTCGAACCGCTGATGGCCTCAGGCGCGATGAAGTACTCGGCGGTGTCGAGGTGGTGGAAGTCCAGCTCGGCTCGCGGAGCGGCCGCGGACGTCCGCCGCGCGTTGGTGGGTACGCGCAGACAGGACAGCGCGAGTCGATACTCACCCGAGCGCACCTCCTGCCGGAACATGTCGGACACATCGGTCACCGTCGCCATCCACCAGCCCGTGCCGAGCGCCTCGTCCCTGGTGGCCGGAGCCTGATAGACGCCGCCCGCGTCAGTGTTGAGGCAGAACACCGTTGCGCCAAGGCTGGCGTCGGCCGGCTCCGCCGCGCGCGTGGCCCAGTACCACCTGGTCCAAACTCTCTGGCCATTGTCCATGCCGGCGCCGGGGCCCACGATCAGGAACTCCGCCTCGAACCGGGTCGCCGCGCTGGGGCCATTCAGCATCCTGCCCACCGCAACGTACTGGTGCGTGCCGTTGAAGGAGTCACGAGCGATGAAGTACTCGGCGGTGTCGAGGAAGTGACGATCGAGCGCGGGGGGTTGTTGGGCCTCCGCCGGGTTGACTGCCGTCGCCAGTGAGGCCGCGAGCAGAACCGACGAGTACAACATGCTTACCTCACAAGGAGGGAAGACTTTGACATACGGCCCCGCGACGGCGGCGTCAAGCGGACCCCACGGCCTACCGGAACCCAGTGGGCCCGGCTAGGTTTCGGCCCGTCCCAATGCGCGCTGGCAAACTCCCACGGGCCGTGCTCCGGCTGGCCGCTCTGCTGCTGCTCGCGGCGGGCGCGATCGGCATGTTGCCCGACCCCTCGCATGCCCTGGGTCCCGATGGGGCATGCTCGACGCGCCAGGCCGCGGCCGCAGCGCCTTCCCACCAGTCCCACCACGGCTCCGCATCGGATGTTGAAGCTGGCACTGATGGCGAGGCCGCGTCGGTGAGTGAAACGCCCGGTGCTGACACCAGCTGCGAGCACTGCCCGCATGGCGCCTGCGCTCCGGCGGTGCATTGCACCAGCGGTGCGGCCCTTCCGGCGCTGGCGGCGAGTGGTGCCGTGGCGACCGAGAGGTCTCCGGCGGCCGCGGTTTCATGGCAGCAAGCAGCCACGCGCTCAGTACCACCACCCACACCGCCTCCCTGTCAGCTCCTCCCGTAGCTCGCAGTACGGATCCGGCACACACAACTGACTGCCAGGAGTTGACGATGTTGACATTACGGCGAGCCGCCGGCGCGGCCGCTCTTGCCGCGGCGTTGGCGTCCGCGGCGCACGCCCAGATCGATTACCGCAACCTGGACGACGATCGCCCCACGCGAGTCGAGGATGCCTATCCGGTCGAGCGCTACGCGTTCGAGGCGATTGCACCCTACCGGCTGGAGCGCGAGCGCGACGGCACCACGCTTCACGCGTTCATCTGGGAGCTGGCCTGGGGAGCTGTGCGCAACGGGCAGCTGGGCCTGAAGCTGCCCGTGGCGGCAGTGGCCGGAACCGGTGCGACACGCTGGGGGCTCTCCGGTGCGCGGCTGTTTGCTCTGTACAACTTCAACACCGAGAGCCCGGTGCTGCCCGCCCTGTCGCTCCGCGCGGACATCGCTATGCCCGCCGGATCGCTAGGCGGCGACGTGACCCGCGGTTCACTGAAGGTGTTGGCAACCAGGTCGTTCGGCCGCAACCGGCTGCATCTCAACGGCGAGATCGGGTTCGGGAGCGAGGGTGCAGTCGCGGCTGTTGAAGGCGCGAGCCGCTGGTGGTACGGCGCAGCACTGGACCGGACGCTGTTCCGGCACAGCACCCTAGTGATCGCCGAGGTGTACGCGGTGCGTCCCCGGTTGTCTGAGGCAACCGAGATCCACGCATCGCTGGGGTTCAGGCGACAGGTGAGCCCCACGCTGGTCATTGACGCGGGGCTCTCGCGAGGTCTCCGGCGCGACCTGGGACCTGAGATCGAGTTTACACTGGGCTTTTCGCACGCTCTGGGGATTGCCGCGCTGATGCCGCGGCTGGAGCGGGCGGCCGGAGGGGGCAATGAGAACTAGAGGGCACACAGGCGCAGAGGCACGGAAGCACCGGACGCTGGTTCTGCTGGCTCTCCTAAGTGTGGCCGCACCGGCGCAGGCGCAGGAGCGGCGCGATGAGCAGTTCTACTATCCGGGCTCGTTCAACTGGACGTTCCTGCGGGTCTATCCGGAGGCGGCGCGGCTGTTCAACGCGTTCGACTACGGTCACGCGGTGTTGTACGAGCGACTGTACACGCTGCCCGACTCGGCTCGTCAGGCACGAGCGCTCGACCGCGAATACCAGTTCCTTACGCGTGATCTGCTGGTGCGGCCGCCGCGCTTCGCGGTCGCCGAGGAGGCGATCGAGCCAACGTACGCGCGGCTGGCCTGGCGCGCCAAGATGATGTTCGATTGGGCCCACATCCTGCACCGTCAGATCTACGACGTGTACGCGGACGAGCGCCTGGGCGACAGCGCGAAGATCGAGCTGGTGGAGCGCCTGACGGACTACTACCTGAGCAACCGGCGGCTGGCCTTCACGCCGGTGCCGAAGTCAATGGCGCTGATGGACGAGCAGTACTACAGCCAGGTGTTCCGGCGGCGGCATCCGCGATTCAACGGGCTGATCTGGGCCTATCACTGGCTCCAGGTGGGCCTGTACGAGCCGCTGATCGCGGGTCGCAGCGCGGACGAGCGCAAGGCTGGTGTGAGCGCCGCGCTGGCGCGGTTCTGGGACATGCTGCGCGAGGCGCCCGCGAACATGCCGCAGGTGATGCCGATGACCGCGACGGTCGCTCCGCTGTTCACGGCGCGCCACCCGCGGGCGGCGGCGATCTTCGACAATCTGCACATGATGCACGACATCATCTCGGACATCCTTGCGGCGGACACGGTGCCGCCCGCGCGCAAGCGCGAGGTGATCTTCGCGGCGCTCGACGAGTTCCAAGACGGGACCAGAAACGTGATGTCGCACGAAGAGTGGCTGGAGATGGGCCATCACATGGGCGGAATCGAGGCGATGGGAGGTCCCGCGACCGGGCTGCTGCCGCGTCGCCAGCCGGCGGCGCCCGCTCAGCAGCATCGTCATCCATGATCGGGCAAAAGGCTCTGGACTCTCACAGCGCCGTACCGGCGCCGGAGGACACCGATGTTCGGGTATGATTGGCCGCAGCTACATGCAGCCTTGAACGACGCGCCAGCGGCGTTGCTGGTGGTGTCGGTGCTGTTCGATATCGCCGGGACGGTGATGAAGCGCGACTCGTTTCGCACCGTGGGACTGTGGACCCTCGTCACGGGCGCGCTGGGCGGAATCGCCGCGGTTATCGCCGGACTGGTCGCCGAGGGACGCATTGATCACAGCGACGCCGGTCACGCGCTCATGGAGCGCCACGAGGCCTTCGCTCTGGCCGCGACCGGAGTATTTGCGCTGCTGGCCCTGTGGCGAGTGTGGCGCCGCGGCAGCTGGAGGCCCAAGGAAGCGCCCGTGGCGCTGGTCATCGGCGTGGTCGGGGTGGGGCTCATGATCTACACCGCACAACTTGGCGGGCGCCTAGTCTTCGAACATGCCCTCGGCATCCCGACCACCACGTTGCACACCGTGCAGGAACAGCGCGAGGGCGAGCACGAGCACGCTCCCGGTGAATCGGACATGCATGGCGACATGCCTGGCGACTCGGCCCGTTCCGGTACCGACAGCTCGGCCGCTGCCCGGGCTCACACTCATGCAGATGGCACCACCGACACCCACCCGACTCCGAGGAGAATCCAGCAATGAAGGGCAGTTTACTCACAGCCGCCGTTGCCGCGAGCGCTCTCGCTACGCCGGTGTTTGCTCAGAGTCAGGACGAGCGCGCCGTGGTGGCGGTGCTCGAGGCCCTCGCTTCCTTCAGCCAGGCGCGGAATCTCGCCGGCCTCGATACGCTGTACGCGCCCGACTCCTGGGTGCGGATTGTCGAGGGGGCGGGGGTGAACCGCGGCTGGGTTGACTACCGCGATCACCACCTCGCGCCCGAGCTGCGTGAGTTCACCAGCTTCCAGTACCGCTACTACGAGATCGAGCCGCAGGTGCGGGGGAACGTGGCGTGGGCCTCGTTTCGCTACGAGCTGATCGCCGACACTCCGCAGGGGCACGTGGAGGTGGATGGACGCGGCACGGCGATCCTGGAGCGCCGCGGCGGCCGGTGGCTGGTGGTACACACGCACACTTCGGGGCGCAGGCGCCCGGCGCGAAGCGGGCCGTGAGCCGGAGGGACGGTGGTGCTGGGCGCGTCGCGGCTCAGGATGCACCGCCCGTCGCTGCCGTCGTGCGCTCGTGCATCGGGTGTGGGTGCCGCAGTTGCACCGTCACTTGCTGGTTGTCCTGGCAAGCCCGAGAGCGTTGAGCGTCACGGCGAGAGAACCGCCCATGTCGCCGAGTAGGACGGCGACCGCGAGGCTAACCACCCCGGCGACCGCACCCACGGCGAGCACGAGCTTGAGTCCGAGCGCCAGCGCGATGTTGAATCGCACGGTGCGGCGCGTGCGGCGCGCCAGCTTCACAGCGTACGGCAGCTTCGTCAGATCGTCGGCCATCAGCGCCACATCGGCCGTCTCGATCGTGGCGGGCGAGCCGGCCGCCCCCATCGCCAAGCCGACACTCGCCTCGGCGAGAGCGGGGGCATCGTTCACGCCGTCGCCCACCATGCCGACGACCCCGAAGCGATCACGGAGCGTCCGTACCGCCTCCGCCTTCTCCTCGGGGAGAAGTCGCGAACGGACCTCGTCCACACCGGTGGCCGCGCCGACCGCCACGGCGGTGGGAGCAGAATCTCCGGTGAGCATGACGATGGGGCGCACCCCGAGCTGCTGCAGCCGAGCGACGACTTCGCGAGCGCCCTGCCGGACCTCGTCGCGGACGATCACGACGCCGGCGCCCTCGTTGGTGCGCACGAAAATCTGAATGGCGGCCTCGGGCCTGGGCCAGCGCGCCGCGATGTCCGCGCCCACCAGCTCCTGCGTACCGACAACGATCTCGCGACCGGCGACCACCGCACGAACGCCCCGCCCCGGCAGTGCCACGAACTGCTCGGGCATGTCTACTGGGCGCACTCCCCGGTCAGCCGCGTAGCGCACGATCGCCTTGGCTATCGGGTGCTCCGACCGCGCCTCGACGGCGGCCAGGCGCCTCAGCATTTCCTCCTCAGAAATGCCGGAGGTCGCGAAGCCAGCCACTGCAAGCCGGCCACGGGTCAGGGTGCCCGTCTTGTCAACGGCAAGCGCTCGCATCGCACCCAGAGTCTCGAGGTGCTCCCCACCCTTGATCAGTACGCCGTGCCGCGCGGCGCTGGTCAGGGCGGAAACCACCGTGACTGGAGTGGCAATGACCAGCGCACACGGGCATGCGATCACCAGCAGTGTGAGGCCGCGAACGAACCATTCCAGCCCGTTCACACCGAAGGCGAGCGGCGGGATGGCCATAACGAACAACGC
>DATMBH010000055.1:0-19269 GCA_035559335.1 Gemmatimonadales bacterium
GCTGATGCTGGAGAAGTACGAGGTCTGCCTCGGGCTGTTCCACGGGTTCGATCGAGCGAAATGGATTACAGGCACACCGATGGAGCGCCTAGCGCTGCTGCCAGCCGCGCAGGAGCACATCCTCGCCCAGGAGAACGGCAAGGAGCGTTGCGTGCGGGCCGTGCGGGAGCTATCCCAGGCCTTCGCCCTTGCGGTGCCGCACGAGGAAGCGCTTCGCATCCGCGACGACGTGTCCTTCTTCCAGGCCGTCCAGGCCGTGCTGGCCAAGCGCGCGCCGGGAGAATCCCGCCCCGAGGCGGAACTCGACCACGCGGTCCGCCAGATCATTTCTCGGGCCGTCGCGCCGGAAGGAGTCCTGGACATCTTCGCCGCGGCAGGGCTCCAGAAGCCTGACATCTCGATCCTCTCCGACGAGTTCCTGGCCGAGGTGCGGGGCATGCCTCAGAAGAACCTCGCCGTCGAGCTGCTCCAGAAGCTGCTCAAGGGAGAGATTGGCACGCGGCGCCGCAAGAACGTCGTGCAGGCCCGGTCCTTCGCCGAAATGCTGGAGCAGACCATCCGCCGCTACCAGAACCGCGCCATCGAAGCGGCGCAGGTGATCGAGGAGCTCATCCAGCTCGCGAAGGACATGCGGGAAGCGAACGCTCGGGGCGAGGCGCTGGGCCTTTCCGAGGACGAGCTGGCCTTTTACGACGCGCTGGAGACGAACGACAGCGCAGTCAAGGTGCTGGGTGACGAGACGCTCCGAACTATCGCGCGCGAGCTGGTCGCCACCGTCCGCACGAACGTCACCATCGACTGGACCCTGCGCGAGAACGTGCGCGCGCAACTGCGCGTACTCGTGAAGCGAATCCTGCGGAAGTATGGGTACCCGCCCGACAAGCAGGAGAAGGCGACTCTGACCGTTCTGGAACAGGCCGAGGTACTGTCGGCGGGATGGGCCCTTGCGTGAGATGGGCGGCTAACGACCGGTTGCGGCAGTAGCCGGCGGCGAACACCCCCCCTATACAGCTGTATAGTCTTTTGCTCTCCGCCGGCACATATAGTGTTGGGGGTCATGGACACAGCCCCTCAACGCGTCCCCACGCTGGCGATCGTGGAAGAACTGACGCGCCGCTACCCGCGGCTGCTCCCGGCCCGGGACCTGGTTGAACTAGTGTGCGCCGATCCGTGGCTGGTGCGCAGACCCCGAGACCTGGCCGCCAGGGCGGGACTCGACCTTCGCGAGCTGCGAGGCCGGGTGCGCGAGCTGGAGTTCCGCCGGGTCGAGCATTTCATCCTGTTTGTGCGGCTCGCGCTGCGCGAATACCTGGTGACAACGCGGCGGGTACGGCCGCACACCGCTCATTTGCTGGTCGGAATCAGCGACCTCTCCAACCTCCGGCGCCAGGTCCGGCGGGCCAGCCCACGCTCCCGCCCGCTTTGCGAAGTCCCGCTCCAGGTGGCCAGCTAGCGGCAGTGCGACCGGCTCCGCATCCGGACTGCGGCGGCCTGCGCGCACGGTTCGGCTGTCGGGACATCCATGCCGCGTGGTCCGTTCCTTCCGCCCCTCCGGCCCCTCTATCACCGCGATCGCCTCCTCGCTAAATTCTTGAGGCTATGCATCTTGAGCCCATCCGGGAGCGCATCGCCGAGGCGGCCCTGCGCGCCGGACGGGATCCCGCCCGCATCTCCATCGTGGCCGTAACCAAGGGCCACCCGGTCACGGCGGTTGGCGAGGCGGTGGATGCCGGGCTCCTGGACATCGGCGAAAACAAGGTCCAGGAGGCCCTGGAGAAGATGAACCAGTGGCAGGCGGCCGCGCCTGGAGACGCGGGCCGGGTGCGATGGCACCTGATTGGCCACCTGCAGCGCAACAAGGCGAAGCACGCCGTCGGGCGGTTCGCGCTCATTCACTCGGTGGATTCGGTCCGCCTTGCCGACGAGCTCGAAAAGCAGGCCGGCGCGAAGAACCTGGTGCAGGACGTGCTGGTGCAGGTGAACGTGGCCCGCGAGGCGCAGAAGTCGGGCGTTTCGCCCGACGAAGCCGAGGAGCTGATCGAACACGTCCGTCGCCTGGCGCACCTGAGGTTGTGCGGCCTGATGACCATGGCGCCGCTGACGGACGATAAAGAATTGATCAGGGCGACGTTTCGAGGTTTGCGGAGCCTCAGCGAGCGCTGCGCGCCGTCGGCTCACGAGCCCCGATCCACGACTGCCGACCCCTGGCACCTGAGTATGGGCATGAGCAGCGACTACACGATCGCCGTCGAGGAAGGAGCAACTCTGCTCCGCCTCGGCACGGTCCTTTTCGGGGAGCGCGTATGAGCGATGACGTCTTCAGGCTCACGCCACTCGACATCCGCAAAACTGACTTCGTCAAGACGCTGCGTGGCTACGATCCGCTGGCAGTGGAGGAGTTTCGCTCGCGGGTGGCCGACGAGTTCGAGCGGCTGATCCGCGAGAAGGTGGCGCTGGAGGAGCGGGTCAAGGTCGCCGAAACGCAGCTGGCCGAGTTCAAGGCCCGCGAAAAGGCCATGAACGACGCGCTGGTGGCGTCGCAGCAACTGCGGCACGAGATCCGCGAGCAGGCAGAGCGCGAGGCGCAGATGGTGCTGCGCGAGGCTGAAGCGGACGCCGAGCGCAGGCTGGAGCGCGCGCGGCGCGAGCTGGATCGGCTGGAAATCACCGGCCAGGAGCTCTCGCGCAAGTACCACGCCTATCTGACGGCACTCCGTGCCCTGGTGGACCGCCAGCGGGCCGAGCTAGAGGCGCTCGCCAACAGCGAGGCCCTCTCGTTCGGGAAGGTGGCGGGCTCCATCACGCCGCAGTTCGCTGAAGGCGAACGCCGCAAGGCTTCTCCCAAGTGGATCAAGTCCATCGTCGAAGAGTGATCCCGAAGCGTGACGAAATCGCGATTTCCGCCCCTTGATCCGGACACCCCGGCCGACCAGCTCGAGCGCGAACTGCTCGATCGCTGGAAGGCCGAGGATCTGTTCCACGAGGTCCAGCGGCGCACCGCCAATGGCGCGCCGTTCGTGTTCTATGAGGGACCGCCGACGGCCAACGGCCGGCCGGGCATCCATCACGTCTTCGCCCGCACCATCAAGGACCTGATTCCGCGCTATCACGTGATGCGCGGGGAGCGGGTAACGCGCATCGCCGGGTGGGACACGCACGGATTGCCGGTCGAGATCGAAGTCGAGAAGGCGCTGGGCCTCTCGGGGAAGACCGACATCGGCGACCACCCCGGAGCGAAGATCTCGGTGGCCGAGTTCAACCGGCTGTGCCGCGAGAGCGTGTGGCGCTACAAGGGCGAGTGGGAGTGGCTGTCCAACCGGATCGGCTACTGGCTGGACTACGACCGCCCCTACATCACCTACACGCCGGAGTACATCGAGTCGGTGTGGTGGTTGTTAGGCAGGCTGCACGAGAAGGGACTGCTGTACAAGGGCCACAAGGTACTGCCCTACTGCCCGCGCTGCGGGACCGCGCTGTCGAGCCATGAGCTGGCGTTAGGCTACGATACGGCTCGGGATCCGAGTGTGTATGTGCTTTACAAACTAGAGGGGACAGTGGGGACGGTGGGGACGGTGGGGACGGAGAATACCTACCTCCTGGTGTGGACTACGACGCCGTGGACTTTGGCCGCGAACTTCGCCGTGGCGGTGCATCCGGAGCTGGACTACGTGGAGATCGAGTGGCGCGGCAAGCGGGTGATCCTGGCCGAATCCCGGTTGTCGCAGATCACTGCGGGCGGCGACACCGTCCCTCTGTCCCACTGTCCCACCGTACGCCGCTTCAAGGGTTCCGACCTGGTCGGCCTGCGCTATCGCCGCCCGCTCGAGGTGGTGCCGTGGCCGGAGGGGCGGCGCTGGGAGGTGGTGGCCGGCGACTTCGTCACCGCCGAGGACGGCTCGGGGCTGGTGCACATGGCGCCGTTCGGCGCCGACGACTTCGCCGTGCTGCGGGCCGGCAACTTCGCCTACACCGTGCCGGTGGATGCCTCCGGCGTCTTCCGCGGCACCACCTGGCCCGAGATCGAGGGGAAGTTCGTCAAGGACGCTGACCACGCGATCATGGACCGGCTCAAGAAGGACGGGCTGCTCCTGAAGCGCGAAACGGTGGAGCACAGCTATCCCTTCTGCTGGCGCTGTGACACGCCGCTGCTGTATTACCCGCGCGAGTCGTGGTTCGTGCGTACCACGGCCTTCAAGGACCGCATGGTCGAGCTGAACGCGCAGGTGGACTGGCACCCGCCGGAGATGGGCAGCGGCCGGTTCGGCGAGTGGCTCGAGAACAACGTTGACTGGGCGCTGTCGCGCGACCGGTTCTGGGGCACGCCGCTGCCGGTGTGGCAGTGCGACCGCGAACCCTCGCACGTCGAGCTGATAGACAGTTATGCGAAGCTGGCCGAACGGTGGGGCCGGTCGCTTCCGGCCGATTTCGACCCGCACAAACCCTGGATTGACGGTTGCGAGTGGCGCTGCGGCTGCGGCGGCACGATGCGGCGCGTTCCCGAGGTGATTGACACCTGGTTCGACTCGGGCTCGATGCCGGTGGCCCAGTGGCACTATCCCTTCGAGAACGAGGACCGGTTCCGCTCTCACTTCCCCGGCGACTATATCGCCGAGGGCGTGGACCAGACCCGTGGCTGGTTCTACTCGCTACTGGCCATTGCGGTGGGCGTGTTCGACGTGGCGCCGTACCGTCACGTGATCGTGAACGGCCTGTTGCTCGACGCGCAGGGCCAGAAGATGTCGAAGAGCCGCGGCAACGTGGCGGACCCTGCCGAGGCCATTAGGCAGCACGGGGCGGACGCGGTCCGGCTCTATCTGCTGCTGACCAGTCAGGTGTGGCTGCCCAAGCGCTACGATCCGGCGCAGATCCACGACGTAGCGGGGAACGTGCTGGAGAAGCTCCGGCACACGTACCACATGTTTCAGCTCTACGCCGGCAGTTGGACGCCAGAGGCGCAGGGGCACGGTGGCACACAGGGACAACTTGTTGACCGCTGGTTGCTGGATCGGCTGGATGAAACGGTCGCCGCCGTCAACGAAGCGTGGAGCGCGTACGACGTGTCGGCCGGGTGCAGGGCGATCGTGCAGTTCGTAGTGGATGATCTGTCCAACTGGTGGGTGAGGCTCAACCGCGGGCGGTTCTGGGCGCCGGGCGCCGAGGCCGATCCGGCGGCGCTCGCCACGCTGCACACCGCGCTGGTGACCACGGCGCGGCTGCTGGCGCCCGCTGCGCCGTTCCTCTCCGACATCCTGCACCGCAACCTCACGGGCCAGTCGGTGCACCTGGCCCGGTTCCCGGAGAGTTCAGGCGGCGGCGACCACCGGCTCAGCCGCGCAATGGACATCGTCAGGCGGCTTGCCTCGCTGGCGCGCAGCGCGAGGGAGAAAGCGGGACTCCGGGTCCGGCAGCCGTTGTCACGGATGCTGGCGGCCATACCATCCAATGTGGACCGCGAGCAGTTCGCTGCCCTGGTTCCGCTGTTGGTCACCGAGGTGAACGTCAAGCAGGTGGAGCTGGTGACGCGGGGCAGCGATCTGGTGTCTGTGGAGGCACGGCCCAACTTCCGGTCCCTTGGCAAGCGTTTCGGCAAGGCTACACCTCAGGCTGCCGAGGCGGTGCGTCAACTGTCGGCCGAGCAGGTGGCAAAGCTCGAGGCCGGGCAGCCGGTTACGATCGCGGTGCAAGGTGCCGAATACGAGGTGTATCCGGAAGACTTGGTGGTGCATCGCCAGGCCAAGGGCGAGATGCTGGTCGAGTCGGACGGCGAGGTTGTGGCCGCGCTGGATCCGGAACTGGACCAGTCGCTGAAGGACGAAGGGCTGGCACGGGAGGTGGTGAGCCGGGTCCAGAGAATGCGGAAGGACGCTGGCTTCCGGGTGTCCGACCGCATCCACCTTTGGGTTGAGGGGGGCGAGGACCTGGAGCGAGCCGTGACTTCACATCGTGGTTACATTTCTGGAGAAACGCTGGCTACCGTCCTGACCTGGGGCTCACCCGCCAATGGCGGGGACGGCATCGCAATGCAAGACGTGGATCTGGACGGCGTTCAGGCCCGCCTTGCCGTGCGCCGGGTGTAGCGACCGGGCTGGGGCGGGCTCGACACTTTTACATAACGCGAGCAGGACACGATGGGCCTGACCAAGAAGCAGTTGCAGCACTTCGAAAAGCGGCTCCTCGAGGAGCGCGCCCGGGCCATAAAGGAACTCGGGCACTACGACGAGGCGTTCGCGGCCACGCTGCAGTCGGCCGACGGCGACCTCTCGTCGTACTCGTTCCACATGGCCGACCAGGGGACCGACGCGATGGAGCGCGAGAAGGCGTTCCTGATGGCGTCGAAGGAAGGCAGGTTCCTGTTCCACCTCAACATGGCGCTGCGGCGGCTGTACTCGAGCCCGGAGAAGTTCGGCAAGTGCGAGAATTGCGGCGCCGACATCGGCTTCGAGCGCCTGGACGCCCTGCCGCACGCGCGGCTGTGTATCGACTGCAAGGCCAAGGAAGAGGATGGCAAGCGCCTCTGAGCGGCGGCGCTTCGGCGCCGTCGTCCTGGTGGTGCTCATCCTCGATCAGGCCAGCAAGTTCGCGGCCGAGGCGCTGCTGCCTCGCTACGTAGGCCTGAGCGTCATCGGCGACTTCTTCCAGCTCAGACTGGTCTACAATCCCGGCGCGGCCTTCGGGCTGCACGTGGGCGAGCACTCGCGCTGGGTGTTCATGGCTCTGTCCATCCTGGCGCTGGTAGTCCTGGGCTCGATGCTGCGACAGACGCGCTCGGGCGACTGGCTGCGGCTCTACTCGCTAGCCTCGATCTGCGCCGGCGCGGCCGGCAACCTGATCGACCGCATCCGGTCCGGACGCGGCGTGGTGGATTTCCTCGACTTCACATTCGGTTCCTACCACTTCCCGACCTTCAACATCGCAGACTCGGCGGTGACGGTCGGCGCGGTCGCGCTGGCTATCTCGCTGTGGAACGAGGGGAAGGGCCAGCAGGGCGTCCCGGCCCAGCCGCCCCCGGAAGCCTCCGCGGAGACCCCGCCCGCGGGCGCATAACGAGTGAGCCTCCCGCCCGCGACTCGGTTTAGCGTCGTGGCAGGGGGAGAGCGTCTCGACCGTTTCCTGGCCGGAGTGCTGCAGGTCTCGCGCACCGTGGCCGCGCGGCTCATCGGCGAGGGCAAAGTCACCGTCGCAGGCGCATGCGCCAGGGCCTCCTTGGTGGCGGCGCGCGGCATGGAGATCGCCGTCGAGTTCCCGGACGCCGCGCCCCGTCAGATCCGCCCGGCCGACATCCCGCTCAGCGTGGTATACGAAGACGCCGAGCTGGCCGTGATCGACAAGCCGGCGGGACTGGTGGTTCACCCGGCGCCGGGACACTGGGATGACACCCTGGTCAACGCGCTCGCTGCGCGCGGGCTCGACCTGGCTGGCGGCGAGGAGGGAAGGCCCGGCATCGTGCACCGCCTGGACAAAGACACCTCGGGCCTGCTGGTGGTGGCGAAGACGGCCCGCGCCCACGAGCGGTTGGGACACGCCCTGGCCTCGCGCCGAATCGAGCGGCGCTACGCCGCGCTGGCATGGGGGCACCTGGATGAGAAGGAAGAGCGCCAGATCTCCCTGGCGCTGGTCCGCAACCCGAAGGACCGCAAACGCATGATGGTTGCGCGCTCGGGGGGAAAGGCCGCGGTCACGCTGGTCAGGACCGTGGCCCGGGGGTTGGTGGCGGACCTGGTCTCGTGCCGCCTTCATACCGGCCGCACCCACCAGATCCGGGTCCACCTGCAGGCCATTGGCCACCCCGTGGTGGGCGACGACACCTATGGCGGAGGCGTCCTAGGCGGTGCGGTGAAGCGGTCC
This sequence comes from Gemmatimonadales bacterium, assembly GCA_035559335.1. GTDB lineage: Bacteria > Gemmatimonadota > Gemmatimonadetes > Gemmatimonadales > JACORV01 > DASXPG01. The sequence continues at coordinate 7,846 of DATMBH010000055.1, forward strand.
GACGCCACCCGCGGGCTGGCCCAACGGCTTGCCTCTGGCACTCCGCGTCAGGCACTGCATGCCGCATGGCTCAGGCTCCGTCACCCCATGAGCGGTGAACTCCTCGACCTGAGGTCGGAATGGCCCCTGGACCTGCGCGGCGCGCTCGCCACGGCCTTGGGGGACGATTCTTTGCTTGCCGAGCCCAAACCGTTGGAATATCTTCACTTCTTCGCTTCGGGCGGGTCCTCGTGACGGCGCTGCGACTGCTGCTCTTCCGATCCGGCGGGCAGGTCCTGGCCGTCGAGGCCGGGGCGGTGCGGGAAATCATCCCCGCCGGGCAGATAACCCGCATTCCGGGCACGTCTCGTGCAGTGCTGGGGCTTATCAACGTGCGCGGCACGCTGGTTCCGGTGGTTGACACGGCGGCCGCGGCGGGGATCGGTTCGAGTAACGGCGCGGCGGGCACGGTGATTCTCGTGGAGCGCCGCGGGCGGACCGTCGGCCTGGCGGTTGACGAGGTGCTGGACCTCGCCGCTGTGCCGACTGGCGCGCTCGATCAGCAAGCCGCGCTTCCCGGCGTGCGCCCCGACCTGGTCCGCGCAGTCGGGACGGCCGGCGGGCAGTCCTTCGTGCATCTCGCAACCGACGTGTTACTGGAGCCTTTGCTGCCGTAGGAGGAAGGTGTGGGCCATCGAGTCCTCGTCTGCGACGACGCGATCTTCATGCGGACGATGATCAGTGACATCCTCTCGAGCGCCGGCTACGAAGTGGTCGGGGAAGCAGAAACCGGCCTCCAGGCGATCGAGCGCTACAAGGAACTCAAACCGGACCTCGTGACGATGGACATCGTCATGCCCGACATGGGCGGGATAGACGCGGTCCGCGAGATCGTCAAGGACGATCCTAACGCGAAGATCCTGATGTGCTCGGCGATGGGCCAGCAGGCCCTGGTGGTAGAGGCGATACAGGCGGGTGCCAAGGACTTCGTGGTAAAGCCGTTCCAGCCCTCGCGCGTATTGGAAGCCGTGCAGCGGGTGCTCGGGTAGCGGTCGGAATGGACGTCCGCCAGTACGCGGACCTCTTCCTGACCGAGAGCCGCGAGCACCTCAGCGCATACAACCAGCTGCTTCTCGAGTTGGAGAAGGACCCGTCCCGCGCTGAAGCGGTGGACGGGATCTTCCGCGCCGTGCACACGATCAAGGGGATGGCTGCGGCGATGGGCTACTCCGCGGTGGCCGAGGTCGCGCACCGCGCCGAGAACCTGCTCGATGCCATCCGTAAGGGAGAGAAGGTCCCGACCACGGCGATTCTCGATCTGCTGTTTCGCTCGGCGGACGCGCTGGAGCAGGGGGTTGCGGCGGCGGTGGCGGGCAAGGAGTTCGAGGCGGAGGAGTTGCTGGAGGAGTTGGACAAGGCGGTGGTGGGGAAGAAGAAGGGAAAGAAGAAAAGAAAAGGCGATGGAGGTGATAGAGGCGAACGGAGCGAACTTGTAGCAGCGCCGCCCTCTGGTGAGGGGCGGGTGGTGGCGGTGGTGCTGCGTGCCGATGCGCCAATCAAGGGCGCGCGCGCGGTGCTGGTGCTGAAGCGGGCCGAGGCACTGGGCGTGGTCTCGGGCGTGACGCCGCCTCCGGCGCAGTTCGAGGCGGCCGGGTTCGACGGACGGTTCAGCTTCCGGCTCCTCACCGAGGCTGATGCCGCGGACATCGAGCGGGAGCTGAAGCTCGCGGGCGATGTCGACACGGTGGAAGTGCAGGGCGTTAGGGCGCCGGCGGCGGCAGCTGCGGTTGCCGAGGCGCCGCGGCCGGGAGCAGCTGGGACGGCGGCCGGCACCCGCCACATCAGGGTCGACCTGCGGCGGCTGGACGCGCTGATGAACCTGATCGGCGAACTGTCCATTGCGCGCGAGCGGCTGCAGCTGCTGGTGAGCGGGCGCGAGGACCAGGACCTGGACGAGGTCACGGTGCGCATCGGCCGCCTGACGAGGGCGCTCCAGTCCGAGATCGTCCAGGCCCGGATGACGCCGGTGTGGCAGGTGTTCGATCGCTTCCCGCGCACCGTGCGCGACCTGGCCCGCCAAATGGGCAAGCAGGTGGATTTCGCGGTCGAGGGCAAGGACATCGAGCTCGATCGCGCGATCCTCGATGAGATCGGCGAGCCGCTGGTGCACTTGCTGCGCAACGCCGTGGACCACGGCATCGAGACCCCGGAAGAACGGGTGCGGCAGGGCAAGCAGCCGGCCGGCAAGCTAGTGCTGGCGGCGGTGCGCGAGCGGTCCACGGTGGCGATCCGCGTCAGCGACGACGGCCGCGGGGTGAACCGGGCGCGGGTGCTGGCGAAGGCGAAGGAGCAGGGCCTGGTGGACGAGAGCGTGGAGAACCTGCCTGACGAGGAGCTGTTCCGGCTCCTGACCCGGGCGGGGTTCTCGACTGCCGGAGAAGTGACCGAACTGTCGGGTCGGGGCGTGGGCATCGACGTGGTGGCCACCGCGGCGCGGGCCCTGGGCGGATCACTGGAGATCCGCAGCGAGGAGGGCCGGGGGTCCACCTTCACGGTGAGGCTCCCCATCACCCTGGCGATCGTGCGGGCGCTGCTTGCGGACGTGGGCGGCGAGACCTACGCGATGCCGCTGACCCACGTGGCGGAGACCGTAGACCCGCGCAGCGAGGATGTGCAGCTGGTGCAGGGCAAGGAGGCGATCCTGCTGCGCGGCCGGCTGGTGCCGCTGCTGCGCCTGCGTGAGTTGTTAGGTGCGGAGCAGGCACGGTCGTCGGGAACCTGGACCGTGACCGGGGGCTCGCGGCTGCCGGTGATCGTGCTGGAGGTCGGCGAACGTCGCACCGGCGTGGTGGTGGACCGGCTGCTGGGGCAGCAGGAGATCGTGGTCAAGAGCTTCGACGCGCCGCGGGGGATGCTTCCCGTGTTCAGTGGCGCGACGATTCTGGGAGACGGGCGTCCGGCGCTGATCCTGGACGCCGGCGGACTGGCCTGAGCCGGAGACTTCACACAGAGATGGACGACATTCGCGACCTGAAGGAACTGCAGCTCGACGCGCTGCGCGAGGTGGAGAACATCGGGGCGGGCCACGCCGCGACGGCGCTGTCGCAGATGGTCAACCGTCAGGTCATGATCAGCGTGCCGCGCATCGCGGTGACGCGGCTGGAGGAGGTCGCCGATCTGCTGGGCGACCCTGGCGAGGTGGTGGCGGCGATCCTGCTGCACATGCTGGGAGACCTGACGGGGCGCACGCTGCTGGTGTTCCCCGAACCGGCCGCAAGGAGACTGTGCGACTTGCTGCTGCGCCGGCCGCTGGGGACCACGCAGCAGTTCGGGATGCTGGAGCAGTCCAGCCTCAAGGAAGCCGGCAACATCTTGTGCGGCGCGTACATGAACGCGCTGTCGGCGTTCATGGGAATGATGCTGCTGCCGTCGGTGCCGAGCCTGGTGATCGACTCCTCGGCGGCGGTCCTCACCTCGACGTACCTCAACTTCGGGAGCGACCGCGACTTCGTGTTCTGCGTCGAGACGCGGTTCACATTCGCGACCGACGACGAGGAGCTTTCGGGCTACTTCCTCCTGGTCCCAGACTTCGCCTCGCTGCGCGCCATCCTGCAGGCGGTCCGGCTCACCTGAGGGGGGCAGGGCGGCGGCGATGAGCGCAGCCACAGCGACTGAGCGCGATCTCGAGGTCCTGCGGTCCTTCGCCCGTAGGATAGATCCCTCGGACGCCGGAGCCCACAACAACCTCGGCGTGCTCTACTTCCAGCGCGGCCTCGCCAACGAGGCGGTGCAGTGCTTCACCCGCGCGCTGGAACTGGACCCCAAGATGGTCGTGGCCCAGCGCAACCTCGAGATCGTGTACCGGTCCACGGGCTTCTACGACCGGCGCATTTCGGAGCTGCGCGAGCGGCTGCGCCACCATCCCACCGACCGCGACGCGCGCTGGGAGCTGGCGCGTGCCTACGCCGCCGTGGCTCAATTGGACGAGGCACTGCAGGAATTCGAAGCGCTGGTCGCTCAGGACCCGAAGGACCTGGGCGCGATCCTCCAGATCGGGTTCGTGGAGCAACGGCGGGGCAACCTGGACAGCGCGCTGGAGTGGTTCATGCGCGCCCGCGAACTGGACCCCGACTCGTCCGTGGTGGAGTTCCACCGCGGCGAAGTTCTGTATCACCGCGGCATGAACCAGGAGGCACTCGAGGCCCTCGAGCGCGCGGTGCGCCTGAACCCGGACAACGCCGAGGCCCATCACCTGCTGGCGTTCGTGCTGGGCGACCTGGGTCGCCACGAGGAAGCGCGCCAGGCCAGCAAGACCGCGGTCCGGCTGAATCCGGCGCTGGCGCGGGCGCAGAGCAATCTGTCGCTGGAGCAGACACCGGGTGTGCGCCGGTCGCAGCCGGCGTTGCCACGGCTGCCGCCGCTGCCGGTGCCGCGGTTCCAGGGCGGGGCCGACGCGATGGTGCACTTCAACCTCGGCCGCGCCTTCCGCCAGAAGGGCTACTACGCCGAGGCGCTGCGCGAGTACCGGCTGGCGCTGGAGCGCGGCGAGGACCGCTTCCAGGTGCGCCAGGCGATCGCCGAGGTCCAGCTGATCCGCCAGGACCTGGCCGCGGCGCTGCTAGTCTACGACGAGCTGGTGGCGGAACGGCCGTCACCGAAGCTGTGGAACGAGCGCGGCGTGGTGCTGCACCAGCTGGGCCGCCACGAGGAAGCGCGCGAGTCATACCGCAAGGCGCTGGAGGCCGATCCGGGCTACGCGCTGGCGCACAACAACCACGGCGTGTCGCTGGCAACGCACGGGGCCCACGAGCTGGCGGTCGAGAGCTTCCGCGAGGCGCTGCGCCGCAAGTCCGATCTGCTCCAGGCCAGGCTGAATCTGGCGTTGATGCTGGGCCAGCTGCGCCGCTACCAGCTGGCGCTGGAGGCCTACCGTCAGGCGCTCGAAATCGACCAGCAGTCGGCCGTGGCGTGGAACGGCATCGGCACGGTGCTGGTCGAGCTGAAACGGCACCAGGACGCGAAGAACGCTTTCGCGCGGGCGGTGGAGGCCGACGACCGGTACGCGGCGGCGCACTACAACCTGAGCTTCGCGCTGTCGAACCTGGGTGACTTCGAGGGCGCCCTGCGCGAGGTGCGCCGCGCGCTGGAACTGGATCCGTACTACACGGCGCAGAAGTTCCTGCTGGCGATCGATCTGCAGTCGGAGGACCCGGCGCTCACGGTGGTCCCGGACATCTCGGGTGACCGGCCGTTCGGCGAGACCGGCGAGTCGTTCATGTTCGACCAGCGGATCCTGGACGACATTTTCAAGGAGCTGAAGCCGGCCGCGCAGGCAGCTGCGCGTCCGCGGGCCGGCGAGGACCCGTTCGGCATGGCGCGCGACTACCTGTCCAAGGCGCTGCTCGACCGCGCCGCGGCCGAGGTGACGCGCGCGCTGCAACGCGGCGCGGATCGGGGCGAGGGCGCGGTGCTGCTGGGCGAGATCTTCCAGCGGCGGGGCCTGGCGGGCGAGGCACTGGAGCGGTTCCGCGAGGCGCGGGAGCTGATGCCGCACTCGAAATCGGCGCGACTCGGCGAGCTGCGCGCGCTGCTCGCGCTGGACCGCGGCTCGGAGGCGCGACCGCTGGCCGATGAGCTGATCTCGGTGTTCCCGGACGATGTGGACGTAGCGCTGCTGGTGGCCGAAACCAGGGCTGCAACGGGTGACCCGGCCGGCGCCGTGGAGCTGCTGCGCCGCTCGGAACAGCGCGCGCCGGCGCGGGCCGACCTGCGCAAGCTGCTGGGTGACGTCGCGGTGCGCGTGGGAGATCTGACGCTGGCGCGCCAGGCTTACCGCTCCGCCCTCGACCTGGATCCGGCGTTCGCCGAGGTGTGGCTCGCCCTAGGTCGCGTGGCTGCCGCACAAGGCGACGTCGCGGAGGCAGAGCGAGCCTATCGGTCGGCGCTGGAACGGCTGCCCACATTCGCGGAAGCGGCGCATGCGCTGGCCGACCTGCTCAATTCCGCGGGCCGCGGCGGTGAGGCCATGGACGTGCTGATCACGCTGCTGGAGCGGGATCCGTACGATTTCGAGGCGCTGGTGCTGCTGTCCAGCGTACTGCTGGACGCGAATCGCTCAACCGACGCCGTGGCCGCGTGCGAGCGGGTGGTGCGGTTCCGGCCCGACCACGTGGGGGCCCGCTACCACCTGGGCGTGGCGCTGGCCAGGGAGCGGCGCTACCGCGAAGCGGTGCACCAGTGGGAGCAGTGCATCGCGCTCGACCCGTCGGGACCGTACGCTGCGAAGGCCCGGACCCACGCTCGCACCGCGCTGGATCTGGTGCACATTTTCGCGGGCGAGGCGGCGTGAGACACACGAGGGCACAGAGGGCACGGCGTGGCGATTGAGGGGCCGCTCAAGGAGCTGGGACTTCACGACATCTTCCAGCTGCTGGATCTGAGCCGGAAGACGGGCGTGATGCGGGTTACCAGCCACCTCCGCAACAACGAGGGCATGGTGGCCTTCGACAGCGGTGCGATCGTTTGGGCCGAGATCCGGTCCAACCCAATCCGTCTGGGCGAGATGCTGCTCGCCGCGGGGCGGATCACCGAGGCCGATCTGGAGCGCGCCCTCGCGATCATGGAGCGCGAGAAGGGCGCGCGCCGTCTGGGCCAGGTGCTGCTGTCGCTGGACGCGATCACCGAGCGGGAGCTGCGGCGCCAGATCGAGCACCAGATCTCGGAGGTGGTCTTCGAGCTGCTGTCGTGGCGGGAGGGGTTCTTCTCCTTCAACGAGGGGCCCCTTACCGGAGTGCCGACGGACGCGATGGTGCGGATCCGAACCGAGTCGGTGCTCATGGAGGGCGCGCGCCGGATCGACGAGTGGTCGCGCATCGAGCACCAGGTCCCACACCTTGGTGTCGTCCCGGAACTGGCGCCGGTCGAATCCGGCGCGGATGTGGGGCTTCTGGACCTGCTGCCGGCCGAGTGGGAGGTGCTGACGCTGGTGGACGGCAGCCGCGACGTGCGCGGAATCGCCACCGCGCTGGCACGCTCGGAATTCGAGGTGGCTCGCACCATCTTCGGACTGGTGACCACCGGGGTGATCGCATTGCGCGACCCGCAGCAGGAGCGGCGCCGCTCCTCGCTGGGCGGCGACGTGGGCGCGCTGCTGGCGGCGGCCGAGAGCAGGCTGGCATCGGGCGATGCGACCGGGGCTCGCGAGGCGGCTCAGGCGGCGGCCGCGCTCCGGCCGGGCGAGTCGCGGGTGCACATGCTGCTGGCTCGCGCCTACCTGATCGAGGGGCGCTCCGCTGACGCGATCGAGGAGGCGCGGCGCGCAGCGCGGCTGGATCCGGAGTCGTCGGAGGCTCACCAGTGGTACGGGACCGCGCTGGCCGCAGCGGGACGGTTCAGGGAGGCGGGCGAGCAATTCGAGATGTGGGAACGGCTGGCTGACGGCACGGCGGACGAACGGCTGCGCGCCGAGATCGCGGCGGCACGTCAGGCGGTCGCAACCCTTCAGACGATGGTGGGACTGGCGCGTGGCTGATGATGTGAGGGCACTTACCGCGGCACTGGCGCGCGAGCCGTCCAGCCTGGTCTACGTGGAACTGGCCGAGGCGCTGCGGCGCCGCGGGCAGCTGGCCGAGGCGCTGCAGGTAGTCCAGCACGGCCTGGCCCGGCACCCCGACCATGCCGACGGCTACGACGCGATGGGCCGCGTCGCGGCCGACCAGGGCGACCTGGTGCTGGCGCGCGAGGCGTGGGAGCGGGCGCTGGCCATCGAGCCCGAACACGCCGGCGCGCTCAAGGGAATCGGATTCGTGTTCTGGCGGCAGGGCGATCTGAAGCGGGCCGTGGACGCGCTCGAGCACGCGCTCGCTGTGAACCCTGATGATCAGGCGGTGCGGAAGGCGCTGCACACTGTGAAGGGGATGGAGTGGACGGAGGGGACCGAGCAGGCAGAGGCTGCGCCCTCTGTCCCCACTGTTCCCACTGTCCCCACTGTCTTCGCTGGCCTGGAAGGCTCGACGGCCGACATCCTCCTGCTCGACAGTCGCGGGCTGGTACTGGCGGGCGGGCTCAAGGCCTCGGACGGGAGCGATGCGGCGGAGCTGGCTGCGGCGGCGCTAGCGGGCGTGTCAGGCGAGGCTTCGCGCACCGCCTCCTACCTCAAGCTCGGCGCCTGGACCACGATCCTGGCCGAGGCGGACAACGCCAACGTGGTGCTGCTGCCGGCCGCCGACGGGGCGCTGCTGATGGTAAGGCGGGATCGGTCTACGCCGGTGGGCCTGGCGTTGCGCATCGCCGAGCGGGCGCGCGAGACGGCGCAGCGCTGGCTCGAGGGGCTGGGCGCGTGAGCTACACGCTGCTGCGCTCGCTGGACCGGATCAGCCGGGTGCGCGGAGTGCGCGGCTCGATGTTCGTGGCCGCGGAAGACGGCTTGCCCATCGTGCACCTAACGATGGAGGACGTGAACGCCAAGACGGTGGCGGCGTTCGCTGCCTCGCTGGCCCGCAAGGTGAGCGGCGCCGCGGCCGCGACCGACGCCGGCCGGCTGCGGTTTGTCCAGATGCAGACCGAGCATGGGGTGCTGCTGGTGGCCCCGTCCGGGGACATGCTGGTGGCCGTGGTTGCCGACCCTGCAGTGAACGTTGGCCTGGCGCGACTGGAGATGATGCGCGCCCTCGAGGCAGCCCAGCAGTGAGTAGTATTTCCGTCGTCGAGAGCTGGACCGAGGGTCCCCTGGTGCGCTATGTGCACAGCTCGAGCGCTCGGCTTGTGGTGGTGATGACGCCGGCGGGCCAGGTGCTGGCGCAGCACGGCTTCGGTCGCGCGGTCGACCTGATGGCGGCTGCGGCCCTTGGCGCGGCGATCATGGCCTCGAGCAACGCGCTGGCGGAGCAGGTTGGGGAGGCGACCTTTGGCGCCCTATATCACGCCGGGCAGAAACACGGCATTCACCTTGCCGGGTGCGATACGCCCCGGGGAAAACTGATCGTGCTGACGGTTTTTGGAAGAGAGACCTCGATCGGACTGGTGCAAGTGTTCCACGACGAGTTCGTGACGGCGCTCAAGGCGGCGGCGCCGTCGGACGGACCGCGACAGCCCATTCTCGCGGCCGACTTCGAGAACGAGCTTAACCAGTCGCTGGCCACTCTGTTCAGGCGGTGACCCAATGTCGCTGGTGAACTTCACGACTCGGGAAATCACCTGCAAGATCGTCTACTACGGTCCCGGCCGTTCGGGCAAGACGACGAACCTGCAATACATCTACTCGCAGGTACCGGACGACCGGAAAGGCCGCATGGTGTCGCTCGCCACCCAGACTGACCGAACGCTGTTTTTCGACTTCCTGCCGCTTGACCTCGGCTCGATCTCGGGATTCACCACCAAGTTCCAGCTGTACACGGTGCCCGGACAGGTTTACTACAATGCCACCCGCAAGCTGGTGCTGCAGGGCGCCGACGGCGTGGTGTTCGTCGGTGACAGCCAGATCCGCCAGTTGGATGAGAATATCGAGAGCCTCCAGAACCTGCAGAGCAACATCCTCGAGCACGGAGTGGATATCCGCACCCTGCCGATGGTGCTGCAGTACAACAAGCAGGACCTTCCGAAGGAACTGATCCTGTCACACGAGGAAATGGACGAGGCGCTCAACTTCCGCGGCCTCACGGCCATCTCGGCCGACGCCCTGCATGGCCACGGCGTGTTTGAGACCCTGAAGGCGATCAGCGCCGACGTGCTTCGCAAGCTGAGCGAGACCGGCCCCGGCCGGCGCGTGTAACCTTGGAGCTGAATCCGAAGTACCGCTTCGAGACCTTCGTGGTCGGTCCCAGCAACAAGCTGGCGGCCACCGCAGCGCATACCGTCGCTTCGAATCCGGGTACCTCGTACAACCCGCTGTTCCTGTACGGCCGCTCGGGCCTGGGCAAGACCCACCTGCTGCACGCGATCGGGTTCGCCGCCTTCGAGAGCAACGGGCAGCTGAGGGTGCAGTACCTCACGCTCGAGGAGTTCGTTGACCAGTATCACCGCGCCGTGGCGGCCGGTCAGGCGGAAGCTTTCCACCGCAGCGCCGAGGAAACCGACGTGCTGCTGCTAGATGACGTGCAGTTCCTGGTAAAGCACCGCGAGATGCAGGCCGAGCTGCTGAGGATTTCCGAGGCGTTGCAGGAGTCGAACCGCCAGTTGGTACTCACCTCCGACCGCCCGCCTTCCGAGATCGAGGACCTCGACGAGCGGCTTATCACGCGGCTCTCGGGCGGACTGCTGGTTGATCTGGCTCCGCCAGACTACGAGACCCGGCTGGCGATACTGCGTCGCAAGGCCGAGGAGCGGCAGGCTGCTTTCGGCGCCGGCGTGCTCGAGACCGTGGCGGATATCACCGCGACCAACGTGCGCGAGCTGGTGGGACTGGTGAACCGGCTGATCGCCTTCCAGGCGGTGAGCGAGACGCCGCTCACGCCCGAGGGCGCCAGGGCGCTGCTTGGGGCGGATGGGGCGGATGGGGCGGAGGGGACGGAGAGCAGCGTAAGGCAGCAGAGGGCACAGGGGGATCAGGGGGCACAGGCCGCGCCGCAGGTTGACGAGTTCTCGGCGTTCCTTTCCGCAGTGACGCGCACGGTGGCGCAGTCCATTGACGCGTGGCGGGCGAAGGTGGGGGAGGCCGTCATGCGCTGGCAGGGTGAGGGCTACCGCACCGACCGGCTAGAGGCGCTGTTGAAGCAGGAGTCGTTGGCCGATGTGGACCAGGTGCTGGCGCGCTTCGAGGCGGACATAGCGGAGCTGCAGAGGCTCGCGACCGAAGCGTCCGAGCTGGACCCGTCGGCGGCCGGTCACGCGCGGTTCCGCGACCCTAACCGGCTGGAAGAAGCGCGCGAGTATGTGTTGAGGCTGGTGGAGGGCCTGGTGCCGCCGCCGGCGCCGAACCCCGCGCTCAGGCTCCAGGACTACATAACGGGATCGGCCAACGAGGCCGTAGTGCGGGCCGCACGAATCGTGGCGCAGGAGCCAGGGCAGCGCTTCAACCCGCTGTACATCTCGGGACCCAGCGGCGTCGGCAAGACGCACCTCTTGCACGCCATCGGAAACGCGCTACTCGAATCGCAGCCGGGCCGGGCCGTGGTGTGTTTGTCGGCCCAGGCCTTCGTCGAGGATCTGGTTTCGGCGCTGGATGCCGGCAACGTCGAGTGGTGGCGGCGTCGCTATCGCCGCGCGGACGCGTTCCTCTTGGATGACGTGCACCTGCTGGCCGGCAAGGAACAGACTCAGGAAGAACTGTTCAACCTGTTCAATGCGCTGGCCGAAGCGGAGAAGCAGCTGGTGTTCACCGCCGACCGGCTGCCTGACAAGCTCGAGAACATCGCGCACCGGCTGGTCACGCGGTTCGAGGGCGGGCTCGTGGTGGAGCTGGCGGCGCCGGACCGGGCGATGCGGGAAGTGATGGTGCGGCGGCTGCTG
>DATMBH010000056.1:0-3660 GCA_035559335.1 Gemmatimonadales bacterium
TTCATGAACTCCACCCCAAACACCCTGCCGAGGTCGGCCGCGGCGCCCGGGAACGGCATGTGGTCCGCAATCAGAAGCAGTGAGCCGCCGTTCTCGACCCACTCACGTACGGCAGAGATTTCCTCGGGAGTGAACGCCGGCGAAGTGGGCAACGCCCAATTGTCGACGTCACGGTCAGCCAGTGCGTTCACGACGATCAGCACGTCCGCACCCGCTAGCGCCCGAGCGGAATACGCGTCACGCAGCATCACCGCGCGGTAGCCGTCCTGGAGGAGGATGTCGGCGAGTTGAGCGAAGTGCTCGTCGCGAGCGTGGAAGGCGTTGTGGCCTGCGTCGACAAGGACGACCGGACCGGTTCCAAACGGATAGGTCGGCTCCAAGATCCGGGGCCGGTACGCAGCGTCGATCACCTGCTGTGCCGACAGCCCAGGAGGCGCTGTGGCCGAAAGGACCAGAACACAGGGGATGAGAGCCATCAGGCGCCAGGACGCTATCGGCCGACTGTGCTCGCCGGTCCTCATCTTTGTTTCGTTGTGGCTCTTCTACAGTAGGAGATCGGGACTGGTGTCGATTCCCCCGTACACCGGGTGCTCGCTGGCGGTGGCGCGCCCTCTTAACTACTGACTCATTAGGAGAGTTAGGCGGCACCCCAAGGAGTACAAATCCGTGTCTTCGCGGGATGGCCATGGTGCCGCCCTAACGGCGTGCGGTTGAGCTGCGAACGGGCCGGCGGCAACGGGTCACCGAGCGGCGTGTGTCCGATGCTAAACTAGCCCTTCATTCGCCGATGCGCCAGTTAGCGCGGCTGCGGCCGCACCTAGCAGCGGCGACTGCCCACGCCTTTCCGGCGGCCGCGCGGACAGCTGCCAATCGCTGTTAGGTGGCACTCTGGCTCACGAGTAGTCACACCAGAGCCTGAGCGCGAGAACCCGGTCGTCGCGATACTCGATGGTTATCCCGCAATCCGAAGCGCGACCAACATACGATGCACGATCCGGTGGTTCCCGCCGGGGCAGCACGGCTGGTGGACCCAAGCGGCCCTCTACGGCTCGGCGGCTCATGCCGATCCCGATGCCATTGGGCAGTTTGCAACTGCCGTGCGTGCAGGTCACGTATGCGACTGCGCTATCGGCGAACGTTACCGTGAGCTCCGGATAGGTCCAGGTTGTGAAGGTGTAGCCGAGCGTTTCGGTGGCAGCGTCGGTGGTGATCCCCGCCGGAGTGCCAAGTAGCCTGCGCACGGCGGCGCTATCAGCACCAAGCCAGACACCAGCGAGCACAAAGAGGGAATCAGGCACTCGGCCTGAATCAGCGAACGGCTGGATGGCTAGGCCAGCTGTGGTATCTGCGGACACGGCCCGCCGTTCTTGGGGGGCAGCGCAACAGGCTAGAATCGAGACGCATGGGATGGCAGCTGCTAACTGTCGATTCATGGATCAGGGTCCGCGTGGCGCCACATAACGGATTGGCAATGAGCTGCGGGCGACCCGCCCGTCGGCATACAGCGACAATAGTTCCTTGTCGGCCGCGCCGGCGCCAGCCAGCGCTCGGGCGCTGGGCCGGTCACGCGCCCGGGCTCCGCTTCCGTGTCAAGCGCCGGCGTCCGAGGGAGAGTAGGGCGAGCACCTAGGAACCGTGCGTGGACCGCTCGCTCAGAATCTCGCGAATCAGCGGGTCCCATCGGGTCCCTTTCCACAGGCTGCACACTGGACCGTGTTCAGGGCAGGTGAACTCCATCCAGCCGCCACCCTCGAGCCACCCGGTACTCATGGTCGGGCCCGGGGACCGACACTCGGGAACCGGGCACTCAGGGCCCGCTATTCCGAGCAACTTGTGGGAGTAGAACCTCTCCCCAGGGCTAGGCTGCACTTCAGCGCGTGTTACGGCGCCAGCGCCCGATACTGCCGATACCGCGCCGACGTTTCCAGGGGACGCCTCTCATACTCGATCCCGCGTCTCAAGCGCGTCGTTGCCGCGGTCGCGCGCTCCCCATCAGGGGCGCAGCGCGTCAGCGGAGAAAGTACTCCACTGTACTCACTACCCGAACCGTCTTGGCAATCTGGCCAGCCTCGGTGACGCCCGGCGCTTGATCGCGCGGAAGGATCTCGAAGACCCCCTGGTTGGCGCGCCTGATTCGGCCCAGGCGGCTGCGCGAGTCAACCGCAAACTGCTGGGCGGCCTCTCGCGCTCGGCTGGTGGCTTCGCCGATCATCTGAGGCTTGAGTGCATTTAGGCCGGAAAAGACGAAGGTCGGGCCGCCAGCGCCGTACTCCTCCCCTGACGAGAACACCACACCGGCCTGCACGAGCTCACCAACTCGTTGACTGGCCGTGAGAATACGCTCCGGGTCTTCCGACCGCACCATCAGAGTCTGGTGGATCACATACCGGCTTCCTACACCCTGGGCACTGCGGTATTGGTTCGCAAAAGCGTCGCTCACCGAGAAATCCTGAAGCTCCGTACCTGTGGTATCGACACCGTGTCGAGCCAAAAAACGCCGAATCAGGCCGACTTGGGCGTCCAAGCGCCGGTACGCAACGCCGAGATCGTTATCGGCGACCACCAGTCTCAGGGGCCACAGAGCAAGGTCCGCGCGAACTTCACGTTCAGAGATGCCCTTGACTGTGACGAACCGATCAACGGCGCGACCCCGTGCGAACCCGAAGCCAGCCATGGCCCCCGCAAGGGCGGTACCGAGAGCTAGCACTATTGCACGGACTGTCGCTGCGTCAGGACTTCGCACAGCGTGTCCTCCATTGACTGTCAGCACTGCCACCTAACGGATAGCGGTTGAATTGCGAGCCGGCGCCTTGGCCGCGCCGCCTCGGGAACGCTACGATTCTACTTCAGCCGCCGCGGCGCGGCCAGCCGGCTCGACAATTCCAACCGCAAGTTAGGCAACACCCTACGGTGCCTTGATCGGCTTCGCGGCGCGAACACTGGCCTGCGCCACTTGGGTCCAGATTTCCCGGTGGAACGGCACCGCCATATCTGGCAGCGCCAAGGCAGCCGCAAACGCTTTGTCGCTGCGCGCGCGCTCCTGCCAGTGCGGATCGAGCACGAGCTCGGATACAACGAGGCACCGGCCTGTGGCACGATACGCAAAGATGAATGCGGGTCCGCCCGTCACGCCGACACCGTCGGAGCGCCCAGCGCGGCAGAACAGGCCGTCTGGCTCGGATAGAGGCAGCATTGCCGTTGCGACCCAGGCGTCGCCGTACGCTGCGGCCAGATGGCGCGTCGCCAGCGCAACCAGTGCTTCATGGGTCGGACTTTGGACCACGGACATAGAGTCGCTCGGGTGTTGCCTAACCCTGATTTGGCTTGCACGGCCTACCCCCTATGTTGTCTCTCGCAGTGCGCGCGCAAGCGAACCGTTATAACTGCGGGCCCCGGGCCCGGGGCGCCAGGACATCCGTCGGGCTGCGTACCCCTAGCCCGCCCTGGTTCAGGACATGGGTGTAAATCATGGTCGTCGCGACGTCGGGGTGACCCAGCAGCTCCCGCGTGGCGGCGGTCGCAATACCTCCAGAAACACTGCCCGTGGCGTCGCGTCCGCCCACGCCCGGGCTGGGGGGCGCCGGTTGCTGCAACAGGAGGGCGAGTCCCAAGGCGATCATGGACGTCTCTCTCAGCGAGTGGCGGGGAGCATCAATGCAT
>DATMBH010000057.1:0-4209 GCA_035559335.1 Gemmatimonadales bacterium
CCGCCTCGAGGTCCGCACCCGAGGCCAGTAGTTCGCGCGCCCGCGCATCGAGCCGGGCAATGAGGTCGTCGAGCTTAGCTATGTGCGCTGCCACCTTGGGCTGCATCCAAGCCTTCACCGCCGCTACCACCAGGTGCACGACCGTCTTCTCGCCGCATCCCATGCACGCGCCGTCGCCGCCCACCATCGCCCGGTACACCGACTTCTTAAGCAGCAGCGAGGACAGAACGCCGATCCCCTCCTCCATGCTGGACACGTTGATGAACCGCTCTGGTGTCTCGGGTAGATGCTGCCACAACTTCCAGTTGCGCCGCAGCTTCTCCACCATCGCCTCGTCCTGCTTCACCGTCACCAGCGCTCCGTCCGGGCACACCTCAACGCACAGGTTGCACCCCTTGCACGCCTCGGGGTTGATCGTTATTGACAGCAGCCCGCCGGTCCCCTTCTGCTTCGATTCGGGCACGTCGAAGAACGGCGCAGTCTTCGCGAGCGGGAAGTCGGCCAGCGCCGAATAGACTCGCGCGAACTCGCCGTCCAGGAGTGCACGGCGCTCCGGGTCGAGGCCCATCTTGTCCACCACGGTTCCGTAGGCCTGCGACAGGATCGCCGCGAACGTCGTGAACGGCACCCCGGCCAGCAGCCGCCGGGCCTCGCGCGCCAATGGCTTCGCGATCTGCCTAACGCGGTCCAGCGGCCGGCCGTCGGTTGCGCTCGCGATGGCGGCCTCGATCACCGCCTCGACCTCACTCACAACTCCGGGGATCGCGGCGTCCGGGCACTGCACCCAGCACTGTGAGCAGCCGGTGCAACGGTCCGGGATGAACTCGGGAACTTCCATGCGCACATGGGTCATGTCGCGCATCGCGCTGCTCGCGGCAGGCATCGCGCTCATCGCCGCGAACGGATCGGCGATCGGGTCCGCTCCGATCTGGTACAGGAAGCCCACCTGTTCCCAGAACCGCCCCGGGTTCCCGACACCCGGGCACGCGAGCGGAGACTCCATCGCCTGCGGCAGCACCGGCAGCATGCCGTGCTCGACCGTCTTGTCGGACAGCGAGGCGACGTCCAGCTCGCGCACCTCGTCATAGCCGCGCCGGATTACGCGCAGGTTGTCGGCCACCACACGCTCGCCCAGGTGCCCGAACTTCTTCTTCAGCTGCGACTCGATGCCAGCGAACAGTTCCGCCTCGCTCAACGCTGGCTCGCTCTTCCAGGCGCGGAAGAACGCACCCATGAATGCGGCACCCTGCATCCGGTAGCGCAGCTCCGGGTCCGAGGCCTCCGAGAGGGCGATGGCGAACCCGTCCAGACCGAACACCCGGATCTTCTTCTCCCTGATCGTGCGCTGGGCCGCCGCGGGAAAGCTGTCCCATAACGCTTGCGGCCCGAGATCGGTCTGGATAATGAACACTCCGCCCTCGACCAGACCGTCAACCGGGTTCGAGTGACGGAACACGTTCGGGTCCGGCGAGAGCACCACGTGCACTTTCTTCAGCTCGCAGTTGGTCCGGATATCCTCCTTCGCCAACACCGCGTAGAAAGTGGTCGGCTGACCCTTCTTCTCGGAACCGTACTTGGGGTTGGCCTTGATCTTCAGATCGAGTAGCTGTCCCGCCGTCATGGCGAGGTTCTTGCCCATCGTTATGGCACCCCAGCCACCCACTGAGTGGATCCGGACTGCGGTGGCGCCCGGCGGCAGCAGATCAATGTCACCCGCACTCGCCAGCGCCAGGTCCTTCAAGTGCGGATACGCATCCAGAAGCTGCTCCTGCCAGATCTGGAGCTTTGGCAGCCGGGTACCGAGCCTGACGAAGTCGATCCCGAGGTAGCACTGCCTGAGCCGCTTACCGCTCGGAAGCATATTGTCCACCGCCGCTACTATGTCGCCCGGCTGGAGGTCGCGGCTGCCAAGGCCAAAGCAGGCAGAGTGAAACTCGGGCACCTCCTCCGGACGGCAGGCCGCAACGCCGGCGTGCGGCGGCTGCGTGCCGCTGGCCCGTCCGTTTTCGAGCGCCTTGCTCATCGCCGCGCGCACCTCGCGCAGCAACGGCGCATCCACGGCCAGCGGCTGGTCGGTGCGCTCCAGCACCGTCACCGCCTTCCTCCCCTTGAGCAAGCGGCTGATCAGGTCCGCCGGGAACGGCCGGAACATGGTCACGTTCACGACGCCGACCTTCAGCCCGCGCTCCCTGCGCAGCCAGTCCGCGGCCGCCTCCATGTTCCACACCACCGAGCCCTGTCCCATCAGCACGAACTCGGCATCGTCCATGCGGTAACCGGTGGCGCGTGCATAACGCCGCCCGGTGAGCGCCGCGAACTCATCCATCGCCTGGTCCGCGAGCGCCGCCACATGGTCGAAGTAGAAGGGGCGCTGCGCAGCCACACCCTGAGCATAGCTGTCCTGGTTCTGCACCACGCCTAGCATCGCCGGGTAGTCGAAGTCGAACAGCTCGGGGATGCGGCGGCGGCGCTCTCCGAACACCATCCGCTGCGCCGGCGTCGGCGAGTCAATCATGTCCGCCGGGTCACCCAGGTACTCCTTCACCAGCGCCCGCTCCGGCAGCCGCACCGACTCGATCACGTGGCTAGTCAGGAACCCGTCCTGCGCGCACACGCCGGGCGTCAGCGCCAGCTCCGCGATCCGGTGTGCGATCAGGTTGAGGTCGGCGGACTCCTGCACGTTCTTGGCGAACAGCTGGAAGAACCCGGTGTCGTCTATCGCGTGATAGTCGTCGTGGCCAGCGTGCACGTTGAGCGCGTGCTTGGTCATCGCCCTGGCGGCGATGTTCAACACATAGGTCAGCCGCTTGCCCGCCGCCGCGTACAGCGACTCGTGCATGTAGGCGATGCCCTGCCCGCTCGAGAAATTCGTGGCGCGCAATCCCACCATGCTCATGCCCGCCGTTACCGCCGCCGCGGCGTGCTCGCCCTCGGGCTCGAAGAAGATCAACCGGCGTCCATTCACGTTCTTCTTGCCGGCGGCCACCGCCAGCGCCCACCCTTCGCCCATCTGGGTCGAGGGCGTGATCGGATACGCTCCCGCACCCTCGCTGGCGGCGGTCTCCATCTCCACCACAGCGGTGCTGCCGTCCACGGTGGCCGGCACACCCGGATACTTCGGCCCGTTCCTCATGCCGCGGCTCCTGTAACTGCCCCTGCCGTAGCGGTCTTGCCGGCGAACTGCGCCCCTTCCAGCCACACGATCGCGCCCGTTGGACACCGCGCCACGGCCTCGGGGCCGGCACGGTCCGCCGCCGCGTAGTCAACCACCGGCAATCCGTTGCTCATCGTAATGACCCCCGGTGCATCGAGCGCGCATTTGCCACACGAGTTGCACGCCACCCTGCACATGGCTTCGGCGCGCGGACCCTCCACAGGATTCCTGCACTGCACCAGCAACCTTGCCTCGAGCGGCAGGATCTCGAACAGATCCTTGGGGCACGCTTCCACGCAGTCGCCGCAGGCGGTGCACTTCTCCGGAATCACCACCGGAAGGTCCTGCTCGTTCATGTAAATCGCGTCGAAGTCGCACGCGACCTCGCAGTCCCCAAGACCCAAACATCCCCATGGGCACGCCTTGCCGCCGCCCGCCACCGCCGCCGCGGCCGCACAGGTCATGCGACCGCGATACTCGGCCAGTCGCGGCGCCACGTCACAGCCACCCGCACAGTGCAGCCGCGCCACGCGCTTGTTCGCCACCCCGGCATCGATGCCGAGGTACTCCGCCACCTCGGCAACTCCGTCAGGCGACAACACCGTGCACTCGGCCGGCGCGTTCTTTCCCGCCACGACGCCTTCAGCGAACGCGCGGCAACCGGGGTGACCGCACGCACCGCAGTTGGCTCCCGGCAGCATCGCGGCAAGCAGGTCTATGCGGGGGTCTTCCCACACGAAGAACCGCCGGCGCACCAGCGCGATCAGCAACGCGAACCCCACGCCTAGTCCGCCGAGGATGGAGCCCGACAACAGCAAGGTTCCGATCGGCATCTCGGCGCCTCACTGAGCCTGGGACAGCACGCTCTGGTCGAGTAGCCAGTCAGCGAGCGTGCCGACCGGATCCGGCGCCGGCGCGGCCGCCGCCGCAGCCGGTCCCACGGGCGCAACGGCCGGCGCTACAGCAAGGCTCTCCAGCAGCTCGAGATCCTCGGCCTGCTGCGCAATGCTCAGGCCGGCCAGCGGGCGCGTGGGTCTTGCCGCCGGGGCCCCGGC
>DATMBH010000058.1:0-10013 GCA_035559335.1 Gemmatimonadales bacterium
CCTCGGACCTGGTGGGGAGCTGGGATTTCACGCTGGACGTTCAGGGCCAGGTCATTGGGGGCGAGATGGTGCTCACCCTGAGCGGTTCCAGCTGGGGTGGCTCGGTTGCGCCACAGGGCATGACGCCGGCTACCGTGCGCACGGTGACCATCCGCGGACGGCAGGTGAGCATTGTGATCGACACACCCGACGGCGAAGAAGCGACGGCCGAAGGCAACCTCTCGACCGACGGCAGGACGCTAAGCGGCTCGGTCGCATTTCAGGGACAGTTGCTCGGGTTCAACGCCAGGAAGCGCTAACCCCCCGCAGTCGCGGGTGCACGTGACCGACATCGAAGCACTCGTTGCCGCGTACCGCGGGCGGTTGCCGGCGTACGCCGAGCGCATCGAAGCCGAGCTGCGCGCCATGGAGTCGGAACGCGACGCCGCCGCCCTGCGGCTGCGCGCCGTGGCGCACGAGCTGCGCGGCTCCGGCGGCAGCTACGGATTTCCGGAAATCTCCGACGCGGCCAGAGCCGTGGAGCTGGCGGCCGACGACGAGCTGCACGCGGCGGCGAGCTCTCTGGCCGCGATTCTCAGAGACGTCGCGGCCGGGACGGCACCGCGCCGGACCATCCTGGTAGTTGACGACGACCCCGCGATCCAGCAGCTGGTGGCGGTGGCGCTCGCGGCGCCCGGAAGGCGAGTACTGGCCTCCGGCACGATCGCCGAGGCTCTGGCTCAACTGGCAAGCACGGCCGTGGATCTGGTGGTGCTCGACCTGGTGCTGCCTGACGGTGACGGCCGGTCGCTGCTCCGCCAGCTCAGGGATCAGTCAGGCACCGCCGACCTCCCTGTCATCGCTATAACAGCGCGCCTCGGGCCCCTGGTCCGGGAAGAACTCGAGGCGCTGCGCTGCAGCGCGATCCTGGAAAAGCCGCTGGATCCGAAACAGCTGGGCGCCATCGCGGGGGCCCAGCTCGAGGCCAGGGCTGCCGGAGCGCACCAGGCACGCGCGCAGCCGATGGGGACTGCGCCGCGGCAACCGGCCGCCGAGGCTGCGCGAAGCGTGCTGGTGGTCGAAGACGACGACCTGACGGCCGCCGTGGTGCGCCACCGCCTCTCGCGCGCCGGCTTCACGGTCGAGCACGTAACCAGCGGCACCGAAGCCCTGGAGCGCGTGGCCGCGAAAGCGCCGGACCTGGTGGTCCTGGACGTGCACCTGCCCGGGCTCGACGGGTTTCAGGTGCTGGAGCGGATCCGCGGCACCGCGGCTACCGCTGAGGTCCCGGTGCTCATGCTTACTGCGCTGGGCGTCGAGGAGGAAATGGTGCGGGCCTTCTCGCTGGGCGCCACCGACTACGTGGTAAAGCCGTTCTCTCCCGCCGAACTGGTGGCGCGGGTCAGGCGGCTGGTGCGCGCCGGCTGATGGTGCCGGGCGGCGACCGGCTGCTCGGCGGCCTGGTCGCGGCGGTCATCACGCTGACCGCGCTGGCCGCGCTGGTCATCGGGGTCGCGCTGTACCTCCGGGCCCGCAACGCCCTGGTGGCGCGGCGCTGGCAGCGTTTGGAGGCGCAGTGGAGCGCGGTGCTGCTCGACGTGATGGCGGGCGACGAGCCGCCGTCGCGGCTGCACGCACTGGTCCCGGACTCACGCGCAACGTTGTTCACCGACTTCCTGGCCCGTTATGCAAGCCGAGTGCGCGGGGCGGAGCGGCTGGCCCTCGCCGAGGCGGCTGCTCCGTGGCTGCCTCGTCTCGTGCGGCGGGCCCGCGCCCGGGACGAGGCGCGGCGCGCCGTCGCCGTGCACACCCTCGGCCTGTTAGGCATGAAGCAGTATGCTGCGGAGGTCGTGCGCGCCCTCGACGATCCATCGCCCCTGGTGGCCATGACAGCCGCCCGCGCCCTGGCCCATCGGGAGCACGCGCGCTGGGCGCCCGAGATCCTGGCGCGGCTGCCGCGGTTCGACTCCTGGAACCGCGCCTCGCTTAGCGCGCTCCTGGCCGGCATCGGGCCGGCCGCTGCGCCGGCCCTGCGCGAGGCACTAGCCAACCCGGCCTACCCGCCGCAGGCGCGCGCCGTGGCCGGCGAGGCGCTGCGGGCCCTCAACGATCTGCCCGCGGCCGACACCGCCGCCAGGATCCTGCGCGCCTCCTCCGACCGCGACCTGTGCGCCACCTGCCTGAGACTGCTGCGCGCCACGGGACGGCCGGAGCATCTCGACGCAGTGCGCCGGCATCTGGACTCGGCCGATGCGGTGCTGCGGGCGCAGGCCGCCGGCGCGTTCGGGGCGATCGCCGAACCAGGCGAGGTGACCGCGCTACTGCCACG
The DNA here is from genome assembly GCA_035559335.1 of Gemmatimonadales bacterium. GTDB lineage: Bacteria > Gemmatimonadota > Gemmatimonadetes > Gemmatimonadales > JACORV01 > DASXPG01. The sequence goes on from DATMBH010000058.1 coordinate 2,309, forward strand.
CCTCGCGGACGACTCTCCGTGGGTAGTGCTGGAGGTGGCGCGGGCGCTGGCTTCGGCCGGCTTGGTGGCGCTGCTCCAGTCGCTGGCCGGCTCCAGCAGCCCCGGCGCGGCGGCGGCCGGGCAGGCTCTGGCGGAGCTGGAGGGCGCATGAGCGCGATCGCGCTGCGCCTGCTCGACTACCTCAACGCGCTCGTGCTGGGATACTTCGTGCTGCTCAACGCGTTCTACCTGCTGACCACGGTGGTTTCGTTCCGCGGGCTGCGCCGCTACGGCAGGCGCCTCAAGACCGTGGACGTGGACGAGATGATAGGCGCCGGGGCCCTGCCGCCCATCACCGTGATCGCGCCGGCCTACAACGAGTCGGCGGTGTGCGTCGAGGCGGCGCGCTCGCTGCTGACGCTGCGCTATCCCGACTTCGAGGTGATCGTAGTGAACGACGGCTCGAAGGATGACACGCTGCAGCGCCTGATCAACGCCTTCGACATGGCACCCGCGCGCCGCGCCCCCACGGCGCGGCTGCCACACCAGCCGGTGCGCGGCATCTACCACAGCCGCCGCTACCGCAACCTGTGGGTGATCGACAAGGAGAACGGCGGCAAGGCCGACACCCTGAACGCCGGGCTGTCGTACTGCCGCACTCCGCTGTTCTGCGCCATGGACGCCGACTCGCTGCTGGAGCGGGACGCCCTGGTCCGCATCGTGCGGCCGTTTCTGGAGGACCGCCACACCGTGGCGGCCGGCGGGATCATCAGGATCGTGAACGACTGCACCGTACGCGAGGGCGAGGTGGTGGAGATCAGGCTCCCGCGCCGGCTGCTGGCGCGGATCCAGGTACTGGAGTACCTGCGCGCCTTCCTCGCGGGCCGGATGGGCTGGGCGATGATGCGCGCCACGCTGATCATCTCCGGCGCCTTCGGCCTGTTTCGTCGCAGCGTGGTAGTGGAAGCTGGCGGTTTCGCCACCGACACCGTGGGAGAGGACATGGAGCTGGTGGTGCGGCTGCACCGCCACTGCCGCGAGCTCGGCATCCCCTACAGCGTGACGTTCGTGCCGGACCCGGTGGCGTGGACCGAGTGCCCCGAGACGGTGCGCGTACTTGGACGGCAGCGCCGCCGCTGGCAGCGCGGGCTGACCGAAGTGCTCACCCGCCACCGCCGCATGCTGTTCAATCCCCGCTACGGGGTGATCGGGCTGCTGGCCTACCCGTACTTCTTCGTACTGGAGATGGCCGGTCCCATGATCGAGGTCGCCGGCTACGTCGGTTTCAGCCTCGCGCTCCTGCTGGGTCGGGTGAACGCGCAGTACGCGCTGGCGTTCTTCCTGCTGGCCTTCGTCCTGGGAGCGGTGTTGTCGGTGGCGTCGGTGGCGCTGGAGGAGCTGACGCTGCGCCGCTACGCGCGGCTGCGCGACATCGTGGGGCTGATGGCGCTCGCGTGCCTCGAGCCGTTCGGTTACCGTCAGCTCAACTCCTGGTGGCGAGTCATGGGCTTGTGGGAGGCCGCCCGCGGACGGCGGGGCTGGGGAGAAATGACGCGCCGGGGCTTCAGCGTGGAGAAGGCACGATGATCCAGGTCGCGGTGCTCGCCGCGCTGCTCCAGGCGACCGACACTACACGCTGGTTCGCGCGGCTCGACCTGAGCGCCGAGCGTCACACGCGGCAGCTCAGCTCGTGGAGCTGGACCACGGCCGCGCTGGGCCGGCGCGCCGGAGGTTCGACGGTGATCACCGAGGGGCTGGTTGCCGAGCGGTTCGACCGGCGCGACATTGGCGGATCGGTCGACTGGTACGCTCCGTTAGGTGGGTCCGGCTACGTGAACCTGCGCTTCCAGCTGGCGCCGGGAGCCGACGTGATCGCCCGCACCGACCTGTCCGCCGACCTGTATCGCGGCATCGGCGGCGGCTGGGAGCTGTCGGGGGGCTACCGCCGCATGGACTATGCCGCCGACGGCGTGGACCTCGTCGCGCTGAGCGCCGCGCGCTACAAGGGGCCGTGGTACTGGCGCGGGCGGCTGGTCGTGACGCCCAAGGCGGGCGCGGTGTCAGCCGCTGTCTCGCTGCTGGCGCGCCGCTACGGGCGCACCACGGACCAGCTGCTCGAGCTGCAGGCCGGCGGAGGGAAGCAGATAGTCACTCCGGGCGCGGGCCAGGTCGACCTGCGTCGCACCCTGTTCGCCGCGGCCCGGGTCCAGCGCCCGCTCGGCATCTGGCGCGAAACGCACGTCCAGCTGGGCGCGACCTGGACCTCGGACCAGGGGCGCCCGGCCCGCTACGGGCTCACGTTAGGCCTGCTGCGCCGCTGGTGACGGTGCGTTCCACCTCCGCCACGGCAGCTCACGCCGCCCGCCGCAGCCGATCCAGGGTGCGGTACTGGATCGCCTCGCTCACGTGCGAAGGGCCGATGAGAGACGCGCGGTCCAGGTCCGCGATCGTGCGTGACAGCTTGAGCACCCGGTGCCAGGTACGCGCCGAGAAGCCAAGCCGGTTCATGGCCGTGGCCAGCAGCGAGTCGGCCGCAGCGCTGAGCCGGCACAACTCGCGCACCTCGCGCGAGCGCATGTGTGCGTTGCAGTGCAGGCCCGGGCGCGAGGCGAACCGCTCCTGTTGGATGGCGCGCACCGCAGCCACGCGTTCGCGGATCGCCGCGGTTGGTTCCCCCGAACCGCCCGCCAGCAGTTCCCCCCGCGGCACCGCTGGTACCTCCAGGTGCAGGTCGATGCGGTCCAGCAACGGGCCCGACACCCGGCCATGGTAGCGCTGGATCGCCGCAGGCAGGCACACGCACGGCCGCACCGGATCGCCCAGGTAGCCGCAGGGACAAGGGTTCATGGCCGCAGCCAGGGTGAAGCGCGCCGGAAACGTCAGGCTGATCGCCGCGCGGCTCAGCGTCACGGCCCCGTCCTCCAGCGGTTGGCGCAGCACCTCCAGCACGTTGCGGCGGAACTCGGGCAGCTCGTCGAGAAACAGCACGCCGTGGTTGGCAAGCGACACCTCGCCGGGCCGCGGCACGCCGCCCCCGCCGATGAGCCCGGCATCCGAAACGGTGTGGTGGGGCGCGCGGAACGGCCTGGTGGCGACCAGCGACTGCCCGCGCGACAGTATTCCAGCCACCGAGTGGATGCGCGTGGTCTCGAGCGCCTCGGCCAACGACATCGGGGGCAGGATGCCGGGCAGCCTCCGGGCCAGCATGGTCTTGCCGCTGCCCGGGGGGCCAACCATCAGTAGGTTGTGGCCGCCGGCCGCGGCGATCTCCAGGGCACGCTTGGCGTGCTGCTGCCCGCGCACATCAGCGAAGTCCACGTCGTCGGCAACCGCACCGGCGCCGTCGGCCTCGCGCGACGCCGCGCTCAGCGGCAGTGGCTCGCCGCCCTTCAGGTGCCGTACCACATCAGCCAGACGCGCGGCCCCGCGCACCTCGAGCCCTGCCACCACCGCCGCCTCGGCGAGGTTCGCATCCGGCAAGATCAGGCCGGCACGGGAGGTTTCGGCCGCGGCCAGCGCGATCGAGAGCGCGCCCCGCACCGGCCGCACTTCGCCGTCCAGCCCCAGCTCGCCGACCACGACCCAGCCGGCCAGCCGCTCCAGCGACAGCTGGTCGCTGGCCCCCAGAATCGCCAGCGCGATCGGCAGGTCGAAGGCCGAACCGTTCTTGGGCCGGTCGGCCGGCGCAAGGTTCACCGTGATGCGCTTCAGTGGAAACGCGAAGCCGGCATTCTGGATCGCCGCCGCGACGCGCTCCCTGCCCTCCTTCACGGCCCCCTGCGGCAGGCCCACGGTGGCGAAGCTGGGCAGCCCGGCTGCGACATCCACTTCTACATCCACCGGGTAGGCGTCAATCCCGTGTAGGGCCGCGGACATCACGCGCGCAAGCATGCTGGCAATAATTTGGAGAGCGGAAAGCGGGCCACGTACCATTTCCAAGGCGCCGAGGTGCCGAACTATGCATGTCGTGGAAGCGGTAGCGGTCTTGGGCGAGTACGACGCACATTACCGGGGAGAGCTCATAAGCCTTCAACTCGCGCCGGAGATCCTGTGAAGCGCATCGCGATAGTCGAAGACAACCCGGACAACCGGCTCCTGCTCGAGGCGCTGCTCGCCGGCCATTTCGACATGGACCAGTACGAGAGCGGCCCGGAGGCCATCGCCGGGCTGCGTTCGCGGCCCGTGGACTGCATCCTGCTCGACGTCTCGCTGCCGGGCATGGATGGGCTCGAGGTCGTCTCGCAGCTCAAGGCCGACCCGCAGTTGAAGCAGACGCCGGTGATTGCGTTCACCGCCCACGCCATGACCGGCGACCGCGAGCGGTTCCTCGCCGCTGGCTTCGACGACTACTTCACCAAGCCTATCGTTGACGAGCGGCCCTTGATCGCGCTGATAGAGCGGCTCACGTCGAGGTAAGCGTGTACCGCTTTGGGGTCCGCGCCCGTCTCAACCTGGCTATGGGTGTCGTGGCCGGCATCCTGGCTATCGTTGCGGTTGACGCGCTGTACAATATTCGCCAGCTCGTCAGCACCTCGGACGACGTGGCGCGTACGCAGGAGACCCGCGCTGCACTCCAGGCGCTGCTGGCCGACGTCACTTCCGCCGAATCTGGCCAGCGCGGCTACATCATTACCGGCGATTCGAGTTTCCTGGCAAACCTGGAAGAAGACCGCGCTCGCGTGTGGCAGGGGCTGCGCGACCTCAGGAGCTTGGTCGCGGAACACGCCGAACAGACGGCCAGACTGGACTCGCTCGAACCGGCGCTCACCCGGCGCTTCGAGATACTCGATCGCAACGCCGCGCTGCGATCGCAGCGCGGCTTGGAGGCAGCCGCCGCCGCGATCCGGAGCCACGCCGACCGCGTGCTGAGCGACTCGATTCGATCGCTGGTTGAACGGATGGACCAGTCCGAAGTCGAGGAGCTGGCCCCAGGTCTGGCGCGCGCTCGGGCCGGCGCGAGCCGCGCGATCGCGGTCACCATGGTGGGCCTGATTGCCGCGATCATCTCGTACTTGGGGCTGAGCGCCTTCGTCAGGCGCGCCATCGAGCGCCAGCGGGCCGCCGAGGCGGCGCACCTGGCGGCCACGCGCCATTACGAAAGCGTGGTCGGGGTTCTCGCCGAGGGGATCGTGATCCAGGACGCTTCCGGAAAGGTCGTGGACTGCAACCCGGCCGCCGAGCTCATACTTGGCCTTCCCCGTGCCACCATCCTGCGCCTGGCGGACGCTGATTTTGACTGGAACGGCGTGCGCGAGAATGGCGAACCGTTCCCGAAGGAGGAACACCCGGCCCTGCTCACGCTGCGCACCGGTTTGCCGGCCCGCAACGTAATCATGGGCGTTCAGCGGCACCGATTGGGGCGGCGGTGGCTGCTGATCAACAGCACGCCGTTGCGCGATCCCGTTACCAACCGGCTCACCGGTGTCGTCAGCTCGTTCTCGGACATAACGCGCCGTCGCGAAGCGGAGGAGCGGCTGCGCGACGTACTCGACAACGCGGCCGAGATGATCGTCACCACCGACGGGGAGGGTACGATCCTCTACGCCAACACCGCCTTCTGCGAGGTGATGGGTTATCCCGACCAGGCCGACGTCCTAGGCCGCTCCATCGTAACGATGGTGGCCCCGCCTTACCGCGACGTGGCTCGTGCCGACTTCGAGCGCCTGAGGCGGGGTGAGACGGTAGGCGGGGAATGCGGCCTGGTCTCGCGTGACGGACGGCAAGTAGTGGTATCGCGCAATGCCAACGGGAGACTGGAGAACGGCAAACTGCTCACGGTACGGATGTTCCTGCGCGACATCACCGCCCAGAAGGAGGTGGAGCGGCGACTGGAGATGCAATACGCCGTGTCGCGGATCATCGCGGAGTCGGCGACCATCGAACGTGGGGGCCCGCGGCTGCTGGAGGCCATTGCAGTAGCCCTCGACTGGCACGTGGCCGGCATGTGGCTGCACGACGAGGAGCGTGACGCCATGCGCATGGTCGCGCACTGGAGCCGCGACCCGAATACCGCCGGGCCGTTCATTTCCAAGTCGCTAGAGATGTCGTTCAGCCGTCGCGTCGGGCTGGTGGGGCGCGTGTGGGCCTCGGGCGAGCCGGAGTGGCTGGATCGGATCGTGATGGCAGACAGTGCCCCTCGCGCCTCCGAAGCTCTCGCGGCCGGGCTCCACGCCGCATTCGCGTTCCCCCTGGCGGCCGACGGCCAGACCATCGGCGTGATCGAGGTACTTACCACCGAGCCGCGCCCACCCAACCCGGCACTGCTTGCGTTGATGACCTCTACCGGCCGGCAGATCGGGCAATTCGTCGCGCGGGTGCGGGCCCAGGCCGAGGCGGTGCGCGCGCGCGAGGCGGCGGAGCAGGCAAGCCGCGCCAAGAGCGAGTTCCTCGCCAACATCAGTCACGAGCTGCGCACGCCGCTCAACTCGGTGATCGGATTCGCCAGCGTGTTGCTGCGCAACCGCGCCGGCAACCTGACGCCCCAGGATCTGCAGTTCCTGGAACGCATTCATGACAACGGCCGGCACCTGCTGGGACTGATCAACGGGATCCTCGACCTGGCAAAGGTCGAGTCGGGCAAGCTGGAACTGGAGTTGTGCGAGGTACATCTCGACCAGCTGGTAGCTGAGACGCTGGGCCAGTTGCAGGGACAGGTGCGCGATCGGCCGGTGGAGCTGCGCTCCGAGGTTCCCGCGGGGCTGGAACCGATCCGCGCTGACAGTCAGAAGCTCAAGCAGGTACTGATCAACCTGGTAGGCAACGCCCTGAAGTTCACCGAACAGGGGAGCGTGACGCTGAGGGTCGCCGCGGATCCAGTTTCACGCCGGCCGGTGCGCATCGACGTCGTGGACACCGGCATCGGCATCCCGAAGGAGCGGCAGCAGGCGGTATTCGAGGCGTTCCAGCAGGCCGACAACACCACTAGCCGCAAGTACGGCGGCACCGGACTCGGCCTGGCGATAACCCGCTCGCTGCTGCACCTGATGGGCTATCACATCACGCTGGAGAGCGAGGTCGGCAAGGGCTCTGTGTTCTCGGTGCACCTGGCGCCGCCGGAGCAGAACGCGGCGTAGCAACCTGGGCGCGCCGGAACTCAGCCCTCGGCGCCGATCGCCGGGTCGGCCGGCAGCGGGATCGGTCTTGTGTCAGGCGGGGTCTCGGGCCGCCGCGCTTCCACCGCGCGAAACAGCGGGAGCGCCTTCTCGAGAGCGTCGGGCCGGCCCACCAGCACCACGGTGTCGTGCGCGGCGAACCGGAAGTCCGGATCGGGTTCGTACAGCACCTGGCCTTCGCGGATCACAGCGATGAGAGTGGCGCCGGTCTTGCGTCTCAGCTCCAGCGAGACCGGGTGGCCGCCGATCGCCGCCGCGCCCTGGTCTATCTCGCAGGTCTCCACTCCGATCCTGACACCCAGCACCTCGTGGCGACCGGTGAGGTGACCGTAGGGCCGCTCGCGGTCGCGGAACGCCTCGTAGTGATCGCGCCTGACCGCCTCGACCTCGCGGCGGATCTCGCTGCCCGGGACGCCGTAGCGCCGCAGCACCCGCGCGAAAATCTCGAGCGAGGTCTCGAACTCCTCCGGGACCACTTCGTCGGCGCCCAGCGCCTGGAGCGCCTCGATCTCGCGCACGTACCTGGTCCTCACCACGATCCTGACATCCGGATTGAGCGAGCGGGCGACCGCCACGCCGCGCCGCTCGTCTCCGGCCACCGCGATAGCGAACAC
>DATMBH010000059.1:0-4067 GCA_035559335.1 Gemmatimonadales bacterium
CCAGTTCGACCTGAAAGCCGTGCTCGAGACCGCCGTCCGCCTCGTCGCTCCCGATGCAGTGGTGGCGCCGTCCGGCGCGGGTTTCGAGGTGACCGCGGCTGGAGCGCGGATCGGCTGGGCCCGCGAGCTGGAGGCCGACCGCCCCGCCTGGGCAGCCCCGGTGTTCGGTTTCGAGCTCCGGCTGGCGCCCGCGCCGCAAGCCGCGCGCAGACTGCGGCCAGCCCCCGCCTGGCCCGCGATCCAGCGGGATGTGGCGTTGCTGATGCCGGCCGGCCTCACAGCGGCGGAAGTGCAGGCCACGCTGCAGCAGGGCGCGGGCAGGCTGTGCGAGCGGTGCTGGCCGTTCGACGAGTACCGAGGCGCCGGACTGCCGGAAGGGACGCGCAGCGTGGCGTTCCGTCTGGTCTTCCGCGCGCCGGATCGTACTTTGAGGGACGAGGAAGCGGGCAAGGCCCTGGAGAAGGCAGTCCGCCTGGCGGAGCAGCGGCATGGCGTCAAGCGCAGAGAAACCTGATCTCGAAGGAGCGATTCGCGAGCTGGAGGCCGTCCTGCTCCGGCTCGAAGCCGAGCTCGCGAGCTGGAGAAGGCGCGCCCTCCAGGCCGAGGCTCGCCTCGGGGAGCTGATGCGCACCGAGGGCGGCGGCAAGCTCGGCGAGCTGGAGGGTCGCAACCTCGCGCTCGAAGAGCGGGTTCAGGCCGCGACCGCCCGACTCAGCGACCTCATCAGTCGGCTGACCTTTCTCGAAGAACAGCGCGGCAACGGCAGGAGCGCAGAGTGACCAAGAAATACGCCGTGCGGGTTCGCATCTGCGACGAGGAGTACACAGTGCGCTCCGAGCGCGACCCGGAGTACACCAGGCAGGTGGCGCAGTATGTGGACCAAGCCATAAGGCGGGTGCTGGCCTCGGGTACCCTGGTGGAAACCCACAAGGCGGCGATACTGGCGTGCCTGGCAATTACCGACGAGCTGTTCGAGGCGCGCAAGACGCCGCAGCAGGCGGAAGAGCAGATAAGAAGGATGACGGCGGAGCTGGCGAGGCTGATACCGCCGGGGAAAAGGCCCAGTGGAGAGGCGCTGAGTGCCAGGGCGGAGGGCAGGGGGCAGAGCGGTCCGTAGGGCGGAGGCTGGGCTCTCTCAAGTCGTCGCTGCACTTCGGGCGAGAGTTGCCTGACGGCTCTGGCTTGGTCAACCGCGAGCGTCCTCCCGTGCTGCCACGCCGTGATAAACTGGAACGCCGGTATGGGGCTCACTCCGCCTTCGCCCTGTGTCCTGCGCCTTCGCCGCTTGTCTCAACCCTGTCATTCGTCGTAACTTGCCGCTGATCGGTACCTTGATTCCCGGCTAATCACTCGAGGCGGCGCTCTGCCGCCGGAGTGTATATGGAAACGTTTCTTATCGCTGCCCTCGGCGCCGCCGCGGCCGGGGCGGTGTTCTACATCGTCGGACGCGCGGCGGAACGACGTGCGGCATTCCGCGCGCGGGAGACTGCGCAGGAGGTTGCCGACCGTCTCCTCCAAGACGCCCGGAAGGACGCCGAGGCGTTTCACACGCAGCTGGTTCTCTCCGGTAAGGAAGAACTCGCCAAGGCGCGCGAAGCGTGGGAGCAGGAGGTCTCACGCCGCCGCGAGGAGATCGCCCGCACCGAGCGCCGGCTCGAGGACCGCGAGCGCAGCATTGACCGCAAGCTCGAGCAGTTGGAGCGGCGGGAGCAGGACCTGGAGCGCAAGCTCCACAGCGCCTCGGAGCGTGAGAAGGTGGTCGCCGAGCGCCAGGCCGAGCTGGAGCGGATTACAGTTGAGCACCGTCGCAAGCTCGAAGCTCTGGCCGGGATGACCGCGGCCGAGGCGCGCAAGGAGCTGCTGCGCTCGGTGGAGGACGAGGCCAGGGCCGAGGCGGCGAACCTGGTGCGCAACTTGCGCGAGCAGGCGCGGCGCGACGCCGAGCGCGAGGCCAAGAAGATCCTGGCCACTGTCATCCAGCGCCTTGCCTCCGAGACCACTTCGGAGACCGTAGTTTCCACGGTGCCGCTTCCCAACGACGAGATGAAAGGCCGGATCATCGGACGCGAGGGGCGCAACATCCGCGCCTTCGAGCAAGCGACCGGCGTGGATGTGATCATCGATGACACCCCGGATGCCGTGACCATCTCCTGCTTCGACCCGGTGCGGCGCGAGGTCGCCCGCCTGGCGCTGGAGCGACTGGTGAGCGACGGCCGCATCCATCCGGCCCGCATCGAGGAGGTGGCGAAGAAGGCGCAGGCAGACGTGGAGCAGCAGATCCAGGAGGCCGGCGAGCAAGCAGCCTACGAGGTCGGCGTGCACGGGCTGCACCCCGAATTGATCAAGCTGATCGGCCGCATGAAGTTCCGTTCGAGCTACGGGCAGAACCTGCTGAAGCACGTCAAGGAAGTGTGCTGGATAGCCGGGATGCTGGCGCAGGAACTGGGCCTGGACGCTGCCGCCGCGCGCCGCGGAGCGTTGCTGCACGACATCGGCAAGGTGCTGACGCACGAGCACGAGGGTTCCCACGTCCAGCTGGGCGTGGAAGTTGCGCGCAAGTACGGCGAGGACCCGCTGATTATCAACTGCATCGAGGCGCACCACGACGACGTGCCGCACCAGTCGCCGATCTCGGTGGTGGTGCAGGCCGCCGACTCGATCAGCGGCTCACGGCCCGGCGCGCGCCGCGAGGCGTTCGAGACCTACGTCAAGCGCCTGACGAGGTTGGAAGAGATCTCCAATTCGTTCACGGGGGTCGAGAAGACGTATGCGATTCAGGCTGGCCGCGAGATCCGCGTCATCGTGACTCCGGACAAGCTCAATGACGAACAGGCCGCCACGCTCTCGGACCAGATCGCCCGCAAGATCGAGCAGGAGCTACAGTATCCAGGGCAGATCAGGGTCGTTGTGATAAGAGAGACGAGGGCGGTGGATTATGCCAAGTAAGACAGTGGGACAGTGGGACAGTGGGACAGAGGGACAGAGGGACAGAGGGGCAGGGGGACAGTGAGCGCGACCATTATTGACGGGCAGGCGATCGGGAAGCAGATCCGTGAGGAGCTGAGGGAGCGGGTGGCGCGGCTCAGGGAGCGGGGCATTACGCCTGGCCTGACGGTGGTGATAGTCGGGGAGGACCCAGCCAGCCAGGTGTACGTCCGGATGAAGGGGAAAGCCGCTGACGAGCTCGGCATGAAGTCCGAGACCATCCGCTTGAGCGCTGCCACTCCCGAATCCGAGCTGATGGCGCTGGTGGACCGGCTCAACGCCGATCCCACGGTGCACGGCATCCTGGTTCAGTCGCCACTGCCCAAGCCGCTCAACTTCGACCGCGTCATCCGGCGGCTCGATCCCGACAAGGACGTCGACGGCTTCCACCCGGTCAACGTCGGCAAGTACGTCATCGGCGACCAGACGGCGTTCAAGCCGTGCACCCCGTGGGGTGTGGTCGAGCTGCTGCGCCGCAGCGGGATCGACCCGCGCGGCCTGCACGCAGTGGTGGTCGGCCGCTCGATGATCGTGGGACGCCCGGTTGCCAACCTGCTGTTGCAGGACGTGCCTGGGGGCAACGCGACCGTCACCATCTGCCACACCAAGACCCGGGACCTCGCGTCGGTCACGCGACAGGCGGAGATCCTGGTCGTCGCTGCCGGGAGGCCGGAGGTCATCACCGGCGACATGATCCGCCCCGGCGCGGTGGTGATTGACGTGGGTGTCAATCGGGTTGACGACCCCTCTAGCGAAAAGGGCTACCGCCTGACGGGCGATGTGAAGTTCTCGGAGGCGAAGGAAGTCGCGTCGGCCATCACCCCGGTGCCCGGCGGAGTGGGACCCATGACGATCGCGATGCTGATGACCAATACGGTCGTGGCCGCGGAGCGGGCGGCAGCCGCGGCGTGAGCCTGCAGCTCGACCTCGACTCGCAGCGCAGCCACCTCGATCGCCCCTTTACGGTGCGCGAGGTGGTGGAGGGCGCGCGCGCCCTGCTGGAGCAACTGCCGGTCATGTGGGTCGAAGGGGAGATCTCCGGCTTCAAGGCCCTCGACAGCGGGCACTGCTTCTTCACCCTG
>DATMBH010000060.1:0-2450 GCA_035559335.1 Gemmatimonadales bacterium
GCGGCGGGCGCGGCGCAACCGCCGCGCGCGCCGGAAGATCTCGTGGTCGGTGAGAACCACCAGACCCGGCAAGGCAAAGCCGCCATCGAGCGCGCCTATCGCCAGCGTGAGTCCGGCCGGGAGCTGGCCTGCGCCGTCGCCGAGCAGCTCCTCCAAGCGCTCGAGCTGCCCCTCGTTGTCGCACAACACCAGCAGCTCCGAACCTTCGATAGGGCGCACGCGCCTCAAGTCGCGCGCAATGTCAGGGGCCGCCTGAACGGCCAGCCGATGCGTGGCCGGTTCCGTGCCGACCGCTAGGCACGAGAAGCCGGAGCGAAGGGCGTTCCACACCTCCGGCTCCACCAGGATCTCCGCGCGGGGTGGCACCTCCTCGCCGAGACGGCGCGCCACCTCGGCGTGGTGCTCCGCCTCCGCCCAGGCACGCAGCACGTCCGCCGCCGCCTCCTCCATCCGATCCTCGACCAGCAACGCCCCGGAAGGAACCAGCTCCAGCAGCGATCGGCGCTCGGCGGGACCGTCTCCAACGGCCTTTCTGGCATCCACCGGCAGAACCGTCAGGCGCTCCAGCACGCCGGTCGAACGCTGGGTGGCGAGGTCGAAGCTGCGCATTTCGATCAGGTCCTCGCCCCAGTATTCCATGCGCGCCGGCTGCGCCATGCCGAATCCGTACACGTCCACGATCCCGCCGCGCACCGAGAACTGCGCCACGTCCTGCACTTGCGGCACCCGCGCGTAGCCCATTCGCGTTAGCCGGGCGACCAGGTCGCGGAAAGCAAGACCAGGCCCAATCTCCAGTCGCGCGGCCGCTAGCGCCGCGGGCATCAGCGTCTTCTCGCTGGAGGCCCGCGCGGTCGTGACCAGCACCCGCACGGCCCCGCGCATCAACTGCTCCAGCGTTTCAGCCCGCTCGCCCGCGATCTCGTAATGCGGCTCCTCCTCGCCGAGCGACTCGCGCTGGGGGTACAGCGCCAGCGAGTCCTCGGGGAGCAGCACCGTCAGGTCGGCGAGCCAGCGCTCGGCCTCCGCCGGGCCCGGAGCGAGCACCACGAACAGCCGCGACGGACGCTCCAGCGCCAGCGCCGCCACCAGCGCCGCGTCGGCGCTGCCGGGCAGCCTGCCTGACGAGACGCGAGAGCGCGGTGCATCGAGCGCTCGCGCCAGGTCCGCAAACCCGGGCAACCGCCGCAGCGCCGCAATGACGGTGGGCAGTGGCATCTTAGGAGCCGCGGCGCAGGCCACCGGCCGCGACCACGGCCTCGACCAGCAGAACCGCAAGGGCCAGCGCCAGGAACCAGCCCGTCAGCTCGCTGCGCCCGGCGCCACGGAACCGGCGCGCAGCGTACTCGTCAAGCTCTTCCATCACTTCCACCTCAGCGCCGGGAAACAGGCGGCGCACCAGGCCAGCATCAGCCCGCTCGAGCCGCGACTCGCGCGGATCAGGCGCGACCACCAGCAGCGCCGCCGTGTCGCGGCCCGCGAGCAGCGCATACACTCCGGGCCTGGCCGGCGCGGCTACCACCGACCCCGGCTCGACCGGCACGGTGTCCGCCCCGATCTCGATGCCAGTCACCACACCCGGCAACCGCACCGGCGCGCCAGGTGCGGCCTCCAGCGTCCCCGCCTCGCCCCGGGCCACCCGGTTGACCAGCGCGTTGAGCGCGGGAACGAACGACCCGCCGAGCGGCAGGGACGTCTCCTCCGGCCTCATTTGGCTCGCTACCAGAACCACGCCGCCGTGCCTAACCAGCCACGGCGCCGTTCCGGCTCGCACGATCACGTCTTCCTCGCGCGCACCCACCGGCTCCAGTGTCACACGGGCCGTTATGCGCGCGCCCGCCAGCTCCGGCACCTCGTCTGACTCGAGCGCCGCGGCGCCTTCCACCCGGTCACCGTAGCGCCACGGCACGTTGGCGGCGGCCAGCGCGCGGTTCAGCGCTCCGAAACGGACCGGATCGGAGGGCGGTAGCACGATGCTGGCACAGCCGCTGCGCCCCGCCGCGCATCCGTAGGGAGCCACGCCGATCGTGATGCCGCCAGCGCCGGACAGCTCGATTTGGCCCGCCTCGGCCAGCACGCCTAGCGCAGTCACCACGAACTGGCCCAGTTCGCCGCTGTCCCTCATCGATACCCGCGCCGGTGGGAGTACCCTCACGGCGACCGGGCGCCGATCGTCCAAGAGCAGCTCGTCGGGATCGAGGACCACCTCGCCGCTGGCCCACCCCGCCGCAAGCCGCGGCGCCACCAGCGCCACAGCCTCACCCGGACCTGCCATCGCGCGCGAGCCGCCCCGGCTGCCCAGCTGGAGCGTCACCGTGGCCCTGCGCTCGCCGTTCCACGGACCACCACCCACAGTTACCTCGATGGATCCGCCGCCCGGCACCCAGGCGGCGGGGCGCGCGCGCGCCGACGCCACTCCGCGGTTAGGCGGCGGTCCAGCCGGCGGGTGCACC
>DATMBH010000061.1:0-19661 GCA_035559335.1 Gemmatimonadales bacterium
CCGGGCGGGACCCGCCTGGGAAGGCTGGCGCCGGGAATCGAATTCAGCGCTTCAGCGCCGCGGAACGGTCACGTCGCGGTGGCGCTCGAGGGCTGGATCTTCCGCGGGTCGCTTGACCGCACCTCGCGGGACGGACACCACTTCGTAACCAACCAGGAAGAGAACCTGCGCGAGCTGCCAAACGGCCGGCTGCGCGCCCGACTGTTCCGCGGCGTGTTGCTCGATTCGCTGGAGCGGCGTGGCGGCTGGGTGAGGGTGCGGCGCCAGGTGTGGGTCGCGGCCTCGGGCCTGGAGCGCGTCGGCGCCACGGCGGCCAGAACTCCAGCGACGCCGCCGGCCGCCGAGCGCCCGCGCGCCGCGCCGCAGCGCGATACCGCATCCGCCGCGCCCGCCGCGGCAACCGATCCCGATCCGCGCCGCGGCGTCTCCCGCCGCCGTCTCAATCTGTATCGCGCCCCTGACTCCGCCGCGGTCGGGAGCATCGAGGCCGGACTGCCCGTCAGGATCACCTCGCGCGCCGGACCCTGGGTTCGCATCGAGGTTCAGGGGTGGGTACGCGAGAGCGAGGTGAGGCTCTCGGACGCCAACATCCTCACCAACGTTTCCGCCGCCGAGCTGCGCGGCGCGCCTGACGAGTTCCGCGGCAGGCTGCTGCGCTGGACCATCCAGTTCCTCGCGCTCCAGACCGCCGACGAGCTGCGGCCCGACTTCACCCCGGGCCAGCGCTATATCCTGGCGCGGGGCCCGGCCCCGGAATATGCCTTCGTGTACGTGATAGTTCCGGCCGCGAAACTGGCCGAGGTGCAGCGGCTCGAGCCGCTCGCCAGCGTGACCATCGTGGCTCGCGTGGTGAACGGCCGCAGCGCCTACCTCGCCAACCCGATACTCGAGCTGGTGGAGTTGCAATGAACGAGTTCCTGAGGAAGCGCATCGAGCGCAAGCTGGAAGAGCTGCCCGACGAACGGGTGTACCAGGTGCTGGACTACATCGAGTTCCTCGAGTCGAGATACGGGCAGCGCACCGTGCCGGCGCCGTCGCCGTTCCAGAAGCTCGCCGAGACCGTGGAGGATGCACTGCGTGCCGGGAAGGTGTCGGCCTCCGCGATCCGCGGCACGATGGACGTGATGTCCACGGCCGGGCGGCTGATGAGCGGGCTCGCTGCGGCCGGCAAGGCTGTGGTGGACCAGGTGGCAGGCTCCGGCGACAAGGCTCCCGGGCGCGAAGTGCCTTCGCCGCAGGCCCCGGCGTCGTCTGAACCTCCTCCGCCGGGGAGCGCCGAGTCAGCTTGACCGTCTCGGAGCGCGGCCGGTATCTTCCGCTATGGGTACCCGGATTCGCGCGCACGAAGGTCTCGCCTTCGACGACGTCCTGCTCGTTCCCCGTCACAGCACAGTCCATCCCAGAGAGGTAGATGTCCGGACCCGCCTGACCCGGACCATCCCGCTCAACATCCCGTTCGTCTCGGCGGCGATGGATACAGTGACCGAGTCGGAGATGGCCATAGCCATGGCCCGGCACGGCGGCATCGGCGTGATCCACAAGAACCTGCCCATAGACCGCCAATGCGCCGAGGTGGATCGGGTGAAGCGGTCAGAGAGCGGCATGATTCTCGATCCGATCACGCTGCCGCCCGACCGGCCGATCCGCGATGCGATGCACCTCATGGCGCGGTTCAAGATCTCGGGCGTGCCGATTGTGGACGAGAAGCGGCGCCTGGTCGGCATCATCACCAATCGCGATCTCCAGTTCGAGCGCAACCCGGAGCGGCCGATCCGCGAGGTGATGACGTCGGACGGCCTGATAACCGCGCCAGTTGGTACCGACCTCGACGAGGCGCAGAAGATCCTGGCGCGCCACAAGGTCGAGAAGCTCCCGGTCGTGACTGCGGACGGCACCCTGAAGGGTCTCATAACGGTCAAGGACATCTTCAAGCGCCAACAGTACCCCGACGCCAATAAGGACCAGCACGGCCGGCTGCGGGTGGCGGCGGCGGTTGGCGCCACGAAGGACACGGTGACGCGGGCCCGCGCGCTGCTCGATGCCGGATGTGACGTGCTGGTGGTGGATTCTGCGCACGGCCACGCCGAGGGTGTCCTCGCGGCAGTCGCGGCGCTCAAGGAGGCCTTCCCCGACGCGCAGCTGATCGGCGGCAACGTTGCCACGAAGGATGGAGCGTGCGCCCTGGTCGAGCGCGGGGCGGACGCGGTGAAGGTCGGCGTGGGTCCGGGGTCCATCTGCACCACGCGCGTCGTCACCGGTGTCGGCGTGCCGCAGATGACGGCCATCATGGACGCTGCCTCCGGCGCCGGAGACGTGCCGGTGATCGCCGACGGCGGCGTGAAGTACTCGGGCGATGCGGTGAAGGCGCTGGCCGGCGGCGCCTCGAGCGTGATGATGGGCTCGATGCTCGCCGGAACCGAGGAGAGCCCGGGCGAGTCGCTGCTGCTCGAGGGCCGCCGCTTCAAGGTGATACGCGGCATGGGTTCCCTGGCGGCGATGCAGGAGGGTTCGGCCGACCGGTACTTCCAGGAAGGCGAGATGAGCGCCTCCAAGATGGTGCCCGAGGGCATCGAGGGGCGCGTGCCCTACAAGGGTCCGGCTGCTGACGTGCTGTATCAGCTGGTGGGTGGCCTGCGCAGCGGCATGGGCTATTGCGGCTGCCGCACCATCGAGGAACTGCGCACCAATACCGAGCTGGTTCGCCAGACGTCGGCGGGACTGCGCGAATCACACCCGCACGACGTGGCCATCACGAGAGAGGCGCCCAACTACAGCATCTGAGACTCCCGCCTCCATTTCACGCTGCCGCTTGACAGCAGAGGCGGGCGGCCTAGTCTTGAGCGGTTCCTTCCAACTGCCGGCCGCCCTGATATCTGCAGCGGCGGCCGGTTTCGTGAACCGGGAAGTGGGGGGCGAATGACGGCTGGTGAGAGCCGCGGCAGCTGGGGCTCGCGGGTCGGGTTCATTATGGCCGCGGCCGGATCGGCCGTCGGGCTCGGCAACATCTGGGGCTTCCCGATGCAGGTGGGCCGGGGCGGCGGGGCGGCGTTCGTGCTGCTCTACTTGGGCTGCGTATTCCTCATCTGCTTCCCGATAATGATCGCGGAGATCGCGATCGGCCGCGCGGCACAGCGCGATCCGGTGGCGAGCTTCAAGGTGCTAAAGCCGGGCACGCCGTGGTGGGTTGTGGGTGCGATCGGCGTGATGGCCGGCGTGGGAATCCTCTCGTTCTATTCCGTGATCGCCGGCTGGGTTATCGCCTACATCTGGTACACGCTGACGGGCGCTGTGGCCGGCAGCCCGGATGCCATCGGGACGTTCTTCTCCAACTTCACCGCCAATGGGCCTCTAAACCTCGGGCTGACCACGGTGGTGATGGTGATCACCGCCGCGGTCCTGCTGGGCGGCGTGAAGGGCGGCATCGAGCGGGCTACCAAGGTGATGATGCCGGCGCTGTTCATCATCCTGGTGCTGCTGGCGGTGCGCGCGCTGACGCTACCAGGCGCCGGCGAGGGCCTCAGCTACTACCTGCGGCCTAACGCCGAGCGGATCGGCGACTACAGAGTGTGGAATGCGGCCTTGGGGCAGGCGTTCTTCTCCCTGAGCCTCGGCATGGGATGCATGATCACCTACGGCAGCTACCTGTCGAAGCAGACCGGAGTGCCGAAGGCGGCAGCTTGGGTCACGTCGCTGGACACGGCGGTGGCGCTGCTGGCGGGGTTCGTGGTGTTCCCGGCCGGTTTCTCGATCGCGGGGTTCGATCCGACCACGGGCGGCCCGGGTCTGATATTCGCCGTGCTGCCGCGCCTGTTCGCCACCATGCCGGGCGGCCACCTGTTCGGCGCTGCCTTCTTCGTGTTGCTTACGCTCGCGGCGCTCACCTCGACCTTCTCGCTGCTCGAGGTTCCGGTGTCCCACTTCGTGGATCGCGGCTGGAACCGCAAGAAGGCGGTACTCGTCGTGGCGGCGGGCACACTGCTGCTGGCGATCCCGTCAGTACTCGCGAACGGCGCCTCGACTACGCTGTCCCGGCTTCCCGTTGTGAACACCGACTTCCTGACGTTGATGGCGACGGTGTGGAACAACTTCGCCCTGCCGATCGGCGGGTTCTTCATCGCGCTGTTTGTGGGCTGGGCCTGGCCGGTGGATAAGGCGCTCGCCGAGTTGACGAGCGAGGGGGCCAGCTTCCCCGGCAGAGGAACGTGGGTTTTTCTGATCCGCTATGTATGTCCGCTCGCCATACTGTTCATCATTGTCATGACGGCGCGCGGGATGTTCTCAGCCTGAACCAGTCCGCCACCTCAATAGCGGGAACATGCAATGAACCTGTGGGCCACGAAATCGGTTTCTGTACTCAAAGCCGAGGCAGAGGAATCCGGAGAGCACTCCCTCAAGCGCGCGCTGGGTCCGATGAACCTGGTGACGCTCGGCATCGGCGCGATCATCGGCGCAGGCATCTTCGTCCTGACCGGCCAGGCCGCAGCGCTGCACGCCGGCCCGGCCGTGCCCATCTCGATGGTCCTGGTGGGCATTGCGTGCGCCTTTGCGGGCTTGTGCTACGCGGAGATGGCGAGCGCTGTGCCTGTGGCTGGCTCGGCGTACACCTATTCCTACGCCACCATGGGCGAGCTGATCGCATGGGTTATCGGCTGGGACCTGGTTCTGGAGTACGCCGCGGGCGCCTCCACAGTGGCCGTGGGCTGGTCGGGGCATCTGGTGTCCCTGCTCTCGCTATTCGACATCACCATCCCGACCAAACTTGCCGTCGCGCCCACGCAGTGGTGTACGGACGCCAACGTCGCCGCCGGCGTGGCCGGTTGCTCCCACGCGGGTCTCAACCTCACCGGTGCATGGATCAACCTGCCGGCGGTGCTGGTCGTCGCGCTGGTGACAACGATCCTGGTGATCGGTATCCGCGAATCAGCGCGAGTGAACAACCTGATCGTAATCCTCAAGGTCTCCATCATTCTGCTGATCGTGGCCGTGGGCCTCGGTCACATCAGCGCCGATAACTGGACGCCGTTCATTCCACCGAACAGCGGCGAATGGGGCACGTTCGGATGGTCCGGCATTCTGCGGGGTGCCGGCCTGGTGTTCTTCGCGTACATCGGTTTCGACGCCGTGAGCACGGCGGCGCAGGAAGCGCGGAACCCGCA
The DNA here is from genome assembly GCA_035559335.1 of Gemmatimonadales bacterium. Classification (GTDB taxonomy): domain Bacteria; phylum Gemmatimonadota; class Gemmatimonadetes; order Gemmatimonadales; family JACORV01; genus DASXPG01. The sequence continues at coordinate 5,157 of DATMBH010000061.1, forward strand.
GAAGGACATGCCCATCGGCATCCTCGGCTCACTGGCGATCTGCACCGTGCTGTACGTGGTGGTATCGGCGGTGTTGACTGGGATGGTTCCGTACACCGAGCTCAACCTCCCGGCGCCGATGGCGTACGCGCTGGAGAAGGTGCACGCGCCCTACTGGGTGCGAATCTCGGTCGACGTGGGTGCGGTGCTCGGTCTGGGATCGGTGATCCTAGTGATGCTCCTTGGTCAGTCGCGGGTGTTCTACTCGATGTCGCGTGACGGCCTGCTCGGGCACTGGGCGGGTCGGGTCCACCCGAGGTTCCGTACGCCGTACCTCTCCTCGATCTACACCGGGGTCGCCGTCGCCGCCGCCGCGGGGATTCTTCCGCTCCAGCTGCTCGGCCAGCTGGTGAACATCGGGACGCTGCTCGCGTTCGTCCTGGTGTGTGCCGGCGTCTGGATACTGCGACACAAGCGCCCGGACCTCGATCGTCCGTTCAAGACACCGCTCATGCCGTTCGTGCCGATCATGGGGATACTGTGCTGCCTCGGCCTGATGATGACCTTACCGGCAGACACCTGGCTGCGGCTGCTGGTCTGGCTGCTGATCGGCTTCTTGATCTACTTCGGTTACGGGCGCCGGCATTCGAGGCTGCAACAGGAGCTTGCCCGCGGCGGCACCCCTGCCTCCTGATTGATGCCGCCTTGCCGGGTGGAGGTCGCTTCGGTACCCTCCACCCGGCATGAATACCCCACATCTGGAAAGCGTAGCTCCAGCGCGGCAGCAGGGCGCGCGAGAGGTGGCCGCCTCCATCGAGGGCGCGCGCCGCGTCGCGCTCACGACCCACGTCAACGCCGATGGCGACGGCGTGGGCTCCGAGGTCGCGCTGGTCCACCTGCTGGCGGCGCTCGGCAAGGAGGCCTGGATAGTCAATCCGACACCGATCCCCGAGCGCTACCGGTTCTTGCTAGAGCCGGTGGCGAAGGCCGATCGCAGCGACGAGGCCGCGGCGGCCCTGCGAGCCGCTGATCTGCTGCTGGTGCTCGACATCGGCGATCTGGGCCGGCTGGGCTCGCTCGCGGAAGTGATTCGGCGTGATCCAAAGCCCACGGCATGTATTGACCACCACACCTCGCCGGGCACGCTGCCTGACGGTCCGCGTCTGGTCGATCCGTTCGCCTCGGCGACCTGCGAGCTGGTGACCGATCTCGCCGTTACCGCCGGCTGGCAGATCACGACGGACGTGGCGCGTGCGCTGTACGTTGGACTGCTCACCGACACCGGCGGCTTCCGGTTCGGCAACACCACGCCGCGCGTGCTGCGGGTGGCCGCGTCGCTGCTCGAGGCCGGCGTCGATCCGGAGCGCCTCTACGAGATGGTTTACGCCACCGCCCCGGCGGGCCGCATCCGCTTGACGGCCGAGGTGCTAGACACCCTGCAGGTGGAGCCAGAGGTCGGTCTGGCTTGGATCACCGTGCCGACGGGGGCTCTCGAGCGCCACGGCGTGGGGACCGACGATCTCGACGGGCTGGTGGAGTTCGCCCGCTCGATCCAGGGCACTCGCCTGGCTCTCATGTTCCGCACCCTGGCCAATGGCAGGGTGAAGGTCTCGTTCCGCTCCGTCGGCGATGTCGACGTGGCTGCCTTCGCACAGCAGTTCGGGGGCGGAGGCCACGTGAAGGCGTCCGGCGCATCCATCGAGGGCACAATGGAAGAGGTTCAGGCCAAGGTGCTTGCCGCGGCGCGCCAGGTGTTGGCCGCCCGAAACCGGTCCCGCTAGCTTTCCCGAATGCACGATCATGAGTTGAAAGCCCGGCTCGCGGCGGCGTTGACGTCCGTGGTCAATCCTCGCGTCGGCAAGGACGTCATCTCCGCGGGCATGGTCACTTCCATAGAGGTTGAGGACGGCGGCGCTGTGCGCATTGCGTTCGTCCTGGATTCGCAGGACCCCGCCAGTCTGGTGCGGGAGACCCGCAAGGCGGCACAGGAAGTCGAGGGCGTCACTTCCGTTAAGGTGGACGTCCGCACGCCTGCCCCGGCCGCACAGCCCACGCCCAAGGTGGTGCCTCCGCCGACGCCGAAGGCGTTCCCCAACTTGGGCCGGGTCGTGGCGATTTCGTCCGGCAAGGGAGGCGTAGGAAAAAGCACGGTCGCGGTGAACCTGGCTGCCGCCATGGCCTCGCGCGGCGCCCGGGTTGGGCTCATGGACGCCGACATATACGGGCCTAACGTACCGCGGATGCTCGGTTTGTTAGGTGAGGAACCGCCGATCTCGGCGGACCGCAGGATCCTGCCGCTGGAGGCGCACGGCATCAAGGCCATCTCGCTGGGCTCGATGATTCCCCGCGACACCGCCACGATCTGGCGCGGCCCGATTATCACCAAGATCATCCAGCAGTTCCTCGCGGACGTGGCGTGGGGCCAGCTGGACTGGTTCTTCGTTGACCTGCCGCCGGGGACCGGCGACGCGCAACTGTCGCTGGTGCAGAACGTGCAGGTCGCGGCCGGGATCATCGTCACCACGCCGCAGGAGGTTGCCGTGGGCGACGCGCTGCGCGGGGCGCGGATGTTCGAGAAGGTAGGCGTCCCGCTGCTCGGCATCGTCGAGAACATGAGCGGCTTCGTGTGCGCGCACTGCGGCGAGCGCACCGACATCTTCGGCAGGGGCGGCGGCCGCCGCCTAGCTGAGGAGCTGGGAGTGCCGCTCCTGGCCGAGGTGCCGCTCCAGGCGCGGGTCCAGGAGCTGGGCGAATCCGGCACGCCGGTGGTGCTGGCCGAGCCGGATTCCCCCGCCTCGCGCGCTTTGATGGGAATGGCCGAGCAAGTTGAACGCCGCATCGCCGAGACAGCTGCTGCCGGCCCGGCAGTAGCCGGCTGATCGTCCTGCGAACCGCCGCCCTGCTGCTGTGCGCCGGCACCCTGGCGGCGCAGGAACCCTCTCCCTCCGCGATCCTCTCGGGCCAGGAACTGATCTACCGGGGCCGCTTCGGGGCGGCGCAGATGTACTTCTCCCGCATGGCAGCGGACTACCCCAAGGAGGCGGTGGGCCCGGTGCTGGCGGCGGCAGCGCTGATCTGGTGGGCCGAGGCCCGGGACGAGGAAACCTGGAACGCGGACACCATTGACTTGCTGCTGGACACGGCGATCGCGCGCGCGCGAGCTGCGGTGGATAGCGCCGGCAACGACTCGGCGCGCGCACAGGCGCTGTTCTGGCTGGGCACGGCAGTCGGCTACCGGGCCCGTCAGGCGGAGCTGCGTGGTTCGCTGTGGCGTGCGGCTCGCGATGCCCGCGCCATGCAGCAGCATCTGGAGCGCGCGCTGGCGCTCGACTCTACCTGTGTTGACTGCCTCCTCGGCTTGGGCATCTACGACTACGCCCTGGCGCGCGCCGGGGCGCTGGCACGGTTCGTCGCACGGCTGGTGGGTCTCGGGGGTGGCGACGCCGCGCGTGCTCTCGAGAGAATGAGAACGGCCGCCGAAAGCGGGCGATTCACGCGCTGGGAAGCGCGCTGGGTGTACGCCAACGCGCTGATCCGCGAGGGCGGGCGCGACCCTGCGCTGCGAGAGGAAGGGCGGCGCATCCTGATGGACCTAGCCGGTCAGTTCCCCGACAACCCAATCTTCCGGCGCGCTTCAGAGACCACCGGAAACCAGTGAGTGGTGCGAACCTAACCACCGGTCCTTTGCCGCGGACCGTGGTGCGCCTGGCGCTTCCCGCCGTCGGGACCACGCTCCTGACACTGGTATTCCTTCTGGTGGACACATTCTGGGTCGGCCGCCTGCTCGGCCCAGAGGCGCTGGCGGCAGTCTCCACCGCTGGTTTCGCCGTTTGGATGCTGAATTCGCTGGCGCAGATGGTCGAGGTAGGCCTAACGGCAGTCGCCGCGCGGCGCCACGGCGAGGGCGCCCACGGACTTGCGGCCGTGGCTGCCGGATCGACGCTGACGCTGGCGCTGCTCATCGGCGCAGTGGTGGCGGCGTCTGGGCCGCTGGCGGTGCCGCTGCTATTCGCGGCAATGGCGACGCCACCGGAAGTCACCGCGCTTGGACACCGCTACCTGGTCACCTACCTCATCGGCGCACCCGCCGTCTTTGGGTTCTTCGCGGTGGAGGCCACCTTTCGCGCCGCGGGTGACACCCGCACGCCGCTGCTGCTGCTTGCCGGCTCGGTGGCCCTCAACCTGGCGCTGGATCCGCTGCTAATCCTGGGCGCCGGTCCGCTCCCCGCGGCAGGAATGGCCGGACCCGCCATCGCCATGGTCATGACGCGCGGCGCCGTGACAGTGTGGGGACTGGTTCTCCTGCGTCGCCGGAACCTGGTGCGATTCGATGTGCGCGACTGGGGCAGCGCGGGCCGTGCGGTGCGGGTGGGACTTCCGGTTGCGGGTACGGGGATCTTCTTCTCGCTAGTCTATGTCGCTCTGACTAGGATCATTACCCCCTTCGGTGTTCCCGCGCTGGCCGCGCTCGGGATTGGGCACAAGCTCGAAGGCCTGTCATACATGGTGGCCACCGGGTTCGGTCTTGCGGCCTCGGCTCTAGTGGGGCAGAACATCGGCGCCGGGAGGCTGGACCGGGCTCGGGCGGCCGGGTGGATCACCGCCGGCTACGCGTGCAGCGTGGGTGCCGTGGTGGCGCTCAGCTTCATCGCCGTACCGGACCTGATGGTGGGGATCTTCACCTCGGATGCGGCAGTGGTCAGCGAGGGAGCCAGCTACCTGAGGGCTCTGGCATTGGCGCAGATTACTATGGGGCTCGAGATCGTGTTCGAGTCGGCGCTCGGTGGCGCCGGCTACACCGTGCAGCCGATGTTCTGGTCGGGGTTGTTCACCGCCGCCCGGATACCGCTGAGCGCTTGGCTGGCGGGCGCTTTCGGTGCCGCGGGCGTGTGGTGGGTGATCGGTCTTACGGCCGTGGCGCGCGGCCTGGCGATGGCGGCGCTGTGGCGATCGGAGCGCTGGCGGGGGGTGAGGCTGTGAGGCGGATCATCACGCTGCTCACCGATTTCGGGACCGCCGACGGCTACGTGGCGGAGGTCAAGGGCGTACTGCTCAGCGCCGTGCCCGACGCCTACTTGGTGGATCTCGCGCACGACATCGCGCCGGGCGACGTGGCCGCGGCGGCGTACACCATGCACAGGGCCTGGCGCGCGTTCCCTCCGGGCACGGTGCACCTGGCGGTGGTTGATCCAGGGGTCGGGACCGCGCGGCGCGCCCTCGCGGCCGGGGTGGGCGGTCGGTTCGTGGTCGGACCTGACAACGGCATCTTCACCCATCTCTTCGACCAGGTGCGCGACGAGCGGGTGGTGGAGCTGCCGGTGCCGCCCACGGCGAGCGCCACCTTCCATGGCCGTGACGTCTTTGCTCCCGCGGCGGCAGCGCTTGCCGGCGGGGCCGCGATCGAGAGCTTGGGCGCGCCGCTCCGAGATCCGGTGCGCCTGCCGCTGCCTCCGCTGAGCGTGCGCGGTGACGACCTTGCCGGGGTCATCATCCACGTTGACCGGTTCGGCAACCTGATCAGCAACGTTCCGGGAGACCGGGTGAAGAGCGGGGCGAGGGTCAGGCTGGGCGCCTACGAGCTGGAGCTGCAGCGGACCTTCGGCGACGTTCCGGCGGGCGAGCTGGTGGCCTACGTCGGATCAGGCGGAACGGTCGAGATTGCGGTGCGGGACGGGAGCGCCAATTCGGTGCTCGGCCTGGGCCTTGGGGCGGAAGTGCGGGTGGCGCTGCGCGGCTGAGTGGCTGCCGCCTAACGATCCAGCCAGCGCACCGCCACCTCGCCCAGCGTCGCGTCCACGTTGAGGACCAGCCGCGTGCGGGCGCGGTCCCAGTTCTCCGAGTAATACGCGTTGCCGCGCCGGACCAACCCGGCCGAGCTGAAGGCGGTGAGGAACCGGTTGATCCGCACCGACACTCCCACCTCACGTGGCAGGTACAGCGTGAGTTCGCCGATCCCGAGGTCGATGTCCGCGTCCATGGACTGGAGCCACTCTCCCGAGAAGTCCAGCTCCACTTCTCCCACTCCGCCTTCGAACCGCAGCTCGCGGCAGTTCGCATTGCCGAGGCCCTGGGCCCGGAACTCCGCGGCGCCTGCCTGGAACCGCATGAGTGAACAGTCCTCGTGGTTGGGAACCGAGAACCGCAGCCTGGTCTCGGACGCTCCGGTGCGCATTGTCAGCGAGCGGATGGACAGCGAGCCGAGGTCCAGATCGGAGGCCGCGGCGCCGGTTTCGATGCTGAGGGCGACCGGTACCGCGGGCGTGAGCGCGACGTCCAGGAACGGAGCCGGCTGCCCGCGGCTCCGGCCCCCGCGCACCGGTCCGCGACTGCGCGTGCCCAGCTGCAGACTGCCGGTAGCCGCGTCGTAGCTGCGGATCGGAGTAAAGCGGTCCTCGTCGTATTGCAGCTCCATCCGGTACAGCGTGCCGGGTTCTCCGGCTGCCAGGGTGAAGCGGCCCGAAGCATAGCGGATGTCCACTGCCAGTTCTGCCTCGCCGTGGACCTGGCGCGAACTGGTAAGCGTGCGCCAGGTCTGGGCCAGCGCCGGGAGTGGGAGGGCGGCGGCCGGCAGCGCCGCCGAGAGCAGCAGCGCGGACGCCCGTCTCACCGGTCCATCTTCATTCGCGAGGCGGTGGGCGTCGCGGGCGGCGTCGCCCACAGGTACTCGTCGGTCTGGTCGCCGAAGTGCCGGCCGGTAAAGCTCTCCCGCAGCCCCGCGCGCGACAGCAGCACCGCGCCGAAGCCGGCGGTCGCCGCCACCCAGGTCACGATGGCGGCCGCCACGTGGAACATCACGGCGATCGGTCCCATCCAGCCCGTCAGCGCCGACAGCGCCCACAGGCCGAGCAGCCCGACTAGACCGGTGAATAGGTAGCCATATGCGTTAGGCGCGCGCACGAAGGCCCCATGTGCCATGCGGCGGCGGGTGAAGGTCTCGCCGATCGCATGGGCCACGGCCAGGTAGCCGCCCACCACGGCCAGGAACGCGGCGATGACGTACGCCAGTACCGCGAACGGCAGCACCAGGATGCCCACCAGAGTGAAGACCAGGCCCACAACCAGCATCGCCAGGGTCGGGAGCAGCAGCAGCTGGCCCAAAACGCCGACCACCAGCGCCCGGCTGAACGAGTGGCTCACCGTGTCCGCCACCACTTCCACGTGACGCCGTCCGAAGAACACGGCGCCGAAGCCCAGCATGGCGAGGGCCACGAACAGCGCGATCACGTTGCGGACGTCGCGGAACACGCGGTCGAACGGCGAGAGCTCGCGAACCGGCCGCGCCGGCTGTTCGGGGCGTGCCGCTGCGGCCTCTGCCAGTTCCGCGGCGCTGATCGCACGGCTCGCGCCCAGCACGGTGCCGGGAGCGGCCGTGAGTTCGCCGTCCACCGCGAGCGCGTCCTGCCTGACGATCGCGCCCTCGTGGACGCGCACGTCTCCGAACAGCGCCACCACGTGCCCGGTCACCTCGCCGCGCACCTCCACGTCGCCCTTGAAGGCGACGACGCTGCCGTCTACCCGTTCGCCGGCCGGGACCGCGAAGTGGCCCAACCGCAGCGGCGCGGAGCGGACCGCTTCCAGCAGCCCAGAACTCAAGCCGAGCCGCTCGAGCTGGTGGCCGAGGTTGTCGAGTACTTCGAGATCGGCAAGTCGGATTCCGAGGTCGCGGGTCTGGGCGGTCTCGGAGCGGGAGCGCGCCTGCGCCGCAGCAGCGGCGAGCAGCGGATCTTCTTGCACGCCGGGCTGCGGCGCCGCGAGCGAGCTGAACACCGCCGTGATCTGGCGGACCGCCGCGGCATCGTCGCCCGTGACCGCGGTGGGCGCCCACGACCTCAGCCTGCGCAGCGCCGCCGCGGGCTCGAGCGACGCGGTCTCCGAGAGCAGCCTGCGCCACTCGCGTTCCAGCGAACCGGAAGCTGCATAACGACCCACTTCCCGCCCGTCCATGAGCAGCGACCCGTCGCGCAGGCTGATGGTGCGACTGCGCCCAGTGGTGAACTCGAGCTCGAGAGTGGCTTCGCCGCGCCCGACCGAGATCGCGGTGGAAACCAGCTCCTCGCGCCCCGGCTGGGCGAGCAGGGCGGGGCCGGCCGACCCGGCCACCAGGGCGAGCGCGACCAGCGCGGCGATGCTAAGCCGAGACGCGGGCTGATGCATCGCTCCTCCTTGCTGGTGCGTGCAGGACCCTCTGGAGGCCGACCACACATGCTGTGTAGGCGGCACTCACTCCGAAGCATGCGACCCAGAAGGCGGGATCCGAAAGGCTCAGACCTCGGAGTGCTCCGGTGAGGCCTGCCTTCACGGCCCAGCCTGCCGTGGATATGACCAGATCGCGGCCCGCTGCGGCAAGCTGCGAGCCCAACCACTGCGCCGCGGTCCGAACCTCTGGGACGCTGGTGAGCAACCACGGCACCGTGATGATAAGGGCAATGGAGGCCGCAATGGCATAGCCCACCGCGAAGGCGATGGCGCGGCGTGGCTCGGATAGCCAGGCGCGTGCCCGCGCAATCAGAGCCAAAGGCCGGGGCGGAGGCAGCTGCACCCGGGCCATCACACGGTCGCTAAAACCGCGGGAAGGCGAAACCGCCGGCAGGCGGGACAGGGCCCTCACTACCAGCAGGTCCAACTCTTCGTCACTCAACGGCTTACGGGTCACACTCCTGCCTCCTTCCGCACCCCTACGGCACCCGGGGAAAAGGGGTTTCACTCGCGCACCGGACCGAGGTATTCCCGCAACTCGTGGCGCGCACGGTGGATGTACGTCTTCACAGTTCCCAACGGCAGATCCAGCGCCTCGGCGATTTCCTCGTAGGATCGCCCTTCCACATGACGCAGCAGAATGCAGGCGCGGTACTCCGGACGCAGCCGGTCAATCGCCTGCTCGATCAGCGCGCCGAGTTCGCGGGCCTCGAGCTCCGCCAGCGGGCTTTCGGAGCGGTCCGCGGCCTGCAGCGCGGTGGCCTGGATCTCCTCCTGGCTGCGCGCATCGGGTGCGCCGTCCAGCGACAGGGTGTCGAGTTCGCGCCGCCGCAGCTGATCGATCGCGACGTTGTTGGCGATCTTGAAGATCCAAGAGCTGAACTTGTATTCGGGCCGGTACGAGTCGAGCGCGTTCAGGACCTTGACGAACGTGTCCTGCGCCAGGTCCTCCGCCAGGGCGCGATCACGCACCATCCGATAGATGAGCGAGAACACCGGCCGCTCGTAGCGGCGCACCAGCTCGCGGTAGGCAGCCTCCCGACCGCCACGGGCCAACGCCACGACTTCCTGGTCGGTAAGCGCCGTGAGGTCTTTTCCCGTGAGCATCGGGCGCGTAATCTACGACGCCCATGCCGCGCCGTCCGAATCAGGTGGGCCAGACCCCCACGAGCCCCCCGGACAAGCGCCGCTACGTCCGCGCCATCTTCTCGGACATCGCCCCCCGGTACGACCTGCTGAACCGGGTGCTGTCCCTGAATATCGACCAGTCGTGGCGGCGTCGGGCCGTGGCCCGGCTCGAGTGGCAGCGCCGGCCTGGCGGCACCTATCTCGACGCCTGCGCCGGAACCCTGGACCTAGCGGTGATGCTCGCTGGCCAGCGGGGCTTCGCTGGCAGGGTGATAGCCACCGATTTCGCCGTACCCATGCTAAGGTTGGGTGGCGCGAAGGCCCGTGAGCTGGAGGTGCGTCGCGTGGCGGCAGACACGCTGTCGCTGCCGCTCCCGGATGCCAGCATGGATGGCGCCATTGTGGGCTTCGGTGTGCGCAACCTGGCGGATCTCGACCTGGGACTCAGGGAACTGGCCCGGGTTATCAGAGCGGGAGGAAGACTCGTGGTCCTGGACTTCGCTACACCGGCCTTCGCACCGCTGCGCGCCCTGTACCTGCTCTACTTCAGGCGGGTGCTCCCGCTGGTGGGACGTATTGTCTCCGGCCACCCGACGGCCTACCAGTACCTTCCCGACTCGGTGCTGGAGTTCCCGGCCCCCGAGGTCCTCGCCTCTCGACTGGCCGGGGCAGGGTTCAAGAGCTGCGCCTACCAACTGCTAACCGGGGGGATTGCCGCAGTGACCTGGGGTGAGAGATGAGCCTCGACAGCCTCCGCGAGTTCGTGGCCAGTCTGGAAGAGGCCGGTGAGCTGGTCCGCATCAGGGAGCCGGTTTCGACGGTCCTGGAAATCACGGAGATCGCCGACAGGGTGATGAAGTCGCCGGGCGGCGGTCCGGCGCTGCTGTTCGAGCGCCCCGTGCTCCCTTCCGGATCCGTTGCTTCCTTTCCGGTGGCGATCAACCTCTTCGGATCGTATCGGCGGATGGCCAGGGCGCTTGGCGTCAGCGATGTAAACGAGATTGGAGCACGCATAGAGTCACTGGTGCAACCGCAAGTGCCCCAAGGGTTTAAAGGAATGCTCTCCGCTCTGCCGAAGCTCCTCGATCTGGCCAAGGCACGGCCCAGGAGCAGCAGTTCGGCGCCGTGCCAGCAGGTTGTGCTCCGGGAGCACGCAGCAGACGTGCGGACCCTACCGCACCTGTGGTGCTGGCCGCAAGACGGGGGCCATTACATCACTTGGGGGCTGGTGGTGACCCGCGACGCCAGGACCGGGGCCCGGAACGTCGGCTTATACCGGGTGCAGGTGCAGGGACCCCGTGAGCTTGCCATGCACTGGCAGCGGCACAAGGTGGGGGCGGAGCACTGGCGGCAGATGGCCGAGCGTGGGGAGCGAATGCCGGTGGCGATCGTACTGGGCGCCGACCCCGCCTCGATGTACTCCGGCTCCGCGCCGCTGCCGCCGGGAGTGGACGAGTTTCTGTTCGCGGGATTCCTGCGCCGCCAGCCGGTCGAGCTGGTCCGCTGCCTGACCAACGACCTCGAGGTCCCCGCCGCGGCTGAGATCGTGATCGAGGGGTACATTGACCCCGCTGAGCCACTGGTGAGCGAGGGGCCCTTCGGCGACCACACTGGTTTCTACTCGCTAGCCGACTATTACCCGCGCGTGCACGTGACGGCGCTGACCCACCGGACCGGCGCGATCTACCCGGCTACGATAGTGGGACGGCCCCCGATGGAGGACTTTTACCTGGGGCACGCTACCGAGCGGATCTTCCTGCCGTTGCTGCGGCTCACGATTCCGGAGATCGTGGACTACCACATGCCGGCCTATGGCATCTTCCACAACTTGGTGTTCGTCAGCGTGGACAAGAAGTACCCGGGCCAGGCTTGGAAGGTCATGAACGGGCTGTGGGGCGCGGGCTTGATGTCGCTGGCGAAAGTGCTGGTCGTGGTGGACAAGTGGGTGAACGTGCAGAATCCGGACGAGGCGTGGTGGGTAGCCCTCAACAACATCGACCCCGAGCGCGACGTGCGCTTTACGATGGGTCCGATGGATGTGCTCGACCACTCCAGCCGGGCATTCACCTACGGATCGAAGATGGGCATTGACGCCACGCGCAAGCTGCCGGAGGAGGGGTTTCACCGCGACTGGCCCGACGTGATCACGATGGATCCGGACGTGAAGGCTAAGGTGGACTCGAAATGGCGAGCGCTGGGACTCCCGCCGATCAGGTAGGCGCCGACGGGCAGGTCCTGAGCGGGACCTCGCGGCTTGTAGCGTGGGCCAACTTCGTGAAGGTGGCGCACACGGTGTTTGCGCTGCCGTTCGCCGTGGTGGGGATGCTGCTGGCCGCGCGCAATCACCCCTTCGATTGGGGCAAGGCGGCCATCGCGGTGCTGGCGTTCGCGGCTGCGAGGTTCGCCGCCATGGGCTTCAACCGGATCGCCGACCGCGAGTACGACCGCCGCAATCCCCGCACAGCCGCTCGAGAGCTGCCGGCAGGGCGGATGTCGCTGGCTGAGGCCTGGGGCCTCGTGGCCGTGGCCATGCTCGGCTTCTTCGCCCTGGCCGCGATGCTGAATCCCCTGTGCCTGGCACTCTCGCCGCTGGCCCTGGCCTGGATTCTGAGCTACTCGCTCTCCAAGCGCTTCACCGCGCTGTGCCACCTATGGCTCGGAGTCGGGACCGCTATGGCGCCGGTGGGCGGCTACCTGGCAATCACCGGCGCCTGGAGCACGCCGTGGTATCTGCTGGTTGTCTTAGCGCTCGGCGTGGCAGCATGGGTCGCGGGTTTCGATGTGATATACTCGCTCCAGGACGAGAGCTTCGATCGGGAGCATGGTCTCTCATCTGCTGCCGTGCTACTGGGAGCACCGGGAGCGGTGGTGCTGTCACGAGCGCTTCATTTCATTGCCGTTATTGCACTTACGGTGTTCGCTATCACTGCCGACTTTGGCCTCTGGTTCTACGCCGGCATAGGAGTCGCGGCGGCCCTCCTGATCTGGGAGCACAGACTGGTTCGGCCGTACGACTATGCCAGGCTGGATCAGGCGTTCTTTACCATGAACGGGATCATCGCGGCCGTGGTGATGCTCGGGGCAGTGGTTGATGCGGTCGCGTAGGCGTGCTCCCGAACAGCGGCGGAAGCGCCCGCCGCGCCCCGTGACGCGGAAGTCCATGCCACATCCGCCCAGAAGTCCGACTCCAAACCGGAGGGGTCGATGAGCCTGCCAGTAATATTGGCCATAACAGGCGCCTCGGGTGCTCCCTACGCCGTAAGGCTCCTGGAGGTACTGGCCGGCGAGCGTGTGCCAACGCTGCTGGTGATCAGCTCTCATGGTTGGAGGCTGCTTGAGGAGGAGTCGGGGATCGCGACGCCAGCTCAGCTGAGGAAAGCCAGCGGCGGCGACTGGAGCTCGGTGCAGCTGCTGGACGACGAAGACCGCGGGGCGGCTCCGGCTTCCGGCTCGGCTCGCACCGGCGGGATGGTGGTGTGTCCGTGTTCGATGGGAACTGTGGCGGCGATTGCTCATGGCACCAGCCGCAGCCTGATCGAGCGGGCGGCCGATGTCGCGCTCAAGGAGCGCCGCCGCCTGATCCTGGTTACCCGCGAGACGCCGCTGTCTCTGGTGCACCTGCGCAATCTGACAGCGGTCGCCGAGGCTGGCGCGATGGTGCTACCGGCCGCGCCGGGCTTCTATCATCGGCCGCGACGGGTGGAGCAGTTGGTGGATTTCGTGGTGCAGCGGGTGCTGGACCACCTCGGCGTTGAGGTCTCGCTGGTGCCGCGCTGGGGGTCGAGCTCGAGGCGGGCGCGGTGAGGCTTGGCATCATCAGCGACACGCACGGGAAGGTGCGGGCGGCGGTTCACGAGGTATTCCGTGAAACCGATGCGATCCTCCACGCCGGCGACGTCGGGATCGAGGCGGTGCTTGACGAGCTTCAGCTGCTCGCCCCGGTGACGGCGGTGTACGGCAACACCGATGGCGCGGCGTTGCGCGCGCGCCTGCCGCGTGTAGCCGAGGTGGTGTTCGACGGATTCCGGTTCGTGGTCACCCACGGCGACCAGTTCGGTTCCCCAGACCCCGAAGCGCTGAAGGCGGCGTATCCGGAGGCCGATGTAGTGATCTTCGGACACACCCATCGCGCCGTGATCCGGGACTTCCCCGACTTCACCGTAGCGCTCAATCCCGGCGCGGCCGGAGCGGCGCGGTTCGGCCAGCCGGCCACCGTCGCGATCATGGAAACGGAGCCCGGCATTCCACCCCGGGCGAGGATCGTCAAGCTGGAGTAGTTTGCCAGCATGGCCGCGACGATCCTCGCCATCGGAGCGCTGGTTTTCCTGGCGCACCTGTTCAGCATCTGGTTCGAGCGCACCCGGGTTCCCGACGTGCTGCTGCTGATACTGCTGGGCCTGCTGCTGGGGCCGGTATTGGGCGTGGTGCGCGCCGAGGACTTGGGGAAGGTAGGTAGCGTCGTGTCCACCGTGGCTCTCGTGGTGATCCTGTTCGAGGGCGGCATGGCGATCGACCTCACCTCGCTGGCCCGCGCCTTTCGTCCCACTTTGCGCATTACGTTGGTCACTTTCCTGGTCACGATGCTCCTGGGTGCCGCAGTAGGCAGGCTGGCGTTCGAGATGCCGTGGGGCAGCGCGGCTATTCTGGGGGCCACGGTGGGAGGCACCGGATCGGCGGTGGTGATCCCGATGGTGCGCGGGCTGAAGATCGGCGAGCGCACTTCGACCATCCTGATTCTCGAATCCGCGATCACGGACGTGCTGTGCATCGTCATGACGGTGGGTCTGATGACCGCGGCGCTTACCGGGGAGCTGTCCCCATTCCGGATGCTCGGGACGATTTTGTCGGCAATGCTGTTCGCAGCGCTGCTCGGAGCGCTGGGGGCGACGGCCTGGCTGCGGGCCCTGGACGTCGTCAGGCGACTGCCTAACACGCTGTTCGCGACGGTGGCGTTCGTGTTCCTGGTCTACGGGGTTACGGAGCTGCTGGGCTTCAGTGGCGCCATCGCCGCACTGGCCTTCGGCGTGGCGCTCACCAACCATGAGCGCATCGGGGTGGACCGCCTTGCCAGGCTGAAGCTGGACAAGCTCGCCACGCTGTCGCCGCTGGAGCGCGATTTCTTCGCCGAGGTCGGGTTCCTGCTGAAGACGTTTTTCTTCGTGTACCTGGGGCTCTCGATGCGGTTCAGCAGGAACCCGACCT
>DATMBH010000062.1:0-6139 GCA_035559335.1 Gemmatimonadales bacterium
TCGCGCACGAACTCGATCGAGCGCTGGATCTCCAGCCAGCGCACCAGGCTGCGCGCCAGTGCATCTCCGGCCCACGCGGTCGCGACCGGAATCTGCGCGAACCGGTAGACGCCGTAGGGGTGATCGTGCCGTACGTCGCGGTTTACCTCGCAGGCACGCGCGACAGGTCCCACGAACCCGTGCTGCCGGCAGCTCTCGCGGAGCACGGTACCTACGCCTTCGAGCCTCCCCTGGACCGACGGCGCGTCGAAGAACATGCTGGCCACCGGCCGCAGCTCATCTTCCAGGCGAGTAATTCGCTGCTCGATTTCACTTGCCATCTCACCCGTGATGTCGAACGCAACTCCGCCGGGCCGGACCAGCCCGCGGCCGTAGCGGTTGCCGGAGATGGTCATCAGCAGGTTGAGGCACTCGCCTCGCATCCGTCCGAAGTAGGCCGCGGCGGGCGCGAAGGCCACGTCGCCCGCCAGCGCGCCCAGGTCGCCGATGTGGTTTGCCAGCCGCTCGAGTTCCAGCGCGATTCCGCGGATGCTCTGCGAGCGCGGGCTCTTGTGGCACCGGGCCAGCGCTTCGAGCGCGCCGCAGCAGGCGCTCGCATGAGCGATCACGCTGTCTCCGGCGATTGACTCCGCCACCAGCACGGCCCGCGTCCGGTCGGCGGATTCCAAGAGGCGCTCGACTCCACGATGCTGATAGCCGAGGACGATCTCGAGGAACAGCACCTCTTCGCCGTGCGCCTGGAACCGGAAGTGGCCGGGCTCGATGATACCGGCATGCACCGGTCCCACCGCGACCTCGTGAACCTCCTCACCGTGGATGCGGTGGAAGGGGTAGGTATCGCGATTGACGGCTGCTGTGCGCCAGTCGGGTGGCGCGTGGTCCGGTGGGTGGCGCCGCAGCGGCTTGAGCCACGGGTGGCCTTCCGGTATCACGCCGCACTGTTCCGCGATCTCGCGCTCAAACTGCGAGGCTTGGTCGCAGTCGGTGGCCAGTGCCGGGTAGCGCTCACCCACGAGGGAGCAGAGTAGGGATAGCCGCCCGCGCGCGTCGTCAGACAGAACCGCAGTGAGCCGCAGCTGCGAGGTGCTCTCGGGGGAGCCGAACAGCGCAACGATCCGCCAGCCGTTGGCGACCGCATCGATCACGTCCGAGCGAAACTTGTGCACCGGCTCGAGCGGAACGTCGGATAGCCGTGCGGCACGGCGGTTGCTGAGGATCAGAGAGAGAGGCGCGCTCACGGCGCGTGTCCCCCCAGCAGCACGGCTGCGCGTGACAGCACCTCAGCGAGCGGCGCGGGGATGTAGAGTCCGAGCATCAGTACCAGGCAGGCCAGCGCCGCCGGAGCGACGCTGAACCACGTGCGCTCACCGGAGCGCGGGGCTCGGACCGGAGCCGGGTCCGGCTCGCCATAGACCATCTCCAGGATCATCGCCGCGATGCCCACGAAGATGGTCGCGAGGAGCAGCAGCACGATTCCACCGATCCACGGGTGGTTCTCGGCGAACGCCCCGCGCACGATCGCGAACTCGCTGATGAACAGGCCGAACGGCGGCGCCCCCGTCACTGCGAACAGCCCGATGATGAGGAGCGCACCGGTTGCCGGAGTCGTCCGAAGCAGACCGCGGACCTCACTGGAGGCCGAGGTGCCGTGGGCAAGCACCACGTTACCGACAGCGAGGAAAGTGACGCCCTTGATGAGGCCGTTGTTGAGCACGTGGAGCAGGCTGCCGTAAGCGGCCCCGCCGCCGATGCCGATGCCGAGCGCCAGGAGCCCCATGTGCTCGACGCTGGAGTAGGCCAGCAGCCGCCGGACGTCGCGCTGGCCCACGATGAATGCGGTCGCGATGACCAGTGAGACGACGCCGAGCACGATCAGCACGGGGCGCACGAATGCATCCTGTCCAGCAGCAAACGCGATCGCACTCACCCGGCTCAAGCCGAGAAACGCGCAGCTTGTGAGGGCGCCCGCCATGAGCCCTGCGACCAGCCCTGGCGCCTGGCCGTACGTGTCGGGCTTCCACGAGTGCATCGGTGCCAGCCCCATCTTGGTCCCGAATCCCACCGCCACGAACACGAAGGCCATCCTCAGCCAGGCTGCGTCGAGCTTGCGCGCGTGCGCCATCATGTCGCTGATGATGAGGGGGCGGCCGGCACCGGCCGAAGGCTGCGCGGTTGCGAGGAGGAACACCCCGAGCAACGCGAATGCTACGCCAACCGAGGAAAGCACCAGGTACTTCCACACGGCCTCGAGCGAGCGCCGGTCGCTGCGATCGAGCACCAGCGGCGCGACTGCGAGTGTCGTGGTCTCCATGCCGATCCACAGCAGTGCCAGGTGCTGGCTGGTTGCCACCAGCGTTGCCGCCGCCAGAAACGCCAGCATGCAGCTCACGAACGCGCGCCCGGCACGCGCTTCTGGGTGCGCAAGGTAGCCGACGGCGTAGTGGGACACGGCGAGGAACAACACGGTGACCAGGGTGAGCACCACCATGCCTAGGGAGTCAGCGGCCAGCCATCCACCTAACGTCACCGTCGAACCCCGGCTCCACAATAGCGCGGTCAGCGCAGCATGGCCTGCGGCTGCGACCAGCAGCAGCCTGGACCGGGCAGCCGGACTCAACCACCAGGCTGCGAGCGCCGCGGCGGCCGGCACCAGGATCAGCGCGAGGAGGGTCATCTCACTCGCGCAAGTCGGTCAGCCGTGCCGACGACATCGAATCGAACTCCCGATTGATGTGGAACACCACGATACCCATGATGAAAACGCCCACGAACACGTCCAGCAGCACGCCGATCTCCACCAGCCACGGTACCCGTTCAGCCTGGGTCAGGCCAAACATGTAGATCCCGTTCTCGAGCATGAGGTAGCCGACCACCTGGGTCACGGCCTTGGTGCGCGTGATGAGAACGATCAAGCCGATGATCACCGTGACCAGCGCAGCGGGAATCAACAGGTCGGAGCTGGCCCCGGTGGATGGCAGGACGCTGGTCACGGCGAAGGCAAGCGCCAGCCCCGCGACGCCCAGCAGCAGTGAGGTGAGATAGCCGATCAGCGGCTCCACCTCTCGCCTGATCGTGGCCTCGCGGATCGCCCAGCGGAGGAACGCCGGGAGCACGATGGCCTTTACCGCGATCGTCCCAGCGGCCAGCGCGAGGTTGTGGAGCGAGGCTGATGCGTGAAGCACCGGTGGAAGGACGCCCAGCAGCAGCCCCTGGAAGGCTGCTGCTCTGATGCAGGCGCTAACCCGCGAAGTGCCGAGGACGGCGAAGTCCGTCAGCACGACGAGAAACAGCAGCAACTGGGTCAGCGAGTCCACGCGGTCGCCTTTCTAGCGCAGCAACAGGATTAGGCCCAGGAAGCCGAGCGCGCCGGCGCTGGCGATGTACAGCGGCACCTTGGGAAGTCGCAGCCGTGCGGTTGACGACTCTACGATACCGACCGCCACGCCGGTCGTGGCCAGGCCAGCCAGCAGGATCGGGGCCGCGAGCCACGCCGTTATCTCCGCCCTCGGCACGAGCAGGGAGGTTAGAAGCGCGCTGAACGTGGCCAGCTTGAGCGCGCTGGCGTACCCGATGAGAGCGAGATCAGGGCCGCTGTGATCGAGCGCCGCCACCTCGTGGATCATCGTCAGCTCGAGGTGTGTGGCCGGGTCGTCCACCGGTACCCTGGCGCACTCGGCGAGCATCAGAATGAACACGCTGCCTGCCACCAGCAGGATGGTGGGAGCGACCTCAGGCCAGTTGCTCCACAGGCCCTCACCTAGGATGCCGCTCAGCGTGAGGCGGTTGGCGGACACGCTTAGGGCGACGAGCGATACGAGCAGGGCTGGTTCGATGAGACTGGCGAAGGTCACTTCGCGGCTCGCGCCCATGCCCTCGAAGCTCGAGCCGGTATCGAGCGCGCCCAGGACCAGGAGGAAGCGGCCAAGGCCGAGCATGCCGGCAAACGCGATCATGTCGCCGGAAAACTCCACCAGCGAGCGGCGCCCGTCGAGCGGCAGCAGCATGGTGGCGAGCAGCGTGGCAGCGACCAACGCCACGGGCGTGAGCCGGAAGATCCAGCTGGTGGTGCGGCTGTACACCGCGCCGCGCCCGAGCAGCTTGCGGAGATCCAGGTAGGGCTGCCACAGGGGCGGGCCGCGCCTGCCGGTGAGCAGCGCCCTGGTCTTGACTGCGATACCCGGCACGAGCGGGGCGGCGAGCAGTAAGGCGAGCCACGCCAGCAGCGCGTTCATGGTTGCGGTCCCAGTGCCAGCCAGAAGAGCAGCGCTACCAGAGCCGCGGTCACGTACATCAGATAGGCGTAGAGGCGACCCCGCTGCATGGGACGGAGGCGCAGCGCTGCGCGCTGGATGGCGTGCCACGCCGGGAGCGCCGCCCGGTCGAGCACCAGGTCCATTGGGTGAGTCTCGAACGCCGCGCGGTCGCGCTGCTCGCGCACGCCACTCAGCCGGCCGAACGCTGCGAGCAGTGGTGCGGCGAATGAGGAGGCGGTGTATTGCATTCGCGCGTCGGCGGTGGCGTATCCGCAGGCCCAGGTCTCGTCACTCCTCACCATGCGGCCGCGCAGCGCGATGCCTCGCGCAATCCACATCGCCCCGACCACGGCCAGCGTGGCGGCCGCGAGCACGCCGATCCACGTGGCATCAGTGGCCAGGACCGGAAGCTCCGGCAGCGAATCGGTCCTGAGCCCACCGAGGGAGGCTGCTGCATCGAGCGCCGGGATTACCACAGCCGGAGCCGCGACGCCGAACAGGACGCACGCGGCGGCTAGCGCGAGCATCGGCTGCAGCAGACCGGGTTCGGCTTCCCGGGCACGATCTGCTTCGTCGCTACGGGCTCTGCCCAGGAACACGACGCCGGCCGCCTTGGCGAAACAGGCGAGGGCGAGGGCTCCGATCAAGCCAAGGGCTGGCACGCCTAACGCCGCAAACCTCAATCGGTCGGCGCTCTGTCCGGCGCGGAACAGCCCCTGGAACACCAGCCATTCGCTCACGAATCCGTTCAGGGGTGGCAGGCCCACGATGGCGGTCGCGCCTACCAGGAACGCGATCCAGGTGATCGGCATGCGCCTGACGAGTCCACCGAGCCTATCCAGGCTGCGGGTGCCGCTCGCCCTGGCGACCGCGCCGGCGCCCAGGAACAGCAGGCTCTTGAACAGCGCGTGATTCACAGTGTGCAGCAGCGCGCCGGCGTAGCCGATGATTGCGATAGCCGGCTCATGGTACGCGCCGCCCAGCGCTCCGACGCCGATCCCCATCGCGATTATCCCGATGTTTTCGACGCTGTGATAGGCCAGTAGCCGCTTGATGTCGTGCTGGGCCAGAGCCCACAGCACTCCCAGCACCCCGGAGCCAATTCCCAGCGCGAGTATGAGCCAGCCCCACCACGCCGGGGCGCCGCCCAGCAGGCTGACCACTCGCAGCAGGCCGTACACCCCGGTCTTGATCACCACGCCCGAGAGCAGCGCTGAGACGTGGGTGGGGGCGGCCGAGTGCGCGGGAGGCAGCCAGAAGTGCAGCGGGACGATTCCGGCTTTGAAACCGAATCCCAGCAGCGCCAGCAGCAGGATCGCCGCGCCGGAAGCCGGCAGAGCCGGCGCGGCGGCCAGCGCGGCGAACGACCAGTCGCGCGTGTGCACGCTCCAGGCCGCGAACATCGCGAGCAGCGCCAGGGTTCCAGTGTGAGTCGCGACCAGGTAGATCAGGCCCGAACGCCGTGCCTCGGCTTTCTCGTGCTCCGTCACGATCAGCAGGTAGGAGGTGATCGCCATCACCTCCCAGGCCGCGAGGAATGGCACCACGGCCCGCGCTGTCACGACCAGTGCCATCGCGACCAGCAGCACCGCCAGCGTTGCGTGGACGAACCACACGGCGCGGTGGCTCCGCTCGGCGGCCAGGTAGCTGGTTCCGTAGGCCGTGGCCGCAGCGCCGACGGTGAGGATGGCCACCAGGAAAACGGCCGACAGTCGGTCTATCCCGAAGGCCCAGTCGCCGCCCGGAACCGCCGCGCGCACCGTCACCGCCAGGTCCGCTCCGCTCACCAGCGTGGTGAGCGCAGCTGCCCCGGAAACCAGGCAGCCGGCGAGCACCACCAGCTGGAACAACCTGTCAGCCCAGGCGCGGCGGCGGAACGCGACCGC